>NZ_JBIWEX010000036.1:0-29591 GCF_044762745.1 Psychrobacillus sp. NPDC096426 | reverse complement strand
AGAAGCTGACTTCTTGGGACCATTCGGGCTTTAGCGCTGCCGCAGCACGAATATCATTTGCAATTCCTAAGCGACGGAAATGCTCCATGGAACGTACATTTGTTGTTTTCGCACGAGGGCGTAAATGTGAAACTTCCTTACGTGGTTCAACAATGACAACTTTTATTCCACGTAGACCTAGTTCCATCGCTGTAGAAAGTCCAACAGGGCCCCCACCAACTACTAGCACTTCAATTGAATCAGAGAAAAAGTCTATCTTTTGAAAAACTGACATTATTCATCTACCCCTTACATTTTCATAATGCCGCTTATGACATTTATTCTTGAACAGTGAATACTTGCTTCATCTAACGGATTACCAACAACTAGGCGTTTCGTTGCATCTTCCATTATTTGCATGAACTCTTCGATAATATTTTCATGTACATAAATACGTTGTATTAAGCGTATTTGAGTGCAGCAACCTTGGTCATGCCTGTTACAGCGAAATTTGAGGCACAATATGCCATTCCAATAAGACTTCCTTTAATACCACCACCTGATGTGATGATATGTTTATGAACAACTTTGGCACCTTCTTTAATAAATCTACGCGTAGGAGAAGCACCCTGAACACGTGCTTCTCCCAGATCCTTTCTAAGATATTTTTTTCGAATAGTCTGCGTTTGAAGTAGGTTCGTCTACGTTTAAAGCAGGTTCGTTTGCTTTATTCGCACGAAGCTTAACAGGTGCAGTTTCTCTGAGGAACATTGCGAAAAACCAAAATAGAAACGCTGCGCCGGCGCAGATATACAGCGCTGCATTAAGACCCCAAGCATCCACAGCCATTCCCGTAACTGTAGGGCTCATTACGCCACCAATAATTTCTCCAGCAGCAATAGCAAAGCCTGAAGCAAATGCAGCATATTTAATAGGGACTGACTCAATCGGGAGGACACTAATCATCATTGTTAATACACCTGAACCAATACTGAGTAGGAAAACCAGCGGAATAAGTACAGCTACGTTGTCCAGTATCATAATAGAAAGCGGAATAAACGCTGGAAGAAGCCCAAATATTGCAATTGTCGGCTTCCGCCCGATTCGGTCTGAAATCGCAGGAACTACAAATGAGAA
Source organism: Psychrobacillus sp. NPDC096426 (assembly GCF_044762745.1). Taxonomy (NCBI): domain Bacteria; kingdom Bacillati; phylum Bacillota; class Bacilli; order Caryophanales; family Bacillaceae; genus Psychrobacillus; species Psychrobacillus sp. NPDC096426. The sequence continues at coordinate 28,475 of NZ_JBIWEX010000036.1, read as the reverse complement.
AAGGGCAAATCCTCCTCCAAACGCTGCCATAATGATGCTCATTGTACTTGGAGACAACTGAGTCACATTAATAAGATAGAGAGGAGTAAAAATTGAAAAAGAAGTAACGAATGTAATTGCACAGCTTGCAGCAAGAACACATAACCAAAAGTTTCGGTTCCTCATAACACCTTTCAGACTTACTTTTTCTTTTGAAACAACAGAAGCTTCCTCCTTAAGTTCTGGGTTCCTAATCGACAACCAAACAAGTACACCAATAATAATACCTGGGATAATGGTCATATAAAAAGTCTTCTGCCAATCAAACAGATTGGCCAAAGCAACAATGATTAGTGGCGCCAGAAAATTACCGAATAAGCCATTAGAAGTTCCCGTAACGAGTCCCAAGTTAAAACCGCGGCGCTTCTCAGAGGATTCCATCGTAACAATGGCTGAAGCAACCGGAACAAGCGGACCTTCCACTAACCCCATCAACAAGCGCAAAAAGAACAAGGATATAAAAGTCGAAGCCGCTCCGTGCATTGCTGAAATAATAGTGAATAGAAAAATCGCAATAACTATGATTATTTTTTTGTTTTTCACTTTGCTAGATATAAGACCTACAGAAATCCCCGAGAGAGCCCATGTGATCGCTAAAGCTGAAGCAAGCATCCCAATTTGGGTATTTGTCAAATTAAAGTCTTTCTGCATAAATGGGATTAGAAAGTTTATAGCGTTTCGATCAAACCATACAAAACCAATTGCTAGGAAAAATAATATAACTACTGTGTTCTCATAACTCCAAAGCTTTCTTTTTGCCATAAGGAACATCCTCCATTTTTTAAAATTTCTGAAATTTTAAAGTAGAAAGTGCCAACTTGATGAATAGCATGGAAAATTGTTCGGCCCTTCCGTTCCTTTATCAAGATATAAAACGCTTTCATAAATCTAATTTTTACCAACCAATGTTTTGAAGCTAACAATGTAGAACCTAAAACAAAGCCCTTATATTCTTTTGCAGTAACTTCATCTCAGATCTCACGATATCTCGGTACTCCAGCAAGATTCAGTTCTTGGTTTAAGCGTAGCTTCAGACATCTCCTGACAGTGCTTTCTTCACTTTTCTTCTGCGTTTAAAACCGCGGATCAATTGTTTCAATGCCGCGGTCGTTCATATATTGGATACACTCTATTATCCAGTCAAAATGCTGCTCTATAGAGTATAAAAGATTCTTGAATAAGGCGTTTGGTACCGAAAAAGTAGTTTGGTGTCAGTTTGCCGGCGATCACAGGATCTTTTACGATCTGATGAATTTTAGTGCGAACGAAATCGGAAATTATATTATTGGCCGCTTCATTTACAAGAATGTCATATTTTCTATACTCTTACATTGTTAGACTCAACTTCAGATAGATATTTATTAGTGGTTGATAAATTAGCAGCCCTCACGATATGGTTTTCCATAAGTTCTTTGGCAAGGGACTTATTACCTTCTACGAGACAATGATAAATCATTTTATGTTCCATTATAGAGCGAGACATATCTCGTTTCTGAAATATTAGTTTCTGGGCTTCTAGGTAATCCATATAATCCCAACACTGTTCGACAATTTTTCTTACATAATTTAAACCAGATCCCTCATAAATGATTTGATGAAATTCACGATTTAGTTCCCCATATCGCTCTAACTGGATATCAGATTTCTCCATTTGTTCTAAAAGCTGATTCAACTGTTCCAATTGCTGTTTGCTAATATTGATAGCAGCCCATTCTGCCATTAGTGCTTCTAATGAAGCTCGCATTAATAATCTTTCTACTAAGTCAGTGGAGCTAGGCTGTTTCACATAAGCACCGACTTGTGGAATAATAGTTACATATTCTTCTTGTTCCAATTCTTTCAAAGCTTCCATTACCGGGCTGCGACTCATATTTAAAATGGCACTTACTTCATTAATATTTATCGTATAGCTAGGTTTCCATGTTTGATTAATGATATAACTTTTCATATAATCATAAGCTTCGTCCTTTTTCATGATCATTCACACCTTTGACTGTATCTTCACATTAAATATAAATAGTTTAATACTCATCATTAAAGAAATCTAGTAATAATTTACTATAACTATCTTTCCGTTCCACTTGAACCCAATGTCCGCATTTATCAAAAATATGCAACTGCGAGTTGGGTATATACTGCTGTAAATAGACGCTAGACTCCGGTAACACAAAACGGTCTTCTCTACCATGCGCAATGAGTACAGGATGATCGATACGACGAAGTGCAGAAGGTGGCACATTAAAATCTACAGGTGGGACCGCAAAGAAACTTTCATATGAACGTCTGACCTCTGGGCGCATGACTTCCTCAAAACGTTCCTTAACAATCGTATCTAATTGATCTCCAATTAGGCTTTCATCATAAACAAACCATTTTAGAAGATTTTTAAAACTAGTAATTGTTGGATCCTTATAGAAACCAATCATTCGCATAACTTCTACAGTTGCAGTAGAAGATAGACCTCCAGCGCTTCCCATTAAACTTACACGGTCAAAACGTTCCGGTGCTGCCATGAGTAAATGCATGGTAAGTGCGCCACCCATTGAATTCCCTGCAATATGGGCTTTTTCAATTCCGAGTTCATCCATCATCGCAAGGACTTGGTTGACCCGTTCACGCATCCATCCCGCTAATGTTTTTGGCATTTCCTCTGGATGGTCTGTATAGCCATATCCAAGAATATCTGGAGCTAGCACATGAAATTGTTCATTAAAGCATGGAATGAAGTTTTTCCAGTTGGATATTGCTGTAGCTCCAGGACCTCCACCATGTAGAAAAATAATGGTATCGTTTTCAGGATTTCCGCTTTCTAAAAGACTAGTAGAATAACCATTCGTTTGAATTTTACGCGTTTTAATTTCTATCATATCTCACGCTCTCCTTTATCCTTAATAAAATGAATTTATTTATGCTTCAGTCGTTTCATCCATTGGATGTTGATCACGATGAGGTCTATATTCCGTTGGTCCCCAATAACAAAGGGCAAGTTCAAACTCATCTTCTGTCCATTCCAATGGCTCCCAGTCTGGCTCAAATATGAGATAACCATTACTAAATAATTCTACACGATGACCACTTCCTGGATCTTTTACGTAAGTGAATAACGCTTGAGAAACACCGTGTTTTCCAGGTCCCTGATCCGGCATTATTCCATATTCACGTAAAATATCACATGCTCTTAAAACATCTTGTGCATTATCAAGCCAATATGCCACATGATGGAATCTTGCACTAGTCGGAGCATGAGGTGCAGCCATTACCGCAATATCATGTACGAGTGGAGTAACACTCATCCATCCGCCAGCCACATGTCCGTTGTCTAAACGAATGTATTCTCGTAACTTAAAGCCCAAATGTTCAGACAGCCAAGCATGTGCATCACCGGGATTTTGTGAAGTCCAAAGGTTCACATGATCGATTCTGCGTGGAGCAATCCCCCGATTCCAGGAGCGATAGGTTTGATTTTTGAGTACTGAACGAATTTCTTCTGGAGCCTTTGGTTTTTCTACGTCATAATACATTTCAAACGTATGTCCTGTAGGCATTTGAAAGCGAATGGCATCCCCTTGGCCTGCTTCATGTCCCTTCGGTAAATGCTTTACCTCTGTACCTGATTTAGTTAACAAGTGTGCAAATCCTTCTACATCATCCGGTCGTTTGACACGCCACCCCACGTGATCAACATAAGCTCGATCTCCTGCCTTAAGAACGAGACTATGATGTTCAAATTCTCCATTTGCTCGAAGATATACGGTATTATGTGATCGCTCCGTAATTTCTAAACCTAAGACTTCATGGAAGAACCATAGTGATTTCTCTAAATTTGGAGTTACTAATGAAACATGACCTAACTTTGCAATTTCTGGCATTAACATGTTAGTCCCCCTCTCAATTTAATTTTTTTCTCTTTTCGTTTCATTTATGATTTTATTAAAATACTAACATTTTAGTTTAGATGATTTAATTTAATCTTCTAAAAATAATTATTACTATTCAGCGTTATCCTTTTCTGAACCAATGGACTTTAATTTCATTCTTCATTCCCCTTATCTTTTGAAATAAAATAATCCAGAACAAATTTATCTTCAAATATAGCTCTAGACTAATTATGCCAATAATTCTCATTTTAAAGAACGCAATAAATGACTCACTTTATTATTTTTTCTTACCTAACATTTTAGCCTCCGTTCTAGAAATATATATTTACGGATAATAAGCCATTTGTTAGCGCTTACTTTCCCTTAATTGAAATACTAACATATTAGATATAACATTACAAATATTTTTAAAATTTAAATAAATGTTTTTTTAGTAACTTACTAAGTGAATTTTTTCGATCTATTTTCCGGCATGCAACAAGGAAAAAAAGCAAAAGAAGAGTCTGTCCTAAAACTCATTTGATTACGGTTTTGTTATGGAATATGTAAATTTGAGGTATTTGTAATTTGGGGGTTATGTTAAATAATTTGAGTAAAAAGTTCATTTGGTTCTTTAATTCACAATAATTGAAGAAATTCGTGCAACAACCAGTATGCTAAAGCCTTTTATTGCTGCATTAATAAATTTGTTTACAGGAAATAAAGCAATGCAGTTATTGAAGAGGCAGGACATCGGGTGGTCAAAGCTTGGCCAAACTGTCGAAGCAGAGTGAAAAATTGCAATTCTATATTATTTCTAATAAAAGATACTCATCAGCTCTTTAATACTGATGAGTATCTGCATCACATATTTAAAAACACTAATTATCGACTAATAGTTTATAAGTAGGAAGAGTAATCAATAGAAGTTGGTCTAGGTGCTTCTTCCTCAGCAATATTACTTGTGTTAGTAGTAAAACTTAATGTCAAGATAAAAGCTAAAGATAACCATATAAATACGTTTTTCTTTTTCATCACAAATCCTCCCATTTCATAATAAAATTTTGTTTAAATAGAATTTGAATTGATTTTTGATAATATAAGTCAGCTGCTTTAAACTTGCTTTCTTTAAAGAAGTAATTCGCCAGTAAAATCGAATATTTTTGTACATGTCGATCATCACGAACCAGTTCGAAATGATTTATTGCTTTCTTTAGTACCACTTCAAACTCAATCGATTTAGAATGGAGCGTTCTATAAATTTCTAAGTGCCATTTATAGGAATGGAATTCAAAATTATCTTTACTCTTTACTTCCTCCAATACCTTAAACCCTTTTTCACACCATCTTAGGACCTCTACCTGATCCGTTTGCTTAGAATACTCCTTGATGATGGAAAGAATAGTTATCAAATATCCATCGTCGTTGTAGTTCTCTTCCTTGCTTTTCAAACTAAGTTTATAGTACTCAATTGCTTTAACATGATTCTCTTGGATTGCATATAAAGAACCTAGATTTTGATAAATCATCCCTTCATAATGAAAAACTTTATAGTCTATCACCAATTTTTTGGCTAGATTATAATTCTTTTCGGCTTCTTTGTATTTTCTCATTTTTTTATGTGCTATACCTATAACGATGTAACTATCAATGGCTCTTTCAAATAACAGATTGTCCTTATAATACATCAATGATTTTGATGCGTAGTTAATTGTGTTAAAGAATTCGTTACATTTCAAGTAAACTAAACTAAGCACATTGTGAAAATCAGCTACTTCCCACTCTTCAATTGATATATTATTTACAGAAGCCAGTGAGCTCTCTACTTTGCTTAACGCTTTGTAATAATCGCCATTCAAATAATAATAAATACCTAGATTTAAATTACTGATGAATCTTTGCTTTTCATCAAAATTATCTTCCGTTTTTATGATCACCTCATATGCGGATTGTAGGTTCTCTATCTTTTCATTCAATATTAACATTAGCCGAAACATATAAAGGTTATGGGTATAATAATTTTTAAGTTGCAAGAAGTAAGTCTTTTGAACAGAGAACTCATGCAGCGTTACTTTGATCAACTTCTTATCCCTCTGAATGATTGCATTTTTATACATTTCATAAAAATCTTCTATGAACTTATTTTCTTCTTCGTTTGACAGCTTACCTATCTCTAAATTCAGCCTTTTCAGTAAAAAAGTTATGACTTCATCGCTTGGGACAGTGGAATTATTCTCTATTTTGCTGAGATAGGAAGTAGAACAGATGCCTTTTGCCAGTACGGTCTGTTTGATATTCTGGTTTAATCGCTCTTGTTTGATGATATAACCTATACTACTCATTTTTCCCCACCTCTATGAACGTAGTAACATATATTAGTTCTTAGTTCTATAAAAATAGTTAAAAACCTTTAACAATCGCTCGACATTTTACGACAATATGCCTATGAAAAGCTCCGTATGGTGATTTACAAGTATAATCTAATATATGCCTTGTATCGGAAAATTATTAAGTATTATTAAAATTTCCTTCTTTAATGAAATTAGAAGCATTTATATAAAGATAAATATATGTATAATACGTTATTTCCCAACTTATTTTCCTTCTAAATATGTTTATTTTTTAGTAATATTTAGGAAAGAACAATTACTTTTTACTAAATATTTAATTTAATCAACTATTACCTACAGATCATGATTTCAACTCAACTAATGCAAGTCCCTTATTTAATCCAACATATGCACACTAAAATTTTAAATATTTTTTTTTATAAAAGTGGTTGTTAAACAGAAGAAGAAATCCCCTTTATAGGACAAGATATATCTTAAAATTAGGAAATGATATTATTTTTCACACGCCAAATTAGAACGTTGATTCTTATTTGTGGAGGAGTGATAAAATGAGTTCCGAAAAACAGAAGATAATTCAAGAGTTCTTAAGGTGCCCTTCCAATAGAACACTATTGGAAGAGTTCAAAGCTACTAATTCCGGAGAAATTAAATTAATTATTGATTCGAAATTTAAAAAGTATTATCAAAACTACAGAATTTTATCCTATCTAATAAAGGCTCTACACTATGAGAGTAAACATTTTGATAGAAAGTTACGAGATTATAGGAATAGAAACCAATTAGTTCTAACAAGTGATTTAATTTACGTCGAGAAATCATATACCGATCCTATCGTTCTCTCTAAAGACATTGTTGACCATATATCAAGCGATAACTTATTTCATATTTTAAGAAAGCTGACAGATAGACAAAAGGAGATCCTATCACTTGTTTATGTGAATCAAATGACAGATAACGAAGTTGCTCAACATTTAGGAATTACACAGCAAGCCGTCTCAAAAACTAGAAAAAATGTAATTAAAAATATTAGAAAGGAGATTAATCATGATTGATGCAGGGAACATTGTACAATTAATTGGCAACTTTGGATTCCCAATTGTAGTTTCTATTTATTTACTTCATCGCTTTGAAAATAAAATAGCATCCCTTGAAAATGCCATCCACAGCATTGAGAATGTAGTTAACAGTAATATTGAAAAAAGAAAAGGAGGTGAATAAATGGACGAAACCGATATTCTATCCATATTAAAACAGCTTGAACCTAAACTACAAAGCGTATTGTTTCAAACAAGTAACGATTACCGCGAAGACCTGGAACAGGATTTAAAAGAACGTATTATTAAAATAATAAAAAATAATATCAACCTTGAGGTCCCTGGATTTTTTGACTTCATTGGAGAAGAACTAGTGCTAGACTATTCTGAAGGCTAACGAGGTGCTGTAAAAATTCTTTATTATTTGTTATTTAATAAGTTGGCTACGTCACTAATGTTACAATCAATCATTGGAATAACCCCTATCCAAATATGAACTGCTCCTCAATTGTTAGTGAAAAGTAACAATTGCAGGGGCAGTTTTTACGCAATTTATTAAATAATATACCTTATATCGAACTCGTATAGGAAATGGACAACATAATGGTAACTTGCATGAATTATGTCCGAATGGGCAATATGCAAAAAGAAGGTATTTTTTGAGAACGGTTTGATAAGTAATTAAAGCAGTTAAACAATAATATAAATAGATGTAAATACAATTTTTAAATGCCATGTATCCTCCCTGTTAATTCTGAACGCAATTGGCTGAGAAGTTACCTGAGTTGATTCAACGCATACATAAAGAAGGACATTTAATTGGAATTCATAATTATGTACATCGTGCAAACTGGCTTATGACACCTTGGAAAGTTCGCAAGGGTCTAACTCGTTCGGCGGAAGTTATTGAAATATAATTGGCGTTAGGCCAATTTATTATCGCCCTCCATGGGGCCTAATCAATATTTTTGATCTCATCCTAACAAATAAATATAAGATGATATTATGGTCTGTAATGGTTGGAGATTGGCGAGCTTCTGTAGGGAACGAAGAACTGAAAAACCGGCTTCTTACCAAAATAAAAGGCGGCGACGTGATCCTTTTACATGATAATGGAGATACAATAGGAGCTGACTCAGAAGCCCCTATGAATATGATTAACGCATTGACAATGGTTTTACAACAGATGAATTCCAGAGGGATTAAATGTGTTCGATTAGATGAATTAGTTTCTTGAAATAAGTAACGTAAGCTTTAAATAACGCCCACCGTTTGCCGGGCGTTATTTGATGCTTTCTTTATAAATCAATTTAGACTGCGGGTTATAAACTTTCATGGAAGGAGGTCATTTTTTGGCATTTCGAAATGCCTTGGTATCCGTTACTCTTCATTAAAATAGGTTTATTCTAATATTTTCGTCATGAAGATTTGCGATATAGATGTTTTTTCAAAGCCGCTTGTCATCAATGAAGAAACTACACGGCCATTTCCTTTTAAAAAGTTGTACGTTGTACGGTTTATAGGTTGATCATATTCTAAGGCATAGGCAAGTAGTATTTCTAAAGCCTCCTTATTCCCATTTTCGGTTACTTGAAATAAAGTGATACCTTCTACTTTTTCTTCAAATATCCATCTTTTTCGAATCAAACAAGCTGCTTGCACTGAACCGTTTGACTTTATGATTACCGCTTCCCCACCCATTTTGGGCGTAATACTAGCATCAGTTTGCCATGGGATAATGGTTGGAAACAAACCAGAGTCTATTGTTTGAAAAGCAGGAATTCTAAGCAGATCATAATCACCTATAATAGGCAACGTATTATTTAATACTCCGTTCCCTGATAAAAAGAGTAAATCATCCTTTATTTGATAACCAAATTTTTCATATAGCGTAATTGCAGCCTTATTTTCAACAATTGCTTCCAATGTCGCTACCGAAACATTGTTTTCTCTTAACAGTTTCTCTGCCTGCTCTAACAAAGACACCCCTAATTTTCTACCTCTATATGCTGGAACAATTCCAGTTCCACCATTCCAAGAAATCTTTTGACCTTTAACTTCTCTAATCCCTTGTAGAACAAATCCAATCGGCTGCACACCATCATACATAGCGATAGATAAAGACGGAGACAATCCCTCATTGCCAAAACGACCAACAAATGGTTCAAACGGCAAATTCATTGGGATTAAGTAACCTTCAAACCCTCGATTAAACAAGGCATGCGCTTCTTCAAAGCTTAAAGAAGATAATAATTTATAAGAAATATTCATCCTGTGCCTCCCTCTTCATATGCATGTAGTTGAAATCTCAAATAGACCGTCATGTAAAAATGATGTAAAACAAATCGTTTTGGAATGAGACTTAAACCATAGATCCAGTGTATGACGCACGGAAACTATTCAGAATTGTGTTTACTCCTGGCACCCAAGCTCAGCTGATTAACAATGAATTTTACTAATGGGCTCAGTGGATTCATAATAGTTTTCGAAATCTCGCGCTCTACTTGCTGAGAAGCATGAACCATAGATAATTGAGCTACGGAGATTACTTTTTTTCCATCATGTATGATGTTATGTAAGTAGTTGGCAATCAATTGGCTGTATTCCTCATGTAGTCCCTGCATCAATAACTCAAAGGTACCTTCAATGACAATTACTTCTATATCTACCTTCTTTTGATTGTTTGCTGCATATTGAGTTAGCCTATTCATTGTACCTTCAACTGTAGCCGGATTTGTAAAAAGGATTACTTGAGGTTTGTCCATTTGACAAATGGCTTCAAAATAAGGTTCGTCTATTTTAATAATTGGAATGGAAAAGGAAAGATCCTTTTCATTTAATAGTGCAATATAGTTTGTACAAGTGATAAGGATAGCATCGACATTGCACTTTGCTATCCATTCCATTTGTTCTTTCACTTTTCTCCCGACATCTAATTGTTGGAAGCCTATATCATGTGTCACTCTGTTCATTAAACCTGGGTCAACGAAATGCACTAATTCTATATCATAGGGCGCTAGAACGCTTTCAATATAGTCTATATTGGAATGATGAGCGTGCAAGCATGCTAGTTTCATATTATATCTCCCATATTCCATATTTTTTTACTAAATAGTTAGTCAAAAAGCTCTAAGTATCATTGAAGTCTGATTCATCGATTGAAAATGCTATATGTGTATGACTCCTTTATTTCATTTCCAGGAATGTTCTTTTCTTCATTTAGAGCAAGCCACACTAATCCTTCTCATGTCAATTAGATGGGTTTCTTGAAAAGTAAGTTTATATATGTCAGGCATTGCAAGCTGCCTCCAGAAATGAACGTCACATTGCTGATCAAAATAATTCATAATTAACACCATAATGTTGCCATGTGTGCCGATAGCTACGTTTTGACCTTTGTATTTACGCAAAACATGAAGGGTTGCTGCAACTCCCCTTTTTTGAGCGACGTGATTGGACTCTCCGCCATCCAAAGAAAAATCGAAATTTGACCATACTTTTGAAATGGCTTCGTTAAAGTCTGCTACGGGATGTTCCGAGAGTGTGCGTTCACGGAAATCATCTACAATTTCTATTTCTTTCCCGATATATTCAGAAACCCCTTCAACCGTTTGAATTGCCCTTTTAAATGGGCTAGAAATTACTTGATCAATTTTCTCCAATTTCAACAGTTCTGTAATCAACTTTGCGTCTTCCATTCCACGTTCTGACAGAGGTCTTTCCATCTCATCAGGTGTATACGTAGAATGAGCATGTCTAACAAAATATAAATTCGTAATCAAAATAATTCAGCTCCTGCTTTTTCGTTTTTCATAGATGCTTTTCACAAAAGGTCCTTTTAAATCTGTATACTCAGTTATTTCCATATTTTCACGCTCTGCATAAGTTATTTTCATCTTTTTGTATTCTTCTCTCGCATTCACAATTGCATTTAAATAATCTCTGAAAAAGAGCAAATTATTCCATAGTTCCTTTTCAAAATCCACTAGATGAATATAGTGCGTTTTTACTTCATATGTATCATCCGTAAATTTCGCAAATACGATTTCACCAGGTCTTTCCACTTTGAGTCGAAGAAATCCGATTTTTTTTAGATCTTTCATAAGGGAAGTATCGACAAGTGCTATATCTTCAACACCTACTAAAATATCTATAATAGGCTTTGCTACCATTCCTATAATCGCGGTACTACCGATATGTTCTATATGATTATCCCCAATATTTGTAGCATCTTTTATTTGCTGCTTTACCCTCATGAACTCAGCATTCCATTCACTGGTATAAGGAACTAACTTCACTTCGTCTTTATTTAAACCTAACTTCAAAAAGTATCCTCCTCTCTTTTCACTGATCGATGTGTTCCTTTTCTTTCAACGCCAATTTTTTATTATCTTGATGAATATGCTTCATCCCTTCATAGAATATGTATCTTTCTTGTAATATTTCTTCCATATTTTCTTGATGAACAAGTAGTTGCTCAAGGTATTCTTGTGAAAACTTCAATCTATTTTGCATTTCTACTTTATTTTCAGTTGTATGACCGTGTCCAGGTACATGAAGGGAAATAGTATGTTTAGCAAAAATGTCATTTGCTTTACGCATCGATTGAACATATTCTAGATAACTGTCAAAAATAAATGGAAATTCAACATCTGATAAATAATCACCTGAAAGAAAGATTCCAGCAGGCTCAATTACTGTAAATAAGCCATCATCCGTATGACCAGGTGCTAAATAAAATGTTAACGTACTTGTCCCTAGCACTAATTCTTGTCCGTCTTCTGAAACGATGTAATTTACTTTTGGATATGTTGGTTTATAATTTCGCTGTAAATAATATTTTTGATCAAATGTATGTACTTGATTCATCGCATCCACTTTATGTTTATTTTCACTCAACTTCCTGCTAGCTATCACTATTGCATCAGGAAATGCACCTGAACCAATAATATGGTCAAAGTCACTATGCGTGTAGATGATATAAAGCTGTCTGTTCTTTCTTACTTGATTAACATACGCCTTTATCTCTTCCACTTCTTGCGGCAGCCAATTTGGATCGGTTAAAACAATGGCATCATCGAGCTCAATCACAGCTGAAGTAGTTAGATATAAGGAGCTTTGGAAAACTTTAATAGTTTCATTTTCATATTGGACCAAAATGTTTCCCCCTCGTTTCTATCATTGAATTTATTTTGATAAGTTACCCATGTAGGACAAGGATCAAATGGAAGAATCCTTAAAGAGAACATTGCATACGGACTAGTTGTATCAAATTCACCTTGTAAGAATTGAACATTTCGTTCTTTTGCATAGTGAATTTGTTTTATAAGCAAGCATTGTAGGAAATCAAATCTCACACTTCCACTCCAACCGAATTCAAATGTATCTAAATAAATAAAACTACCATCTACTAGTACATCATCAAGCAGAAGATTTTCCCATTCTTCTAACGATTTTTCAGCAACAGGATTATCTAAATGTGTCTCTTTATATGTTTTTCTTACGAATTGCAATAGTTTAGTCTTCAAAGGCGGGTTTACTAAAACTGCTTTCAATGTTTTAATTGAACGATTTTCCACAATCCATAAATCCTCATGTACTGCATCTACTTTCAATACAGGCATATAAGTTCTTCTAATTTCAATAAATCCACGTGATTCATAAAATTGCTTTAGATTAGTAGCTGTTTCCCAAATCGACGTTTGTAGTGGGAGGTTTTGCTTTCCCAATCTAGCATATAGCTTACTTTCTATTTCGCTACTATTATATAAAGGATTTGTTAATAGACGAAAATATGTACAATATGGATGAAAATCATTTTTCCAAGCCATTATCAGTCCCACTAGTTTGCCCTCTATATATGCAATATGTTTGCATATCAATTTATTACTCTTTAATATTCCAAGCAAATAATTTTCTTCGTGACAGACTTCTATTAGTTCCCTTACTTGTTCCTCATTTATATCATGAGATGAATCAATAATTATCGTCATTTTTCATGTCAACTCCGGATAATGTCCTTTTATAAAAGCAGGTATGTCTTGTTCTTGTACATGCGCCATTTCCGAAAAACTCATGCCCTTATTTAATAATAATTGAACTATTTCCCATCCCATGAAGTATGCTTCTCTTTCATGATTTGCTGTACCAGTGCCAAATGTGAATTTTTCAACAGCTTCAGCTGAGGAATCATTTAGAAATGGGTAAGCACCTTGAAAGATTTCTTTTTTATTACTATCCAGCCATCCTTCTTTATATTCGATATAGTTATAATCTGGATTCCCAGGAACTAGGTACTTACTAATCTGAGTTGCTAAGCCCTCTTGCAAAATAGTAGACGCAATCGTACGCTCCCACTCGGTTGCTAAGTTTGCTGTGTAAGTATGGACAACATGGGTTAATTCATGTACAAGCGTAATTTCCATTATTCCTTCCTCAATCGGCAAACACAATGCTAATTTCTTATCGGAAGTAGGAGTAACAAAAGCATTATTTTCTATTGCACCTACATAATAAACAACAACTAGACTTATCGGTTCATGACAATTTAACAATGATTTAACTTGATTTAAATAATATAGCAACTGTGTTTCATCTGGTTTCCACCGTTTTATGGCCTCCAAATATGTCGCATAATGAGGCCAAGCATCCTCCAATAGAGACCTAGCTCTTTTTCTACCTTCATCACCCGGAAGTACTGCGGCGAAATTATAATGTTGTTCCCATAGAGCCTATCGTTGCTCTTCATCTATAGTTGATTGAACAGATTTTTCATAAAAGTTTAGAAATTCTGGTACGAGATTCATTATTTCTGTATTATCCAAAAAATACACCCCTTATGATGAATACTATTCGTCATAAGGGGTGTATAATCCTTTAATTTAACTTATATTAGCTTCTAAAAAGGCAACTAAGTCTTGATGATTTTCTGCTGATACCCCATGTGCTACCGGGTAAGATTTGAATGTTACGTTTGCTCCTAGTCCAGTGAAATAATCCTTACTTGCAACTCCCCATTCAAATGGCAGCTTATTATCCAATTCACCGTGCGAAATAAATGCATTCAATTTATCCACCGAAAGCTTTGTGTATTCTTCTTTCACAAATGCTGGAATGTATCCACTCAGTGCAACGATTCCTTTTATTTTGTTACCCATTACTAGAGCTAGAGATTGAGTTAGGATTGCTCCTTGGCTAAAACCTAAAAGATATATTTGTTCGCCATCTACCGAATATTCTTCGATGGTATTCTCTATAAATGCTTGAAGGTCTGTTACCACTTTGTCAAATACTGCACGATGAGGTTTTCCGAATCCTTCAATAGTGAAAAATGCATAACCAGGTGGCTGGCTAATAGGTCCGCGAATACTAAAAATATGACATTTGTCTTTTAGGCTAGAAACCAGGCCTATTAAATCCTGCTCATTGCTACCCATACCGTGCATCAGAAATAATGCTGGATATTTTTTCGTTTCATCTGTAGTTTGTGGTGCGCTATGAGTATATGTAAATGTTGTGTTCATTCGTCTCTTCCTTTCTTAGTTAATTGCACTAATCATAGCATTTTATACTTTTGATTAACTAATTCTTTGTTTCAGAAATATCAATTCCTGAGCTAATTCCTATCAATATAGTAAGTATTAGGAGTAAAATGATAATGATTATTCTGAAAAGGAGTTGTTTTTAGATGAGTAAAAAAGTAGAAATCGGTAAAACAGGTTTGTTTGTGAATCCAGTAGGACTTGGGGCAAACGCAGTAGGAGGACATAATCTTTTCCCTAATTTAAACGATGAGACTGGAAAAGAGATCGTTCGCGCAGCAATTAATAATGGAATTGACTTTTTGGATACGGCCTTCATTTATGGGAAAGGGAGATCGGAAGAGTTAATTGGAGAAGTATTAAAAGAAAGTAAAAGCCGTCACGAAATTGTCTTAGCTTCAAAAGGTGCGCATAAATTAGAAGATGGACAATTTTTAATAGACAACTCTCCTAAGTTTTTAAGAGAAACAGTGGAAAATAGTTTGCGCCGTCTTCAAACAGACTATATTGATTTATTTTACATACATTATCCAGATGAGGACACGCCAAAAGAAGAAGCAATTGGAACACTTCACCGGTTAAAAGAAGAAGGGAAAATTCGAGCGATTGGTGTTTCAAACTTCACACTAGATCAATTAAAAGAAGGTAACCAAAATGGATATATTGATGTTCTTCAATCTGGTTATAATTTGTTAAATCGAAATGCAGAAAATGATTTTATGCCATATACGTTGGAGCATAATATTTCCTTTATCCCTTATTTCCCACTCGCTTCAGGCCTATTAACAGGAAAATTCGATAAAAATAGTACATTTGAAGATGGCCGTTCCAAAAATCCATTATTCCAAGGAGAAGCATTTGTTCGCAATTTAGAAAAAGTAGAACAACTTCGTCAAATAGCTAATGATAAAAGTGTTGCGATTTCAAATGTTGTACTTGCCTGGTATTTAGCGAAAGATGCAATCGATGTAATCATTCCCGGAGCGAAAAAACCGGATCAAGTTTTAGATAATTTAAAAACACAAGATGTGCAGCTTACACCTGACGAGGTTGCGGAAATCGATCGTATCTTTAAATAAATACCATCACAGAGCGAACTTCCGCTCTGTGCTTTTGTTTATTCCCATTCGTAAGGTGTTTGTTGGTACACATAATAGTTCAACCAGTTAGAAAATAATAAATGCGTATGTGAACGCCATGTATTTAATGGTTCTTTAGATGGATCATCGTTAGGAAAATAATTTTCCGGCACATCTATATCAATTCCTTTATCCACATCACGGCTATATTCGTCTGCTAGAGTTGTCGCATCATATTCTAAATGACCAGTAACCATTATATGTTTTTCATCTTTGGAGATAATAAGAAATACGCCGGCTTCGTCAGATTTAGATAGTAAATTTAATCTTGGTTCGTTTTTAATTTCATCATAAGAAACCGATGTATAACGGGATACTGGTGCGTTAAATACATCGTTAAAACCTCGCACTAGATTCACCGTTAAATCAGATAGCTGATGAGCAAACACACCAAAACATTTCTTTGGTAAGTCATATTTATCGATTCCATAATGATGGTATAGAGCTGCTTGTGCTCCCCAACATATATGTAAAACGGACGTAACATTCGTTTTTGCCCAGTCCATTATTTGGACCATTTCTTCCCAGTAATTTACTTCTTCAAATGGCAAATGTTCAATAGGGGCCCCGGTAATAATCATACCATCGTACTTACGGTGTTTGATCTCTTCGAACGTTGTGTAAAATGTATCTAAATGCGTTTTACTTACATTTTTAGATTCATGAGAAGCCATATTCATAAAAGTAACATTCACTTGTAATGGTGTATTCCCTAAAAGTCTTAACAGCTGTAGTTCTGTTTTCTCTTTTTCAGGCATTAAATTTAATATTATGATATTGATAGGACGGATGTCCTGCTCAGTAGCACGTTCTTCATCCATCACGAATATCTTTTCTTTTTTTAAAATTTTAGTTGCTGGCAAGTGCTTTGGTACATTAATCGGCATTGTCTTTCTCTTCCTTTCTATGTAACATAAAAAAAACCTCTTTTCTTATAGATAAGAAAAGAGGGTGTATTGATAGCTCTCTGTTCTTATCTCTCAAGATAAAAAAATCTTGTAGGAGTTAGCACCTTTCTGACAACTCAGAGGTTGCTGAAGCTTCACAGGGCCATTCCCTCAGCTTCTCTTGATAAGAATATTAAATTTGTTTATTTAATCTTATAAAGATTATCACGGGAAAACTATTTGTGCAACTATTTAGAATTAATAAATAAACATTTATTTAAACCTTGTTGTTATTAAGCAAATAAAGACCTCCCAAAGAAATATTAGGAAGGTCTTTAATTATGCTAATGTAAATTTTGTATTTCAAAAATGATACCATTTCCACTTGGATCTTTTGTAGAAAGTGTTTGTTCATGCATTTGTATATCATAATTGTGTTGTTTAAACTGTTTTTTCAATTCTTCCAAAGCCTCATTTGTTGGAAGTACTATTGTGTATTCTTTTAATCCAGTTGCATTTGCTTTTGGCTGAGGATTGTTTTCCCCCGCCCAAACATTCCCTGCAATATGATGGTGATATCCACCTGCTGAAATAAAAAATACAGACTCTAATATTGTTTGTTTTTCGAATCCAATAACATCTACATAAAATTTTGTAGATTCCTGTACATTTCCTACACGTAAATGCACATGTCCAATTTTAGTTTCAGCTGGAATACTACCATCTGTATCAAAATCCGCAATTTCAGCTAACTCTTTAAGATCTAACGGATTACTCCCACCTGGGTATTTGGACCAGTCTTCTACTGCTCGATCTGCGTAAATTTCAATTCCATTTCCTTCAATATCATATAAATAAAATGCTTCACTGTAGCCATGATCACTTGCGCTATCTAAACGAGCAATTGGGATGAAACGTTCAAAATGCGTAAAACGCTGTTCTTGCTCCCTTGGGCTATCTACCGTCTTTTTGCTTCGTAAAATATGAAAAAACTTCGTTGCAAATGATTCCCTAGTCGGCAATAAAAATGCTGTATGGAAAACGCCGGTGCTTCTTGAAGGCTGTAATTCATCTGCTGATTTTTCTAGTACTAAAATTGCTTTTTTACCACCTTTTCCAGCAAGTAAAGCTTTTGTATTATCCTGTTGAATTACTTGTAATCCAACAACATCCTCGTAAAATGCTATTTGTCTTTCTAAATCCATCACTTTTAATACAACATGTCCAATATATGTATCTGGATGAATAACAAATGGTTGTTCTGTCTTTGTCATATAAACTCTCCCAACTTTCTTTACTTAGCCAATCAATAGCTTCTAAAGATACTCTATACTAATCCCTAGTTTTTTTATGGGTTTATATCACATTATCATTTACTTTTTTTATTTGCAATAGTTTGATTAATATGATTAACAAAATAAAACCCTTTCCAATGGAAAACACTATTTGGAAAGGGTTTACTATTAAGTTTTATAGCAACTAGAAAAACCAAAAAATATTGCTACAATTATTTGAAGTTATACAATTTATATAACTTGTTTCAAGTTTCATTCTCCATCCATTGTTCCAATAACTCCTCTAATAGCTGAACACGTTGTTTTTTTGTTTCCATCAATTGCTCATATTGCTCCCAGTCATTTTCCGACTCTATTTGCTCAGTAAATAATTTAATTTCCTTTTCTACTTTAGCGATTTCCTCTTCTACCGATATATCTTGGTTCGCCTTTGTTTGTATCGGTTTAATTGTTTTCTTTGTTTCCATCAATGTAATCGGGTGGTGTTTTTCTTGTAACTCCTCCCATTTCGCACGAGCCCAATCGTATGGACCTTCAAACGTTGTTAGCTGTCCTTGGTCTAGCCATACTGTTCTTGGAAATAGCTTATTTAAAAAGTAACGATCATGAGAAACAGCAAGTATCGTTCCTTGGAAGTCTTCTAATGCATCTTCTAATACTTCTCTCGAATCGATATCTAGATGATTAGTAGGTTCATCTAGCATTAATAAATTTATATCTTGATGCATTAGTTGCGCAAGACGTAGGCGCATTCGTTCTCCGCCACTTAAATCGCCTACTCGTTTAAATACATCGGGTCCGTAGAACATAAATTTAGCTAATATATGGCGTGCATCCCCTTCAAAGACATTTACTTCACTTCGAAACACATCAATGAGTCGTGCTTTTGGATCTGTTATTTGGAAATGCTGCGAAAGAAAGCCTACTCGAACATTGCTACCTAGTCTTGCAATCCCTTTATCAATCGGTATTTCTCCGCGTAGTATGTTTAATATCGTTGACTTACCCGTTCCATTACGACCGACAATTGCTACCCGATCTTTCCAGTACACATGCAAATTTGCAAGATGAAGCAACACTTTTTCATCGAATGATTTGCACACGTCTTCCATGACAACCACTTCTTTTCCGCTCCGCGGGGCAGCTTCAAAAGACAAATTCATCTTTTTAAGATCTATTAGCGGTTTTCTTACCTTTTCCATCCGTTCCAAAGCTCTTTCCATATTTCGTGCCTGTCGATGTAAACCAGGATTAGGAGGAACAGCTTCATTGGCCCATTGTCGTAAACGTTTAATCGCTTCTCTCATTTTCTTTATCTTTTTTTGTTGCTCTTCGTATGCTTGAAATTCACGCGTTAGTCGTTCTTCTTTTTCGATACTAAAGGCAGAGTAATTTCCATGATAGACCGTTAGTTCGCCTTCCTCTAGATCAGCTACTTTTGTCACTACTTGATCTAAAAAGTATCGATCATGCGAAATGATCACAACAGTCCCTGCGTAATTAACTAAATATTCCTCTAGCCACTCCACTGCAAATATATCTAAATGATTTGTAGGTTCATCTAGTAACAATAAATCCGGTTTTGTTAGTAAAAGTTTTCCTAGCATAATCTTCGTTTGTTCTCCGCCACTCAAACTTGCAAAAGATTGATAAACAAAGCCTGTTAATTGAAGTCCTTGGATCACTTTTTCTATTTCCGATTCCATTAAATATCCGCCTTGATTTGTAAATGCTTCTTGAATATCTCCATAATTCTGAAGTAATTTTTCCATTTCCTCCGGCTTCGCACTAGATAATTCATCTTCGAGATTTTTTAACTTCTTTTGTAATTCGTTTAATGATTGAAAAGCACTATTCAATACATCATAACCCGTAATTTCTTCAGAAAAGCTAGGGATTTGTGCCAAATAACCAATTTGTGTTCCTTTTTTAAAATGGATACTTCCTTTGTCAATAGTTTCTAAACGAGCAATCAGTTTAAATAAGGTCGTCTTTCCAGCGCCGTTTCGACCAACAATCCCTAGTCTATCTCCTGTCTTAATAGATAGAGAAAGGTTTTCAAAAATTATATTTCCTCCGAGCATTTTACTTATTTCTTGTATAGTACAAATCATTTTATTCGCTTCCTTTTTCATATAATTCAGCTGGAAGCATTTTTCTGCATAAAAAAAGACTGCCTGAAAAGCAGTCTTTTCCATGTGCACATGGTTCAGAAAGAATGACTTTATCAGCTGTGAAATTCACTTAATTTGCTAAAAATGGACAGACTAATCCCGTTGTCAGCAAATTCATGAGTAATTGCACAGGATGTGGCTAAAAATTCCAGTATAAATCCATGTGCATTCACAGCGTTTTTCATTCTTTCTTCACCTCCGTTCAATATAATTAAATTTATATTATCATAATTATTCTAACAATTCAACGCTTTATTCAGAAGGTTTTTCAAAAGTCGGATCGTTCAAATCGTTACCAATTTTTGGAATACCAAGATCATTTTCCTTATTGACTTCTTCGTTTCCAGTGTTTGGGATGTTTTGATCTCTACTATTTATTTGTGTCTCCGGATTAGCAGGATCATTTGAATCACGATTGGACCCACATGCAGATAACATAAGCAATGAAACAAGTAAAACGAATAAAATTCTTTTATTCATCAACTTTCCTCCTACTTTTTCGTTAGATTGCGCTAATTTTACCGCTTTATACAAAAGAAAAAACCCCAGTACAATCACTGGAGTTTACATATTTTCTTATTCTTCTATGTCGAAGTAAATTTCATCTTCGTCACTGAATTCTTTGCCATTTTCAAATAATACAGTCGTTCGTAAAATTAGTTTGGATACTTCTTCTATTCCATCCGGTATCCATCTTTCATCCGGGATAATTTCAAACGGAATCATTTGCATATCTTTGGATGCAACTGACCCAACTAATTCTATTGAATGTTTGGAGATGATTTCGGAAACAAGCTCGTTTCTTACTTTAAAAACCTCTAGTTTAATATTCTCGACAGATTCATCGTCGTGAACACCATCAATATAAATGGTACCAGAAAGGTTTATACCATGTTCAATATATGGATGATCTACCACTGTATCAATTTTAACTGATTGTACTTCAATAGAAGACTCAAACCTTTTTGCCATTATTCTCAATCCACCTTGTTATTTGTATGCTCATATTGATTTTCAAGATTCGGTTCAAATCTATTATACCGATTTTTAAATAAAGTATAAAAATGGGAAACGATCACTTTCAGTATTGCATATCCTGGGATCCCTAGCACAACACCTGGAACTCCAAATAGTGATCCAGAAGTAATCAATACGAAAATAATTGTGATTGGATGCACATGAAGTGATTTACCCATAATTTGAGGAGAAATGAATTTCCCTTCTACAAACTGAACAATTGTCCATACAATCGCAAGTTTCACTAACATAAGCGGTGACGAAACAAGCGCTATAATGGCAGCTGGAGTAATTGCTATTACAGGTCCCAAATAAGGTACAACACTTGTGACCATTGCTATAACACCCAGGAGTAATGCGTAATCCATTCCAATGATTGTAAAGCCAATAAATATCATAAATCCAATACACATAGAAACTAAAATTTGCCCTTGAATATAGGCACTAATCTGATTATCAATACTTCTGAAGACCGATTGAAAATCATCCCGCATGCGAGGTGGGAAAACTCTTATCACGAACTTAGGCAACTTTTCTCCGTCTTTTAGTAAATAGAAAAGAATAAATGGTACCATGATAATAGATAAAACAAAGCTTGTTACCGCTCCTACAACAGAAGTAATTCCAGTTGCAATGCTGGAAATTGTACTTTGAAACAATTTACCCACTTCTGCAGGAACGTTCTTTAATATTTCCATCGCTTCTTTTTCAATTTGTAAATAATAGTCTGCCACAAACGAAGTTCTTAAAAAGCTATCTAAAGAGTTCAGTAGCTGAATCAGATATACAGGTAATTCCTCGACTAACCTAGTAGATTGCGATTTTAAAAATGGCACTACTAAAAATACGAGTAAAGTAATTAATCCGATTAATGCTAAGAAAATGATTAAAATCCCCCAAACTCTTGGAATTTTTATCTTTTCAATCAGTCGCAGTATAGGGCGCAATAAATAATAGGCTATGACCGCTAGAATAACTGGTAAAATCACATTTCCTAAAAATATAGTTAATGGATTAAAAATAAACGACACTTTATCGTATACCATAACAATAAGTCCTATTAACAATAGTACGATAAATGTGAAGAACGTATTACGTCCTCCTAAAAATTTTATGTATCTTGTAGAAAAAAAAGAAGGTTTCTCCGGCTCCACTTTTATCAAACACCCTTTCCTATATAGTATATTTTACGGACGAATGAAAAGATTGGCAAATATTAAAATACGCCTCGTCGTTTTTTATTCCAAATTTTGAATTGCGGTTTTGATCTACAGGATGTTGGTTACTCATGCATTGCTGCAAAAGTTTTTTTTGCGACGCAACCGCAAAAAAACATCTGCTGAAGCATTATTATTTTCCTAAAAAGTCATTAATGGCTTGTTTATTTTTTTCCGTATTAATTTCAATAACCGAACCAGCATGTTTATAACTATTAAAGGTGTAAGTTCCTTCTACAGGTATTGTTAACTTCTCTATTTCTAATTTTCCGCTAATAAGCGCATCGATAATACGTTTTGCTTTATCTGCTCTAGAATAATCTGTTTCGATATACCCTTCTGCAGCTCCTAAGAATTTAGGCGTATTGGATAAGTTCCCAATCGAAAGTAGTTCATTTTTCAAAGCTTCCATTACAATTTGTTGCCTTGCTACCCTTCCAAAATCACCTTCTGTATCCGCGCGAAATCTTGCATAACCAAGCAGTTCTTTACCTGTTAAATTTTGCTGACCCTGGATGAGTGAAACCCCGATTTTCTCTGACATATCTTTTTCTACATTTATAGGAACGCCTTCAGGGGCAAGTATGTCTACTAATGATTCAAAGCTACTAAAATCTATTAAAGCATAATGATGAATGGGAAGATCGAACATTTGCTGAATCGTATTTTTTAATAACTGAACTCCTCCAAGATAGTATGCTGTGTTTAGCTTATACGATTGATAACCTGGAATATCTGCATATATATCCCGCATTAATGAGATGATTTTGACGTCATTATCTTTTTTATCCCAAGAAACAAGCATCATCGTATCCGAGCGTGCTTGTTTTTGTCCTCTTGAGTCTACCCCAAGCACTAAAATATTTTCCCGTTCCCCTGATTGTAGCTTGTCCCCTTCAAAATCAATCGTTAAATCCACTTCCTTATTTGCTAATTTGTATCCGATAGAATATTGAGCAACCGCATAAATGCCGCCTATTACTATAACTAAAACAAGAAATAATGTAAGGAATCGTCCTATTCGGAGTCGTTTTTTCCGTTTACGTCTTGTTGGTATTTGTCGTTCTTCATCCATAATGTTATCGCTCCCTTATATTCTAATTATAACGTTTTTATCACCTTTAAGTTTCGGAATTTTGTACATTCTAGCATCTCATGGTAAAATACATATTGCAATAATGGGAGGAATGACAATGATAGAAAAAGCAACATTCGCTGGTGGCTGTTTTTGGTGCATGGTAAAGCCATTCGATTCATGGGATGGCATACATAAAGTAACTTCCGGTTACATGGGAGGCCATGTAGAAAATCCAACGTACGAAGACGTGAAAAAAGGAACATCCGGACATTTAGAAGTAGTCGAGATCCAATACGATCCTGCCATTTTTTCTTATAATGAGCTACTCCAAATTTTTTGGCAACAGATTGATCCAACTGATGCAGGAGGACAGTTTCAAGACCGCGGAGAAAGCTATCAATCCGCAATATTTGTACATACGGAAGAACAACGAAAGCTTGCAGAACAGTCGAAAGAACAACTAGCAGCAAGTGGCAAGTTTTCTAAACCAATCGTTACTGCCGTTAGGGAGGCAAAGACCTTCTACGAAGCAGAAGATTATCATCAAGATTTTTATAAAAAAAGCCCGGATCACTATAAAGAAGACAGAGCACAATCTGGTCGTGACGAATTCATCGAAAAACATTGGAAAAAATGAACTAATACTTACTTAGATATTTATAAGCAGCCAAAGATACACTTTTGGCTGTTTTTAGATTCTCTAATAATTTTCTAACCTTACCATTTTTTAAATACCTTGTTGTCCCTATTCGTGCTATACTTATACTTGCATGTAAAACAATGTACATTCATTTTATAAAACCAACAATACCAACATTTCAACACCTATCATCATTTTAATTACAATGTAATATATAGCATTAGAAAGTATGATATTGGGGCTAATTTGGGGCTATCATAAAAGGCGGCGTATGTAGAAAAACTATGATTTTTAAAACACATACTAAACTATTTGTTGTTTACATTTGAATAAACTTACATTCGTCTCGAATTTAAATAATGAGTATTTTTATAATTTTGAAATAAAACTAAGCCCTACCACAGATTTAATGTGGTAGGGCTATTTTTAAATTAAGCTACGTTAAAGTAAATCGTTGATTTTTTCTTCTCTTATTCAACTAACGTAGCCGTTACTTTAAGTGTATACATTCACAATGTGATAGATATTAGTACTTATCTGAACCGAGATGTATATAACACACTCGGTTCTTTTCTCTTAAATCTAAAGTCACATTATATATTGATGATATATAGTAAATCAGATAAAATTGATATACATATTATGTTAAAGCGATTATTATGTCGTTGCGAATCAGTTTAATAAACATGATAAATTTGGAAAAATATTAATTGAAAATATTTACTACTAAGTTTTGGAGGAATCTATAATGACTGAAGAATTAAAAGCCAGTAAAGTTTTCATTTCTTATTCTTGGTCCAGTCCACAACACGAGGAATGGGTATATGAATTAGCTTCTCGTTTAGAAAGCAATGGTGTTGAAGTGGTGTTCGACAAATGGGATAGTGTTGAAGGACATAACTTAAACGCATTTATGCAGAGAAGTGTCAACGATCCTTCTATCTCAAAGGTTTTAGTCATTTGTGACGAAACGTATAAACAAAAAGCAGATGGTTTTGAAGGTGGCGTGGGGACTGAAACAGTAATAATCTCAAATGAAGTCTACAAAAGTGTTGAACAAACTAAATTTATTCCAATAGTGTCCCAAAGAGGTCCTGCTGGAGAGGAATATATCCCTACCTATCTTAGCGGTACAAAATACATCGATATGTCGTCAGCACAAAAATATGAAGACGGATATGAAAAAGTATTAAGAAATTTATATGGTAAGCCAGAATTTGAAAGGCCAAAAAGAGGTTCTGCTCCAGCCTATTTACTCCGGGATGAAAAAAAAACAACTTTAGAAAGTAGAAGAGCTCTAAACAGATTTCGACATGATGTTGAAAAAAAGCCAAGGAATATAGATATATATTTTAATGAGTTTGTTGAAACATTTAAAATAGATTTGAAATCATTTTCCATAACACCAGACCAAAAGGATGATAGAGTCCAACTAATGTTAGAAAGCTTACACGATACAATCGAATTGCGTGATGTGTTCATCGAGTTTTTAGAAACTTATATTAAAGAAGCAGAAGTTGTTAATGAATCATTAATAATTGATCTATTTGAATCAATTTATCCGATCATTTATACAAAGTCAAATACTCATGCATATTATGAAGATCAATTTGACCACATGAAATTTTTTGTTACGGAACTTATGATATATAATATTGCCCAGTTGTACAGGTACAAGAAATTTGAAGTAATAAAAAGTGTTGTAACTAACCACTACTTTGTAACGAGCAGACTCGAAAGACAACTTGATGGGTCTATTGGACTTTTTTGTGAGTATCCACGCCTTCTCGATGAAATAAAACTACCTTCAACAGATCAAAAATATATATCTAATAGGGGAAAACTTATTATCGATAGAGCAAATTACGAAGGAATTAAAGCTGACGACTTGATTCAAGCAGATTTTATCATTTATCTACTAAGCTTTGCTCATGATAAATTGGAAGAATTTTATACATGGTATCCACCTACATATCCTTACTTTTCAGCATCAAGGATACAATTTTTAAACAAAATAAAATCAAAAAGGTTTTTCGAAAGTGTAAAAGCTATCTTTCCTGAAGCAAATGAGGATGAGAGAAGAAAAATGTTTGGAGATTTCA
The DNA here is from genome assembly GCF_044762745.1 of Psychrobacillus sp. NPDC096426. Classification (NCBI taxonomy): domain Bacteria; kingdom Bacillati; phylum Bacillota; class Bacilli; order Caryophanales; family Bacillaceae; genus Psychrobacillus; species Psychrobacillus sp. NPDC096426. The sequence continues at coordinate 2,104 of NZ_JBIWEX010000036.1, read as the reverse complement.
ATGTTTATCTAAGGGAGGCAAAATCAGGTTCTAGTATGTATTTTAATCTGTCAATAAATCCTGATGATATTGCAAAATTATAAATTTTACATTAATGTATAAAACACTCATTTAATCATTAAATAGAAGGTTATACGATTATCAACCTTTTCCTTAAACATAGTCATATAAAAAAAACCACCTCCCTTACTGGTTGGTGGTCTTTACATTGTTTTTATATTTTCTATTATCGAATAATGCTCCACGTTATATATATTAATGCGAAGTCCCCCAACTAAAAGTACAGCTTCATTTTCAAACTGCACTTTTTCGTCTGTTTCATATTGTTTTATTCTTCCATCTTTAAATTCTACATTTAGCGTGTATTTCTTCATTCTCTCACCCCATTCTCTTGTTACATTCGAGGTGAAAATAAATAATCCTTCCTTATAATTGGTAGATATCTACAATTTGGTCAATCTTTAGTGGCTCTTGCGGGATGCTGAAAGGATTTATATAATAAATCAATCGGTTAAATTCATCTATTCTTGTGATGGTACCTCGATAAGTATCAAATCGGCCATTACTCCAAACTTTATAATCAGCTTCTGCTCATCAAGTTCTGGACATCTTATTTTCGTAAGATTTTCTCGACGTTTTCTTAACAATCGAACATGTTCTGGTAACATCATACCTTGCCATTTTTTCATTCCACGATCTCTTATCATACATTTCTCTCCTCTATCCTTTATGACCGCCAACCATTTTCGACCGTTTAACTGCCGTGCCTGCAGGCGTATAAGAAACCGCTCTTAATAATGCTGCGGATCCAAATCGATTTCGAATACTGTCCATTGCGGCTGCAAGTTTTCGATTTTTCCAGTTATCTTTCTCGAAAAGACTTAACTGCATCGAGTGTTCATCTTCTAACTTCGTGATGGAAACGGACAACTGCCGCACTGGTTTGTTATCGTAGTTTTCTTTTAATAAATCTAAGCACACCTTGTATATTTTCATCGTGTCGTTGGTAGCTTCGTAAATTGTTCGAGCGCGTTGAAATCCACCACCAAATGCATTTGTACTGTAGCCTAAACCCAATGTAATGGTTCTAGCTGATTGATAAGTATCTCTTGCCCTTTTCGCCACATCTTCACACATTTCGAGGATGACAGCTTTTACTTCCTCAATTCTGTTGTAGTCTCGCATAAGAATCTGACTTTTAGCGTAGCTGATTTGCGTTTCTTCTATTGGCGCTCCTAAATCGGATAAATCAATGCCCCATGCTTGATGGTAAAGCTGATTCCCCATTATTCCAAATTTACTCTCTAATAACTCCAATGGGGCTCTAGCTAACTGCCCCACAGAGGTGATTCCCATATTATTTAGAGTCTTTTCTGTACGAGAACCGATTCCCCACATTTCACTTAAAGGACTCACTGGCCATAATTTTGTTTGGACATCATCGTATGTCCATTTTGCGAAACCACTCTTTTTGGCTTCCAAGTCTAATGCTAGCTTTGCCATTAACATATTTGGTCCCATACCCGCAGTGGAATGTAATTGTAATGAATCAAGTATTTCTTTCTGAATACGCTGTATTGTAAGTTCTGGTGGTCCCCACAGCTTTTCTGTTCCAGTAAGGTCGATAAAACTTTCGTCGACCGAATACACGTGAACAGCTTCCGGAGGAACATATTTCTGTAGTATTTCATTTACCGCCATTGACATTTCAAGAAAGTAACTCATTTTAGGTTCAAATAATCGAATGTCTGGGTGGTTTGGTATTTCGAAAAGTCTTGTTCCTGTTTTTACACGAAATCTTTTTTTCATGGCTAGGGATGCAGCTAAGACGACTGACCCTTTTTGTTCTAAGTTTCCGACTATCGCAATCGGAACTGTCCTAACATCTAAATCTTGTAATACGGCGATACAGGATGCATAAAAGCTCTTATATTTAGTAATGAGCAAAAAATCCTTATTTAGAATGGTTTGAACCAAAGAAGACATATATTTATTCACTAGTGTTGCAATAAATTAATTTAAATTTTAATAATACACTAAATGTTCACTAATTTTTATTTGTGCATAAAAAAAGTCCTTTATAATGGATAAAGCCAGGTGGTAA
>NZ_JBIWEX010000035.1:0-30674 GCF_044762745.1 Psychrobacillus sp. NPDC096426 | reverse complement strand
AGACTCGCTACGAGCGAATGGCTAGTTCTTACTCGGTGGGAATCCCACCCACTATATGTTGCAACCTATGCTCGGTCGCTCCTGGAGTCGCCGCCTTCCACTTCAATCAACAAAATGTGCTAGCTAATTAGCGTTTATCTAAGTAAACCAATAAAAAATATTAGAACCGCTGCATGAAGGCAAAAGTGGCAGCTATCACTATCTAAAAATCACCAAATAATGTATATTTTTATAAAATTAATAGTCGTCACCTATTAAGTAAACTCTTTGATATGGGAAATGATTGCTTCCGCACTTAAATTGGTTGCTCTCGTTCTAATTTGGTTGCTTACCTTATAGAACTAATTCCTTTCAATGACCAGTTGGTTGCTCTTATCCATTTACTGGATCAATTATTACGAGATACTTACTATAATGAATTTTCCTCTTCGATTCTAATAAAATTTTTAGTTTATAAAGCGAGACACTAATTAGTCAGCAAGCTCCTTTGATTTTCGCGGAAGGGTGGCGACTCCTGCCGGATGAGTGAGAAGATGAGACATCGCAGGCGAACGCGAAGCGTCGGCGATGGCTCATCGCTCACCCGGCGGAAAGCGTCCGCCCTGCAGCGGAAATCCTAGCGGTTAATTCCTTACGACGCATTATCCCTATTTTGCTCCATTATCCTTAACAAGAGTAGTTTTTTATTTCTCTATTCTTTTCGGTTCCGTTGCATTTTTCTCCACCGGATAAAATTGATTGGCACCTGTTTCTATATCAAACTTTCGATGGAATTCCATACCCGTAACTTCTGCTATTACAAGATCCACTGTTATTACCGGGTTCTCCCCTTTTATAAAATGTCCGCCAAAAATATTTCCTTCTTTGTCGCACATTGTTCCGTGAAAATGAGTTTCGTACTCCCCTTCTCTTTTACAAATAACCCCCGTACCTTGTAAAAACTCGATCGGTCCTTTTTTAACAATTAAGTCATTATATCCTACGCCAATTATAGATTCTTTGTTCGGTACTAAATAGACGAATCCACTTCGTTGAAAACTACCAAAGCAACTAATTATCGTTGCATATTCTATGTTGTTTTCGGCACATAATTGTTCGATCCCCTCTAGTAAATCCGTACCGTATACTAATCTAGCTGCAACTGTTTTTCCAAGCTGTCCAGTTGCATAATTAACTTTTACCGCTGACATAATATCCATCATCCTTGCATATTTTATTTATTGATACTTACTCTAAACTATTTCGGCAGAATATTTCAACTTGAAAAAAATTGTTGACTTTAGCGAATTGATGTAGTAAATTATCTTTTATGGAACTTCTGAATAATTTAATAGCTTATATCTCTTATCAAGAGTAGCTGAGGGACTGGCCCGTTGAAGCTCGGCAACCATCTATATTTTCGGATGTAGAAAGGTGCTAAATCCTGCAAAACAACATGTTGTTTTGGAAGATAAGAGAGGACAGATTGTATTTTTGCGCCTCTCTTTCTTTTGGAAGAGAGGCTTTTATATTTATTCAATTTTCCTTATAATTATTAGGAGGAACTAAAAATGAAAAAATTTGGATTATTATTATCAAGCGTACTATTAACTGGAGCACTTGCTGCGTGTGGAGATGACTCTAGTAGTGGAGATAAAGCGTTAGACGAAAACAAACTACTCGTTGGAGTGACTGCTGGACCGCATGAACAAATCGTAGAAGTAGCAAAAGAAGTAGCTGCTAAAGACGGGCTAGAAATCGATATCCAAGTCTTCTCTGACTATATCCTACCAAACACAGCTTTATCTGAGAGTGACTTAGATGCAAATAGCTACCAACATGAGCCATTCCTAGAACAGTTCAACGAAGCCCATGGAACAGACTTAGTACCTGTAGGTAAGACAATCTTAAATCCGATGGGAATTTACTCGGATAAATATGATTCTTTCGATGCTCTACCAGATGGCGCAACTTTTGGATTGCCAAACGATCCTACAAACGGAGCACGCGCATTATATATCCTAGAAGAAAATGGCTATATCAAAATTAAAGAAGACAAAAGAGAAACTGCTTCTATATACGACATTGAAGAAAATCCAAAAAACTTAAAATTTATTGAGTTAGAAGCAGCTCAAATTCCAAAACAGTTAAGTGAAGTAGACGCTGCTGCGATCAATACAAACTTTGCATTAGCTGCCGGGATTAATCCAAAAGCAGATTCTATTTTACTAGAATCATCTAACTCACCATATGTAAACTATATTGTTGTTCGTGCTGAAAATAAAGATGACCCAACGATTCAAAAATTTGTTAAAGCTTATCAATCAGAAGAAGTAAAACAATTCATTGAAGAAGAGTTTCAAGGTTCTGTATTACCAGGCTGGGATGAGTAAAAGATTTGAAAACGTTACCGACTTCGGTAACGTTTTCTTTAGAAAGGAAGGCATATGATGATTGTATTAGAAAATATTTCAAAAGAATTCAATAGTAAAAATGGAAAAGTAAAAGCAGTAAACAACGTAAATATACACGTAAAAAAAGGAGAAATTCATGGAGTTATTGGATATAGTGGTGCTGGAAAAAGTACGCTTATTCGTTGTGTGAATTTACTCGAAAGACCAACAGAAGGAAAAGTATACATAAATGGAGTAGAAACTACCTCCCTCCCCCTTCCTAAATTACGTGAAGCTCGCAATAAAATAGGGATGATTTTCCAAGGATTCAACCTTTTAAAAACAGCTACTGTTTACGATAATATTGCGATTCCTCTCAAACTTCTTGGTTATAACAAAGCAGAAGTTCAAAATAGAGCAGAAAAATATTTAGAGATCGTTGGATTAATAGATAAACACAAAAATTATCCAAATCAATTATCTGGCGGTCAAAAGCAACGGGTTGCTATTGCAAGAGCACTTGCACAAGAACCAGAAATTTTATTAAGCGATGAAGCAACTAGCGCACTTGACCCAGAAACAACCGATTCCATTTTAGATCTTCTATTAAAGATCAATAGAGAGCTAGGTATTACTATATTGCTTATTACACATGAGATGAATGTCATTCAAAAAATTTGTGATCATGTATACGTAATGGAGAATGGGCATGTCGTAGAACAAAATAATGCGATTCAATTATTTACGAAACCTACGCATCCTACGACCAAAAAGTTTTTAAATACAATTAGTCAGCGCAATCTATCCCCTGCTTTAATTTCACAATTACATGTGACGGGTAGCGTAACGCGCTTAACTTTTGTTGGAGAAAGTGCAGGAAAGCCGCTACTTGCTGAAGTTAGCAAAAAATTTAATGTCCAACCAAATATATTAACAGCCAACATTATTGAATTGAAAAATGGCATTGTCGGCAATATCGTCATTCATTTAATGGGAGAAAAAGATCAAGTAAATGCTGCGTTACAATTTTTAGAGGAAAACAGCGTCGGTATTGAGATATTGGAGGGACAATCATGAGTAGATTAGAGACATTTACAGATCAATGGCTTCCGATAATCGGAAAGTCTGTCATTGAAACGTTTCAAATGGTTGGAATCTCCTTGTTTTTCGCCGTATTAATTGGGATTCCCCTTGGGATTTTAATTGTCTTAACAAGAACAGGTCAGCCTTTGCAAAACAAATTTTTGTATCAACTTTGTAACTTAGTAATTAACATCGTGCGTTCTATACCGTTTATCATTTTACTATTCTTCATCCTTCCTTTCACAAAATCGATTGTTGGAACGACGATTGGGGTAAAAGGTGTAATCGTCCCTTTAGTTATTTATACAGCGCCTTATATTGCACGACTTATGGAATCTGCACTATTGGAAGTTGAGAATGGTGTTGTGGAAGCTTATACAGCGATGGGCATTAAAACGAGATCGATTATTTGGCATGTGATGTTACGTGAAGCACGACCTTCTATTATTTTGGGTTTAACTATATCTACTGTTAGTTTAATAGGAGCAACCGCAATGGCTGGTATGGTCGGTGCTGGTGGTCTTGGTGATGTAGCTTATCGATTTGGACATTTACGTTATGAAGTCGATGTTATGTATGCTACTGTCTTCATTTTAATTGTCCTTGTTCAAAGTATTCAGTCCATTGGAAATAGACTTGCTGCAAGATTGAAAAAGGACTAGTTGGAGGTTATCTAATGTCGAACAATTTATATGTAGAAAAAAATGGTGCGATCGCAACGCTTATATTTAATCGGGTAGAGAAGAAAAATTCTTTTTCTCTTGCTATGTTTAAACAGTTAGGAACAATATTAGAGGAATTGGAGTCGGATCAACAAATTAAAGTATTGATCTTAAAAGGTGTCGACGAAACTGCTTTCTCAGCTGGAGCAGATATTTCAGAGTTTCTGGAAAATCGCTTTTCTGCTCAAAAAGCAAAAGATTATAACGATGCAACGCTCGAATCGATTGAAAAACTATATCGTTTTCCAAAGCCTACTATTGCCCTCATTAAAACACTTGCCATTGGTGGTGGCTTAGAATTAGCAAATTCTTGTGATTTTCGTTTTGCTACAGTTGGAAGTAAACTCGGCATTACTGCTGCTAATATTGGAATCATTTACAATTTAACGAGCACGAAGCGTTTAGTAAACTTAATTGGTCCATCGAAAGCAAAGGAATTATTATATACAGCTAAATTGATTCGTGCTGAAGAAGGAAAAGAAATTGGCTTAATCGATTACGTATATTCAATGGAAGAAATTGAAGAAAAGTGTTTAGAATTTGCGAGACAAATTATTCGAAAATCTTCTGTTGCAAATAATGGGATCAAGCAAGTTATTCAATCGATTATCGACGGTGAAAATGAAGAAACAAAAGAAATCGAACAGCTTATTTTAGATTCATTTAGTTCAGAAGATTATAAAGAAGGCATTGCTGCGTTTTTAGAAAAAAGAAAACCTAATTTTTCATAAGGAGTGGTACGCATGTCAAACTTAGATTTATTATTAAAAAATATTGGTTCTGAAGAAAAACATCCTATAAATTTTAGGGAATTAGAACAGGCAGCTAAAGAAAAATTAGAAGGTGGTCCATTTGGATACATTCGCTCTTCCGCTGGCGGAGAAGAAACGTTACGAAAAAATACGGAATCATTTGCGAACTATTCCATTGTCCCTAGATTTCTAAACGATGTTTCGACGTTAAATACGGAGATTACATTGTTTGGCCAAATATACCCGCATCCCCTTTTCATCGCTCCTGTTGGAATGAATAAAATTGCGCATGAAGACGGAGAAATAGCAGTAGCAAAAGCTGCAGCGAAGTATAACTTCCCTTATATTCAAAGCACTGTTTCTAGCTATTCGATAGAAGAAATTGCTACAGCAACAGAAGGTAGCACAAAATGGTTTCAATTATATTGGTCCGAAAACAAAGAAATTTCTTATAGTATCGTAAAAAGAGCCGAAAAGGCAGGTTACAAAGCGATAGTCGTAACAGTTGATACTGTTATGCTCGGTTGGCGTGAAGAAGACGTGCGTAACCAATTCTCTCCGCTTAAAAAAGGATTAGCAAAGGGGAACTTTATAACGGATCCTGTGTTTATGGCTTCCCTGCCGGATCAAACGGAGGATGCTATTATTAATGGCATCGTAGATTATCTATATCATCCTTCATTAAATTGGGACGCTATTGCCGAACTGAGAGAACAGACTTCTTTACCAATACTCATTAAAGGCATACTGCATCCAGATGATGCAATACTTGCAATAGAAAAAGGAATTGACGGCATTATCGTATCGAATCACGGTGGCCGCCAGTTAGATGGCGTCATCGCAAGTATTGATGCACTTCCGCAAATAGTGGAAGCAGTCAACGGTAGAATTCCAGTATTATTTGATAGTGGGATCCGACGTGGATCGGATGCTTTAAAAGCTTTAGCACTAGGTGCAACCGCTGTATGTATCGGCCGCCCTTTCGTGTGGGGATTAGCTGCTGGTGGTCAAGCGGGAGTTGAACGTGTATTAGAAAGCTTCCTTGAAGAAACAAAGGTCTCCATTTCTTTAAGTGGCATAAGCCATGTAAATGATCTTCACAAGTTAAAAGTAGTTAAAAGCTAAGGATATTTATTAAAGGTGGTAAATTTACGATGGAACAAGCATTAAAAGGAATGAAAGTGGTCGACTTATCTCAAGTATTAGCCGGACCATATTGCACGATGGTACTTGGAGATATGGGAGCGGACGTTGTCAAAGTAGAAAAATTTCCAAATGGCGATGACACTCGCACGATGGGACCATATATTAAAGAAGAGAGCTATATGTATATGATGGTAAATCGCAATAAACGCGGGATTTGCCTTAATTTAAAAACAGATGAAGGATTACAAGTTTTATATAAACTAATAGAAGATGCAGATGTCTTTATTGAAAATTACCGCCCAGGGGTTACCCAAAAACTTAGCATTGATTATGATACGCTTAAATCGATTAATCCTAGACTTATCTATTGTTCGATTTCAGGTTATGGTCAAACAGGTCCTTATAAAAATAAGGGCGGATTTGATATTATGGCACAAGGGTTGTCCGGTCTAATAGATATGACCGGTGAACGCACAGGAAAACCGGTTAAAGTCGGTATTGCCATTCATGATATTGCCGCTGCGCAAACGGCCATTCAATCTATTTTAGCGGCCTATATTCACCGGTTAAAGTCGGGTATTGGTCAATATATTGACGTTTCACTTGTAGATTCTGGACTTGCTTGGACAGTTTGGGAAGCAGCAGCTTATTTCGGTAAAGGAGAAATTCCTCGTAGAAATGGTACTGCGCACCGCGTGTCTGCTCCTTATCAAGGCTATAAAACAAAAGACGGCTTTATACTAATAGGTGCAGCCAATCAAAAATTATGGGAAAAGTTTTGTTTAGCAGTTGTACATAAACCGGAATGGATACAGGATGAACGTTTTTTAACGAATAGTATTCGTGCACAACATGTAGATGAGCTAGAAATAGAAATGGAAAATGTATTAAAAGAAGAGGATTCTGTGTATTGGTTAGATTTATTAGACAAAAATGGAATCCCCTCTGGCCCTATTTATTCATATGACCAAACACTTGCGGATGAGCATATTATTTCTAGAGAAATGATTTTAGATTATGAACATCCAGTAGCTGGAGCAATGAAAACATTAGGCTTCCCTGCTAAATTTTCGGAAACTCCAGGACAATTTAGAAGCCCTGCTCCCCTTCTGGGTCAGCATAATAAAGAAGTGCTAGTAGAGCTTGGCTATTCGCTGGATGAGATTGATTCATTTATGAAAAATAGCGTACTAAACTACTAACCGATTGCGATTGCAATCGGTCTTTTTAATTGTGATCCATTTTAAATCATTTCTATATCATGGTATGATTAACGATAGTTATTCAACAAAGAAGGTAATTGAAATGGTAAAACGATTAGTAGTAACAGGGTATAAAGCACATGAATTAGGTATATTCAATGATACCCATGCAGGCATCCCAATCATCAAGCAAGCGATTAAAAACAGGTTACTTGGGCTAATAGATGAAGGATTGGAATGGGTTATACTAAGTGGACAGCAAGGTGTAGAAACATGGACAGCTGAGCTCGTACTCGAGATGAAAAAAGAGTATCCTCACGTAAAGTACGCTATTATCACTCCTTTTTTAGACCAAGAAAAGAATTGGAACGAGCAGAAACAAGAAAAATACAGAAGTTTATTATTTCAAGCGGATTATGAAACAAGCTTGACGAAGAGACCTTACGAAGCACCATGGCAGTTCATCGAAAAAAATAAATTCTTACTCCGTAATTCAGATGGTATACTTATTGTTTACGACGAAGAAAATGAAGGTTCTCCGAAGTTTATAAAAAAATTAGCCGAGCAATATATGGAGAAGAAAAACTATTCGCTATTTACAATCGATGCTTATGACCTTCAAACAATTGCGGAAGAAATTGCAGAAGAAACGAGGAATGATTTTATATGAGTAAACAAACGGTATTATGTGAAAGATATGATAAAGAAACGGAAGAACTAATAGCGAAAGATTCAATGGAGTTTTTAAATACTCCTCTATCTCACTTCAAAGAAAAGAAAAATGAGTATGTCTTTTTGCAATCGGAAAATTTAAATGCACTAAAAGTAGATGGATTAGTATTAGAATACGATGAAGTATTTGAAGTATACACCGCAATGTTTGGACTTGCCGTTCAGAAAAAATTTGCATCCAAAATAGAAACTTATTTAAACGAACATTATAACAAAGAAAAGATGAACTATAGCATGATGTTCTCGGGAGATGAAGGCTTATGGGAAATCAATTTACCATTAGATTATATCCATCAATTTAGTGAAATCTTTACAATAGAAGATGCGTTTCAATTTTTGCTAGCATTCATCGCTACCTTAGTTCAAGCAATCGAAAATTAATATTGTTTAAACACCTCTGCATATCACCAATTGAATTGACCAAACTATAGAAGATGACCCATCACATTTTCTATAAGGAGGAAAAATTCGAATGAATCAAAACTCATTTGACCAAGGTCAAACACATCAAAATATGCAGACTGGAAATGTTCCACAACAAATGAACCATGGTGGTCATGAATTATTTGATGTTCATGAAGTGTTATCGACAGTTGTTTCTGGATTGAACTTAAAAACGATACTTCGCCCACATGTAAAAGATCAAGAGCTACTCAATATTTTAAATCGTCAACATGCATTCGCATTGGATGAATACAATATTACGGTAGAATGTTTTAAAACGGGTACAGATCCTTCCCATCCTACTTCTAGCTATAAAATGCAAGGTGGCAATGATTTTATTTATGGAATGAAGCAGACCCAACCGAAAAAGCCAGTACAAAGTCCTAATGAAATTACAGACGAAATGATTTCTGGATATTTACTTGGCGCTGCAAAAGCTTCTGCAACAATGAAAACAGCTGCTGCTTTAGAAACAACGAATCCTGTTGTTCGTCGAGTTCTTGCAGACTCCATTCCGAACTGTATTGAAATGGCATATGAGCTTGCTATTTATCAAAACAAACATCATTATTACCAGGTTCCACAGCTTGATCAGCAGGATATGCAAGGTTTGCTAAATGCTTTTGCTCCTGCACAAGGTGGACATCAGATGAACAACCAAGTGCAATAATAGTAACTCGTCCCTATTTGCAGTAGGGACGAGTTTTTATTATCCATTGTTTCCCTTTCAATTTAACGTATAATTAGTAATAATCACATACTATGGAAAGCAAAGGTGAATGGAATGAAAGTTGCAATTTTTGACTTCGACGGAACTTTATATGCTGAAGAAACATTCAAATTGTTGATGAACCATTTGAAAGAACACCCCATTTATCGAACAAAATATAAACGCTTTTACAGATCTATCGTCCCGCCTTATTTAGCAAATAAATTGAAACTGTATCCAGATGCCAAAATGAAAGAACGTTCGATGCAATTATATATAGAAGCATTTAATGGGATACATGAAAAAGAAATAATTGCTTACTTTGAAGAACTAACGAAACCAGTGCAAAAAGATTTTAATCCAGCTGTTATTGCAAGACTCCAAAAGCATCAAGCTGAAAATATACATATATTACTTGTTTCTGGGGCATATACACAATTTTTACGACAAGTTACAAAAGGAATCTCTTTTAACCAAATTATCGGCACTGAAATTTCGTATAAAGAGAATAATGTAGATTCACGAACGCTTATCAAACATGTGAATGGAACTCGAAAAACGGAGAATATATTACTAGCATTAGAAGGTCAACAAATTGATTGGAAAAACAGTTATGCATATGGAGATAGTTTTTCGGATTTGCCTGTACTAGAACTTGTCGGGAATCCCGTAGTTGTGAATCCGGAAGAAAAACTACAAGTAGTTGCAAAAGAGCGTGGGTGGGAGATTATTTAATTACTATTATAAATTCAAAGGAATGAATTATTTTGATAAGGGTAAATTAAGCAAAATGGTTTGAATAATTGAAAAGAGGTCTACTAAAATGGAAAAAAGTGTTTGCAATTTTTCACCTTTAAAAGAGCTACTAAAAAAAGAGCTAGCGGGCATATCAAAAGAAGTGAATATTGGTTTACAAACATTAGAAAGTGATAACTTTTGTATACTATCACAGCTTGCTACTATTAAGGACCAATTTGAAAAGGTAGAGACTGTGGCTGCTTCTTTTTATTTGAACTGTTATTTATCCCCTTTTACTGATAAATTTTTAGATATATCAACGGCAATCCAACATCTATCTCATCAAAGACATGGGGCTTTAATCGTGATTGAGCGAAACAATCCATTAGATCCTTTTATTCGCCCTGGTACCCCTATTGGAGCAAGCCTCACCCATTCCTTATTAGAATCTATCTTTTACCCAGGAAATCCTCTTCATGATGGAGCTGTCCTAATCCGTGCAAATGAAATATTTTCTGCAGCGAATGTTCTCCCCTTATCAGCTATTGTTGTAGGGGAAAAAAAGCTTGGCACGCGCCATCGTGCAGCAATAGGTTTATCGGAAAGAACTGATGCCTTAGTACTTATCGTTTCCGAAGAAACGGGAAAAGTTTCCTTTGCAATGGGCGGAGTACTTAACCAAATCATTACTTCTAGTTCCCCCATTATTTAATTGATTATATGATCTATTTATTAGAAAAATCCTAGTTTCTACGACTATTCCTATACTCATTTGTCCAAGTCCAAGTATAGAACTCGCATAAACTAAAACGAGGATATAATTCGAACTGTCCTTAATCTTAGCATAGGTGGTGAATGTGTATGTCATTTGGATACGGTGGTGGCTACGGCGGTGGCTATGGATGTGGCTATGGAGGTGGCTATTACGGTGGTGGCTACGGTGGTGGCTCATCCTTTGTTTTAATCGTTGTATTGTTCATCCTTCTTATTATCGTTGGTGCAGGAATTTTTGGTCGGAACTAACTAACAACCTCCTCAGTAGACAAGTCTAGTTTTCCTCCTTTTTGTATACTGTTTCTTCATTAAATAAAAGGAACCGGTTAAAATTTACCGATTCCTTTTATTTTATCTTCGAATGTTAATATTTTTTTTATGTAAATATTCTTTTATGTCTGAGATTGTGTAGTCTCCATAATGAATCATAGATGCTATTAGTGCTGCATCCGCTTGTCCATCGGTAAAAACTTCCTCAATATGCGCAAGTTTTCCTGCTCCACCAGAAGCGATAATCGGGACATTTACTTTTTCAGAAAGTAATTTGATTAACTCGACATCATATCCATTTTTCATACCATCTTTATGAATGCTTGTACAAATGATTTCCCCAGCACCAAGATCTGTTGCTTGCTGTGCCCACTCAACGACGTCCATTCCTGTTTTTTCATGACCTGAATGTGTATACACTTCCCAGTGAATAATTTCTTGTTGTTCATTGTAAATAGGCATCGCATCTAACCCTAAAACGACACATTGTTTACCATAAGTTTCAGCAGCTTCTCTAAGGAGTTCTGGTCGCTTAACTGCTGCTGAATTTACGCCTACCTTATCGGCACCAGCACGAAGTAAACGCTTAAAATCATCGATTGTCCGTACTCCACCTATAACGGAAAAGGGTATATAAACTTGCTCTGCAACTCTTTGAATCCACTCAAGTTTAAGGTCTTGGTTTTTTAGAGAAGCAGTTGTGTCTAGATAGATTAACTCGTCTGCTCCATCTTCCGTATATTTTCTTCCGAGCGTCTCTGGATCTCCAATAATCGTTGGATTTCGGAACTGTACATATTTTACGGCTTTATCATTCAACACATCGATTGCTGGAACAATTCTTTTTCTAAGCATATACGATTACTCCTTATTTACAGTAGTTTTCTAATAACTGAATACCATATTTACCACTTTTCTCCGGATGGAATTGTACGCCCATTACTTGTTCGTTCCCTATAACGCTTGCAAAATCAAATCCGTAATCAGTAATCCCTAAAACATCCTCTTTATCTGTAGGATTCGCATAGAAAGAATGTACAAAGTAAAAGTCTGAATTTTGAGGGATATGATGAAATAAGAAATGGTTTTGGACATCCTTCACTTGGTTCCAACCCATATGAGGTACCTTTTCGACCGTTTCATAAAATTCGGGAACACTTCCTTTGATTAAGCCTAAACATTCCACATTCCCTTCTTCACTTGTTTCAAGAAGGAGCTGCATTCCCAAACAAATGCCTAGAAGTGGAGTACCTTTTGCGACTTCTTCTTTTAAATAATTTGCTAAACCTGTTGCGTTTAACACGTTCATCGCAACTTTCGCATTTCCAACGCCTGGTAAAATGAGTTTCGTAATCACCTCATCATGATCGCTTGGTTTAGTAATAAGCTTCGTTTGATACGCTAGACGATCGATTGCCTTTAACACACTATGTAAATTCCCTGCTCCATAATCGATTATGCCAATCATAGTTCTGCCTCCACTGTTAGTATGTTTTTATTATGACACTTCACCTCAAAAAATAAAACAAAAACTTTAGTGCACTAGCAAGTTAAAACCAGTCACTTATTAAGTGACCGGCTTTTTGCTTACATATGCATCTACTTTTTTCGCGACTTCTTGCCCTTCTTTAATCGCCCAAACGATCAAACTTTGCCCTTTTCTCGCATCTCCAGCTGTGAATATACCTTCCACATTCGTTGCATAACCCTTTCTTGATGCAGCAATTTTTTTGTTTACGATGTCCACACCAAATTGGTTTGGAAGTGTTAGCTCCGGACCTTCAAATCCTATTGCAACAAACACAAAATGTGCAGGCCAAATCTTTTCACTGCCAGGAACTTCTCGGAAAAAATGATATCCATCTTCTCCTAATATTTTTTCCATTTGAATTGTATGGAGCTCTTTCAAATTCCCTTTTGCATCCGGAACCATTTTCGTCGTTTGAATCAAATATTCACGAGGATCTTTACCATATTTTGCTGCTGCTTCTTCATACGCATATTCTAGCTTATAAATTATTGGATCGGTTGGCCATAAATTATCTTCCGCTCTGGAAACAGGTAATTGGGGATGTTTCCCGAACTGGACAACCGATTTACATTTTTGACGTATTGCAGTCGCCACACAATCAGCACCAGTATCTCCCCCGCCAATTACAATGACGTCTTTTCCTTTCGTATCGATAAACTGACCATCTGCAAAATTAGAATCTAGTAAACTTTTT
Organism: Psychrobacillus sp. NPDC096426; assembly: GCF_044762745.1. Taxonomy (NCBI): domain Bacteria; kingdom Bacillati; phylum Bacillota; class Bacilli; order Caryophanales; family Bacillaceae; genus Psychrobacillus; species Psychrobacillus sp. NPDC096426. The sequence goes on along the minus strand of NZ_JBIWEX010000035.1, from coordinate 17,505 downwards.
GTTGTTGTCGTTAAATAATCCATAGCAAGATGAACCCCGTTTGAGGTGCTACCTTCTATATGAAGCACTCGTTGTTTTTGTGCACCGATACATAAAATGATTGCATCGAATTGTTCTTTTAATTGCTCTACAGAAATATCTTTACCGATTTCTGTATTTAATACAAAATCGATTCCTTCTTGCTTCAATAACTGAATTCGACGTTCAACCACTTCTTTTTCTAACTTCATATTAGGTATTCCGTAAGTAAGTAACCCTCCAGCACGGTCCGATCGCTCGAAGACGGTTACAGAGTGACCAGCTTGGTTGAGTTCATCGGCACTTGCAAGTCCAGCAGGTCCTGATCCTACGATAGCAATTTTTTTCCCTGTACGCACCTGCGGAATTCTAGGTATTACCCAACCATTTTCAAAGCCTTTATCTATAATTGTCCTTTCAATATTTTTGATTGATACTGCTGGATCTGATATAGCAAGTGTACAAGAACCCTCACAAGGAGCTGGACAAACGCGACCAGTAAATTCGGGAAAATTATTTGTCATCGAAAGTCTTTCCAATGCCTCTTGCCATTTCCCTTTATAAACTAAATCATTCCACTCCGGGATTAAATTATTAATAGGACAGCCTGCAGTTGCTCCTCGTATTTCAATCCCCATATGACAAAAAGGAGTCCCGCAATCCATACATCTCGCACCTTGTTTTTGAAGTACCTCATCCGTTAACTTGGAAGCATACTCCTTCCAATTTTTAATACGTTTAAGAGGGGCTTCCTCCTTCCCTTTTTCTCGCTTATAGTCCATAAATCCAGTAGGTTTACCCATCTGTTATTCCCCCTCTCTTATTTATTTACTAGTGGTTTTTGCTTCTTATCTTGTTTTACAGAAGTGGCTAGAAATGCTTGCATTGCTGCTGCATCATCTGATAAACCGTTCCTTTTCAATTCAGTAATTTTTTCCAGCATTAGCTTATAATCATTCGGAACTACTTTTACAAACTTTGTGACAAAGAAATCCCATTTATCAAGTATGTTCATTGCTTTCGTGCTTTTCGTGTAATAATAATGATCCATTATTAGCTGGCGAATGACATACTTTTCTTCTGACATTTCTACTCGTTCTAATCCGATCATTTCCATATTGCATTTTTCTTTAAATCCGTCCAAGTCATCAACAAGTACATACGCTACTCCGCCTGACATTCCTGCAGCGAAGTTTTTTCCTACATCCCCTAATATAACGGCACGACCACCCGTCATATATTCACAGCCATGATCGCCAATACCTTCTACTACAACATCTACTCCACTATTTCGAACTGCAAATCGCTCCCCAGCACGACCATTAATAAATGCAGTTCCACTTGTTGCACCGTAAAGCGCAACATTACCAGCAATAACATTCCGTTCTGCAGCTCCTTTTAAAGGTGCCGAAACAATCAGTTTCCCCCCTGATAGTCCTTTTCCAAAATAATCATTTACATCTCCAGTTACATACATCGACATGCCTTTTGGTATAAACGCGCCAAAGCTCTGACCGGCACTTCCCGTAAATCGAAGTGTAATGGAATCATCCGCTAATCCTCTAGCACCATATAGCTTAGAAATTTCGCTTCCAATTACCGTGCCTACTACACGGTCCGTGTTTGAAATCGGATAATTCAACTCCACTTTTGATTCGTTTAAAATGGCATGTTCTACTTTCGGTAATAATTCCCTCATATCAAATGATTTTTCTACTTTATGATTTTGGAACGTTTTAAACGTTCGTGTTCCATTCGGCTGATATAGGAGAGCCGCTAAATTCAGCTGTTTCGCTTTCCAATGTTCTTTTGCACGGCCACTCACTTCTAGCACATCCGTTCGTCCTACCATTTCTTCTACCGTTCTAAATCCAAGCAGTGCCATATATTCACGTACTTCTTCTGCTACGAATTTCATAAAGTTGACAACATGATCAGCACTACCAGCGAATTTATCACGGAGCTCTTGATTTTGTGTAGCAATACCAACCGGACAAGTATCTAAATGACAAGCACGCATCATGACACACCCTAAAACGATTAATGGAGCAGTTGCAAAACCATATTCTTCTGCTCCGAGTAATGCAGCCATCACTACGTCTTTACCAGTTATCAGTTTCCCGTCTGTTTCAAGTCTGACTCGATCACGAAGTCCATTTAACATTAACGTTTGATGTGCTTCTGCAAGTCCAAGCTCCCAAGGAAGTCCCGTATGTTTTATGCTCGTTTTAGGAGAAGCACCTGTTCCTCCGTCATATCCACTAATGACAATGACATCTGCCGTACCTTTTGCAACACCAGCAGCAATCGTACCAACTCCAGATTTTGCGACTAGTTTTACACTTATACGTGCCGATCTATTAGCGTTTTTTAAGTCATGGATTAATTGCGCCATATCTTCAATCGAATAAATATCATGATGCGGTGGCGGAGATATTAATCCTACTCCAGTAGTAGAGCCACGGACATCCGCTACCCAAGGATATACCTTGTTGCCAGGTAACTGACCCCCTTCTCCCGGTTTTGCCCCTTGCGCCATTTTTATTTGTAGCTCATCGGCTTGCACTAAATAGTGACTCTTTACACCAAATCGACCGGACGCAATTTGTTTAATAGCACTTCGACGATTATCTCCGTTTGCATCTAATTCATACCGACTTGGATTCTCCCCACCTTCTCCGCTATTACTTTTACCACCAATACGGTTCATAGCAATAGCAAGTGTTTCATGCGCTTCTTTACTGAGTGAACCGAATGACATCGCTCCGGTTTTAAATCGTTTGACAATAGAATCCACTGACTCTACTTCTTCTATTGGTATACGTTTAACGTCTTTTTTGAATGTCAATAAATTACGCAAAAATCCAATACGCTCTTCATTTGCCATTTCCGCATATTGCCGATATAAACCATAATCCCCTTTTCGTGTAGCCCACTGCAATGTGTGTATCGTTTTTGGGTTGAACGCATGATGTTCTCCTGTACTTCTCCACTGGAAATCGCTACCCGAATCTAAAGAAGGACCTTTGGAATTTGTCGCTTCTTGATGGCGTTTATTTGCTTCTTTGGCTATCGTTTCTAAATCAATTCCGCCTAGTTTTGATACTGTTCCTGTGAAGTAACGATTAATTACTTCTTTATTAATCCCTACCGCTTCAAAAATTTGCGCTCCTCGATAGCTCTGAATCGTGGATATCCCCATTTTGGCCATTACTTTTACAACACCATCGGCTATGCCTTTACTATATTTCGCTATAGCTTCTGTGTAACTTGTCGCAATATGGCCATTTATAATCGCTTCTGCAATCGTTGCATAGGCAAGGTAAGGATTAATAGCATCCACACCGAAACCGATAAGTGCTGCGAATTGATGAACCTCTCTTGCTTCGCCAGACTCCACAATAATACTTACTTTCGTTCGATTCCCTGTGCGCAGTAAATGTTGGTGAAGGCTACTTGCTGCGAGTAGTACAGGAATGGTTGCTTGATTTACGTTTAACTGTCGGTCGGACAAGATCAGCAAAGTTTTTCCTTGTGTTATATATTCATCTGCTCTTTTAGAAATTTCATCTAAATCATTTTCTAAGTTTTCCGACATATCCAAATAGATTGTTGCACTTTGAAAATGTTTTGACTTCATATTTGTCAGCTGTTTAAACTGGCTATTCGTTAAAATTGGTATGTCTAAAAAGATTCGATTGCTATTTTGTGCAGTTGGATGTAGTAAGTCCCCTTCTGCTCCAAGTAATGTCATTGTCGACGTGACAATATGCTCCCGGATCGAATCGATTGGTGGATTGGTCACTTGTGCAAATAGTTGTTTAAAATAATGGAATAACGATTGCGGGCGATCCGATAACACGGCAAGTGGTATATCGCTACCCATTGATCCAATTGGGTCTTTGCCATCGAAGGCGATTGGAACGATATATTTTTGAATATCCTCATATGTGTAACCAAATGCTTTTTGCTTGAATAAAAGATCATCTATTAGCTCTGGTTTTTCATTTTCGGATGTAATCGTGATTAAATTTTCGTCTAACCACTGCTTGTAAGGTAGTGCATTCGCCATCTCGGATTTTATTTCTTCGTCTGAAATAATACGACCTTGTTCCAAATCGATAAGTAGCATTTTGCCGGGACTTAAACGTTCTTTGATCAAAATATTTTCTTCTTCTACATCTACAACTCCTACTTCCGAAGAGAAAATAATATAATCGTCTTTTGTTACATAATAGCGAGCAGGACGTAACCCATTCCGATCTAAAATAGCTCCAACTTGTTTCCCATCAGTAAATGAAATGGCAGTCGGTCCATCCCAAGGCTCCATTAAACTACTGTGATAAGTATAGAAAGCCTTTTTCTCATCACTAATATGCAGGTTTTCCGTCCAAGGTTCTGGTATTAACATCATGGCCGTATGTGCAGGTGATCTACCAGCAAGTATAAAGAACTCAAAGGCATTATCAAGCATGGAAGAGTCACTTCCGTTTGTATCAATGATCGGCAACAATTTGGGAAGATCTTCTCCAAATGCTTTCGATACAAATTGTTGTTCTCTAGCTTTCATCCAGTTAATATTTCCTCTTAATGTATTGATCTCCCCATTGTGGACAATGTATCGGTTTGGATGCGCTCTTTCCCAACTTGGAAAAGTATTCGTACTATAGCGAGAATGTACTAATGAAAATGCAGATGTAAATAACTCATCTTGCAAATCTACGTAAAAAAGATCTACTTCTTCTGGTGTGAGCAAACCTTTATAAACGATTGTTTGACTAGAAAGACTTGCACAATAGAATTTTTTCTGATGTTCTAGTGCCCAGCACTCCACTTGTTTTCTTATGACGTATAATTTCCGTTCAAATGCAAGTGAATCCATCGTGTTTACTGCCTTGATGAATACTTGACGAACGACTGGTACCGTTTCTTTTGCTTTTTCACTCAAGCACTCCGCGTTAATTGGCACAGTACGCCATCCGATTAGGTTTTGCCCTTCTGCGATGATCGTCTCGTTTATCTTTTGCTCAATTGCTTCGCGTTCTTCCATGTTATTTGTAAAAAATAGCATTCCAACGCCGTATGCCCCGCTTCTCGGCAAATTCCATTCGTTACAAACAACACGAAAATATACATCCGGGATTTGCACCATAAGACCCGCACCATCTCCTGTTTGGCCATCACTGCCACGTCCTGCACGGTGGTCTAACCTGCATAACATTTCTAATCCTTTTTTGACAATGTCATGTGTTTGCTTACCTTTTATATGAGCATATAAACCGATTCCACATGCGTCATGTTCAAACGCTGGATCGTACATGCCTTGTGCGTTCGGTAATTGATGAAATGTCATATGAATCCCTCCAACTTTTTTCGGAAACTAACTTAGGAATATTGTATGTTTTCAAACTAATACAAACAATATATAATTTGGATATAAATCATCTCATTATTAGATAGATTAGGAGGAAATGATGGAATTACGCCAGTTGAGGTACTTTATCGAAGTAGCAGAACGGGAACATATTTCAGAAGCGGCTATTCATTTGCATGTGGCACAATCAGCTGTGAGTAGACAAATCGCTAATTTAGAAGATGAGCTTGGAGTGGAATTGTTTGAACGTGTCGGAAGAAATGTGAAGTTAACACCTATTGGTAAAATTTTTTTAGAGCATAGTATTTCTGCATTACAAGCAATTGATTATGCAAAAAAACAGATAGACGAATATTTAGATCCGGATAAAGGGACGATAAAAATCGGCTTTCCTACTAGTTTAGCTGGGCATTTTTTGCCAACTGTCATTTCAGCTTTTAAGAAAGAATATCCCCAAGTTGCTTTTCATTTAAGACAAGGGTCGTATAATTTTTTAATCGATGCTGTGAAAAACAGAGAGCTCAATCTTGCTTTTTTGGGACCACTTCCTCCGAAGGATCATTCGATTAATACATCTATTTTATTTACCGAAAACTTTTCGGCACTTTTACCCTCTTCACATAGATTGGCAAAACGAGAGAAAATTCATCTGAAAGATTTGTTAGAAGATGATTTTATTTTATTTCCAGAAGGTTATATATTACGTAAGATTGCACTAGAAGCTTGTCATTCTGTTGGGTTCACGCCGAACACTTCTTCTGAAGGGGAAGATATGGATGCGATTAAAGGGTTAGTTGCTGCAGGTATGGGGGTAAGCCTTCTACCAGAAAGTTCTTTTTATGATTCAACACAGAGATTTACAGTGAAGTTACCAATTGAAACGCCGATTATTAGAAGAACAGTTGGCATCATTAGCCCCGCAACACGCGAGCTATCTCCATCTGAAAAGGTGTTCCATCAATTTGTCATCCGTTTTTTTGCAGTGCTTCGTCAATATCAATGAAGAATAATTTGCGCAATTTATAGATATTGCGACTTAGCTAGTTGAATAAAGTGTCCGCAATCATTTTCGCTACAGGGCGGACGCTTTCCGTGGGCATAGCTTCAATCAATAGGAATTTCTTGCTAATTTAGCATCTGCAGTCATCAAAGAATTAGATTTTTCATGTCCACTACGCAATATTTGTTAACCCTAATTAGCATTCTACCTTAGAATCAGTGGAGTATTTACAGAATAATAACTTGGACAATCAACTCAAATAGATGGACAATCTAGCGAGAATGTTGGACAATTTCATAGAACTTGGACGATCTCTCCTCAAAGTTGGACTATCGTATATAAAACTTGGACAATCTTCGCAAATAGATGGACTATCTAGCACGAAAGTTGGACAATTTCATAGAACCTGGACGATCTCTTCCCAAAGTTGGACAATCGTATATAAAACTTGGACAATCTTCGCAAATAGATGGACAATCTAGCGCGAAAGTTGGACAATTTCAAAGTACTTGGACGATCTCTTCCCAAAGTTGGACAATCGTATATAAAACTTGGACAATCTTCGCAAATAGATGGACAATCTAGCACGAAAGTTGGACAATTTCATAGTACTTGGACGATCTCTTACCAAAGTTGGACAATCGTATATATAACTTGGACGATCTCCTCAAATACTTGGACAATCCTCCCTCCAAGTTCATTTCATGCAACCATCTATTTCGATGATGTCGCATATTTATCGTTATCTTTATCCAAATTAACTCGATCTTTTAAGAAAGAAATGATTGCTTTCGATGACCGGTTTGTGCCCTAAGCCACTTTCTAGATCCAGACATTTTAAAAACTGCATAATATTTGGTTTAGCAAGTCGGTACTGATAAGTAGGTTCTAAGCCATGAAAAAACAGGAAATCGTGGGATTCACGGTCTCCTGTTTTTTATTCATCTACCTTTAAAATATTGATTATAAAACACTCAATTTTTCATCTTTCAAATCACTTATGAACATGCAACCAGGTGCATGCGTTATCATAATAGAAGGTTTACTTTGCATCGCAACTGCTTGAGGGGTTACTCCACAAGCCCAAAACACAGGAATTTCTCCTTCTTTAATCGTTACAGCATCCCCAAAGTCAGGCTTAGCTATATTCATGATTCCAATTTGACTTGGATCTCCAATATGGATTGGAGCTCCATGCACACCTGGAAAACGGGAAGTAATTTGAATAGCTCGAATCGCATCTTCATGCGACATCGGACGCATACTTACTACAGTTGGCCCTTCGAAAATTCCAGCTTTTTCACACGGAATATTTGTTTTATACATTGGTACATTACAGTTTTCTTCGATATGTCTAATTGGAATACCTGCTTCCAATAATGGCGTTTCGAATGTAAAACTACAACCTATTAAGAATGCGACCATATCCTCTTCCCAGTAATCTGTAATATCCGTCACTTCATCTGAAAATACGCCATCTTTATATATGCGATATTTTGGAATATCCGTCCGAATATCAGCCTTTTTAGCAATTAAACTTGGGATATAGGAACCTACTTCGGTTACATCTATTAAAGGACATGATTTAGGATTTCGTTGGCAAAATAATAAAAAGTCGAATGCATATTCTTTCTTCAAGATAGCTAAATTCGCTTGTGTGTACCCTTTTGCCATGCCAGCTGTTGGCCCAGTGATTTCCCCATTACTAATAAGTTTACGTAATTCACTTGGAGCCATTGTTGTGTAGTTACTCATTTGTGATTCACTCCCTCTTATTTAAAAAGCAATGGAATTTGTTCAATTAGAGTCATAATACCTAACACTCCCATTATAACGACTACTAACCCCCCTGTGATTGTTAACCAAAGTGGATGTTTATAATCACCGACAATATTTTTCTTGTATGCAGCTACTAACATTGTTCCCAGTGCCAACGGTAAAATTAGTGCATTTAACGCACCTACAAGAAGGAGGATATTGACAGGACGTCCAACTAAGGCAAAAGTTATGGTCGATACTAGAATGAATAGAATAATAATCCAGTTATGATATTTTTCAATCATTGGATGGAATGAGCGAATAAATGATACAGATGTATAAGCAGCTCCTACTACAGAGGTGATTGCGGCAGCCCACATAATAACACCAAACATTCTAAAACCAATTTCACCAGCTGCAAGTCTAAAAACGGATGCCGGTGGATTTTCAGGATCAATTGCTAATCCTTGACTTACAACGCCAAGTACTGCTAAAAATAGTGCAATTCGCATAATACCTGTCACAGCAATACCAGTTACAGAACTCTTTGTAACTTGTGGTAATGATTCCACACCTTTAACTCCTGCATCTAAAAGGCGATGTCCCCCTGCAAAAGTAATGTAGCCTCCAACTGTACCACCAACAAGTGTTACTATGGCAAATATACTTATTTCAGATGGAGCAAATGTATTGATAACTGCTTCTCCAACTGGTGGTGATGTAATAAAAGCAACATACACCATTAAAATAATCATCACAAAACCTGCAATTTGAGCAACTTTATCCATCGCTTTTCCTGCTTCTTTTACAACAAAGATAAAGATTGCAAATGCCGCACTTATAATAGCCCCTGTAATCGGGTCCATACCAAGCATTGCATTTAAACCTAGACCTGCTCCAGCAACGTTCCCAATATTAAATGCTAATCCACCCATGACGATGAGAATTGCTAAAAGTACTCCAAGACCCGGTAATACTTTGTTTGCGATCTCTTGTCCGCGCAAACCTGAAACAGCGATGATTCTCCACACATTCACTTGTGCAAAAATATCAAGTAATAAAGAAATTAAAATAACAAATCCAAAACTTGCAGCAAGTTGCTGCGTGAAGACCGTCGTTTGTGTTAAAAATCCTGGTCCTACGGCAGATGTAGCCATTAAAAATGCTGCACCAAGTAAGACGCTTTTTCCAACTTTCTTATTTGTATCAATTGTCTTTATTTTTGACTTTCCCATAAAATTCTCCCCTTATTCGAACACTGCGGAAACTACAATACTGTTACTCTCCAAAGTTTCTTTAATATATTTAGCAAAAGATACAGCATGTTCTCCATCCCCATGAATGCAAACCGTATCCGCGTTTATCAACACTTCTGTATCTTGTTGAGAAATTACTTTTCCTTCAGTGACCATTTTAACTACTTGTGCAACAGATTTATTCGTGTCCGTTATAAGTGCATCCGTTTGCTGACGAGACGTAAGTGATCCATCTGACTGATAAGTACGATCTGCAAATACTTCATGGGCTGTATGTAAACCATTTTTTTCTCCAGCATCCGTTAATTTACTACCCGCTAATCCAAATAATACTAATGAAGGAGAAACGTCATAAACTGCTTTAGCTATTGCTTGCGCGAGCTCGGAGTCCTTAGCAGCCATATTATACAAAGCTCCATGCGGCTTCACATGTTGCATCTGCTCTCCAAAAGTAGCTAAAAATCCATTTAAAGCACCAATCTGATAAACAACGATGTCATAAGCTTCCTGAGGAGTAATATTCATTTCTCTTCTACCAAAACCATTTAAATCAGGCAATCCAGGATGTGCACCTATCTTCACGCCATTTTCTATTGCTAACTTGACTGTTTCTCGCATTACGCTTGGATCTCCAGCATGAAATCCACATGCGATATTAGCCGAAGTTACATATTTCAATATTTCTTTTTGTTCTCCCAGTTTATATCGACCAAAACTTTCCCCTAGGTCACAATTCAAATCTACTCGAAACATTCATATCCCCTCCTGATGAAAAAATTATACTGCTACAACACTCTAAATGCTTTTGGTTCCGAATTAAGGAACTAAAGTTTTGAAACTTAAAACAATTTTAGCACAATTAGATTTTTCTGAATAGAGACTATTTTTGTTTACTACATTCTAGCATTAGGCATATTTTGACTTGTAATTTGTTTTTAGAGAATTATAATTATTACTATAATTCATTTTTAGGAACTGAAGTGCCGTATTTCGAAACTAAAGGAGCTGTTTTTGTGCCCAATCAACAGATAAAAGCCACCATGAAACCATTGGGAGATTCTGCATTAATCGTACAGCTTGGTGAAGGTATAGATTCGTTAATTCATGAAAAAGTTAAAAATCTTTCAGAACTATTAACTAATAATCCATTTGAAGGATTTATAGAACTGGTACCTGCTTACAATAATATAACCGTTTATTACAATCCATATACTGTACATATGTCACAAATGGGAACATCAACTGCTTTTTTAAAAGTCTGTACGCATATGAATCATTTAGTGGAGCAAATTAAGATTAATAAAAATGAAAATCCAAGGCTTGTCTCTATACCCGTATGTTATGGTGGTGAATTTGGACCTGATTTAGAAAATGTTGCCCAGTATCATAACATGACTCCAGAAGAAGTAATTCGAATTCACTCTGAAAGTGAATGTTTAGTTTATATGCTAGGTTTTGCTCCTGGTTTCCCATTTATGGGTGGAATGGATACTCGCATTGCAACCCCACGCAAAGAAACACCTCGTTTATCCATACCGCCTGGATCCGTAGGAATTGCTGGTAAACAGACTGGAATTTATCCAATGGAAACTCCCGGAGGATGGCAAATTATCGGAAGAACTCCACTAGATTTGTTTCTTCCGCAAATGTCTCCTCCGACTTTACTTCAATCAGGAGATATTATTAAATTTACACCTATTTCTCCTAGTGAATACTTAGAGTATAAGGAGATGAAACAATGAGTATAAACGTATTACACTCTGGACTGCTCACAACAGTTCAAGACATCGGGAGATACGGTTCCCAAAAGTATGGAGTTATTGTTAGTGGTGCAATGGATAGCTATTCTTTACGCCTTGCCAATATTTTAGTTGGAAACAAAGAGAACGAAGCTACACTCGAGATTACATTATATGGAACAACTCTTCAATTTGAAGAAGATACGTTAATCGCAATTACAGGAGGCGATTTTCTTACTACGATTGATGGAATAATTGCCCCTTTATGGCGTCCTGTGCTCATAAAGAAAAATTCAATCTTAAAGTTCAATTCTGCTATTAAAGGAAGTAGAGCTTATGTCGCTTTCGCGGGCGGCATAAATACCCCTCAAATTATGGGTAGCAAAAGTACATATCTCCGAGCGAATATTGGTGGATATGAAGGTAGAGCTCTAAAAAAAGGGGATTTCTTAAAAATTGGTGAGAAAAATAAAACAAGTGAAGCACTTCTTCAACAACTAGATGATAAAAATATCTCATGGTCCATTAATTTCAATGAACTAATAAATTTCCAACAAGATTTAATCATTCGTGTACTAAAAGGCACAGAGTTTGAACGGTTCGATAAAGAAAACCAACAAACATTTTTTCAACAGTCCTATACATTAACAGTTCAATCCGACCGCATGGGATATCGCTTAGAAGGCCCTTCTATATCACTCTCGGAAAAATTCGAACTATTATCAGAAGGTGTTACATTTGGAACCATTCAGATTCCTCCTAATGGTCAACCTATCATTCTAATGGCAGACAGACAAACTACTGGAGGTTATCCTAAATTTGGACAAGTAATTACTGCCGACTTACCAAGTCTGGCACAACTTCAACCAAGGGCAACAATCCGATTTACGGAAGTCACACTAAAAGAAGCTGAAACTGTTTTAGTACAAAATGAACAGTTCATAAATAACTTAAAAACCGCTATACACTATAAACTGTTTCATTAATGAACAAAAGCGCATTTGCCTGTCTCTGCTCCGACAGGCAAATGGGGCGGGAAGGCATCCAAAGTACGCCACATCCTGTGGCAACGGATGCATGACCCGCATCGTGCGGCCCAGGAGGCAGCTCCCCAGCCACTACAGCTTTTTCACATTTGATCCCGAGGGGCAAGGTGCTGGAGTCTGAACGGTGAAGTTCTTGTAGACTGTTATCCACATGTCAAATTTTTCATCACTACCTAAACGACAAAAAAGTCCTCTAATCATTTTAATCAGAGGACTTTTTTCTTATCTATGGTAGCCTAGTTTTTCGGAAATCTCATTTGCGGCAGCCATTGCTTTTTCAGCAAAAATTGCTACATTTTCATTTTGATAATTTGCTTCAATTCCAGCGATACTAATTCCAGCAATCACTTCCCCTTTAAAATTAAAAATAGGTGCTGCAATTGCTGATGTATGGTTTTCCAACTCTGAATGACTTATGGTATAGCCGCTAGTTCTTGCATATTGGATACTCTCTAGCAATTGTTCTTTGTTTATAATTGTCCCTAGCGCGATAGGTTTTAATTCCACATTTTCTATATAACCTTCAATTTCATCATCTTGCAAAAATGACAATAGTACTCTCGAACAAGCCCCAGCATATAATGGACTCCTTCTTCCAATTGCAGTATATAATCGAACTTTTTGATAAATATCAACTTTTTCAATATAAATCGCTTCATCACCTTGCTTCACAATTAAGTTTATCGCTTCTTTTAACTCTTTATGTAAATCTTGCATAATAGGATAGGCAATTTGTCGAATATCTAATCTCGATGAAACGAGATTTCCGTAAGTAAGAAATAGAAGACCTAAACGATATTTAGAGTCATCTCCTTTTTCAATAAAACCCATTTCCTCTAAAGTTAGGAGCATTCTATAAACTGATGTTTTAGGAATATTCGATAGTTCTATGATATCTTGAAATGTCAACGCAGCATGTTCAATAAATAAGTTTAAAATATCCATGGAACGAACGACTGTTTTATTCTTCATATACTCTCCTTTATTTTATTAGTTGTTTTTCTAAAGCTAAGAAGTTCCTTGTTCCCCCGATAATTAACGATAAAAATACTTAAACCTACCATTACTAATCCAATAAGGAGCAGATAAGTAATCGGTTCGCCTAAAAAAGCAGCTCCTAAAAAGACGGCAATAATTGGCACAAGAAAAGTAAAAGCACCAACTTTACTTGCCTCCCCTTCATTAATCAGTTTGTAATAAAGAATATACGCAATTGGAACCCCAAAAACTGCACCATAACCTACTCCAAATAAGTATGTACCGTTCCATATAATATCCGACCATTTTTCAAAAATGTTCCCGGTCCCTAATAAAAATCCACCACCAATAATCGATTGTAAAGAGACCATCCAATACGCGTCTAATCGATCACTTACTTTTTTTACATAAATTACTCCAAAAGCCCAACTTACAGCAGTAAGCAATCCTAAGGCAACTCCTATGACAGAAACATGAAAAGTTAATCCATCTAGACTAACGACGACAATTCCGAGGAAGCCTATGAATAAACCAATTATTTTAACAGGAGTCATCATTTCCCCTAACCAAATCCAAGCAAACAAACCTAGTAAAACAGGTTGAAAATAGACTAGAATAGAAAACAACCCACCCGGCAAATAATTAAGCCCAACTGTTTGGATCCCAAAAAATAAAACCGTATTAAAAAAAGCAGTAATACAATACAAACGCCAATTTTCGCGCCAGTTAATCTTATCCCGTCTCTTCCACAATACAATTGCTAGTAAACATCCACCAATAAAAGCGCGCATTCCGGCAAACAATAAAGGCGGAGTGTATGGTACTGCAGATTTATAAATTGGCCAACAGGCACCCCATAAAAAGACAAGGAATAATAATACAACTGTTGAATTTAAGAATAACTTATGCAAGTTCACAACTTCCCTTCCCTACAAAACCAACTCTTTACTTCCACTATACACCTAAAGAATAATACAGCCTACTAGATTTTCATTGGATAATTAAGAATTATCCGATAAATATAGAGTTTTCACAATTTAGTGTGTTAAAATGAACTAGTACTTAGTGACTTACTAATTGGAGGTTGGCATCAATATTATGCAAGTAACAAACACGAAATCCGTTCAAGTAGAAAATGTACTGATTGCGCATCAATTTTTAAAGGATGTAGTTGTACATACCCCTTTGCAAAAAAACGACTATTTATCGGAAAAATATGGAGCGACCATTTACATTAAACGAGAAGATTTACAACATGTTCGTTCGTTTAAACTAAGAGGCGCCTATTACAAAATTAAGACCATTGAACAAGAAGCCCGAGAAAAAGGAGTCGTTTGTGCAAGCGCAGGAAATCACGCACAAGGCGTAGCTTATGCATGTGCTCATTTACGAATATCCGCTAACATTTTCATGCCATTAACAACACCAAAACAAAAAATTGACCAAGTAAAAATGTTCGGTCGTGAATATGTAGAGATTACGCTTGCTGGAGATACTTTTGATGACTCTGCAGCTAGTGCAACAGCTTATGCAGAAGCGGAAAATCGAATTTTTATCCATCCATTCGATGATCTCGACATTATAGCTGGCCAAGGAACGGTTGCGATTGAAATTATGAATGATATCGAAGAACCAATAGATTTTGTGTTTGGCAGTATAGGTGGCGGCGGATTAGTAGCTGGACTTTCCACTTATATAAAGAACCTCTCCCCTCTTACGAAAATAATCGGTGTTGAACCGGCCGGAGCTGCAAGTATGAAAGCTGCTTTTGATAATTTAGGACCAGTGGTACTTGATACAATCGATAAGTTTGTAGATGGTGCGGCTGTACAATGTGCCGGTAATTTAACGTACGAAACTTGTAAAAAATACGTAGATAATATAACCCTTGTACCAGAGGGAAAAGTTTGCACCACTATTTTAGATTTATACAATAAACACGCGATTATCGCAGAACCAGCCGGTGCTTTGCCGATTGCTGCGCTCGATTTTCATAAAGAGGAAATTAAAGGGAAGTCTGTGGTCTGTGTCATTAGTGGCGGGAATAACGATATTGGTAGAATGCAAGAAATAAAAGAAAAATCGCTTATGTATGAAGGTCTACTATACTACTTTATCGTGAACTTTCCACAAAGAGCTGGAGCACTCCGCCAATTTCTAGATAAAGTACTTGGACCAGAAGATGATATTACGACTTTTGAATACACGAAGAAAAACAATAAAGAAAGCGGTCCTGCACTTGTAGGAATCGAATTAAAACATAGAGAAGACTACGACGGACTTATTTCTCGATTAACTGAGAATGGATTTTCGTACAAAGAAGTAAACAAAGATAGCACATTATTTGGTCTACTAATTTAAATTGCTATTAGCAAATAGCTTGGTATACCAATGAATTTATCATTTGATTTACGGGAGAAAGAATAAGTAATAGATAAAAATTATTAAAATGTCACATTTGATTTCTAGCAATATTCGTTTTCCTTTGATATAATCATTATTGAATTATAAGAATTCTAATCTAGGAGGAATTATTAATGTCAGAAAATCAAAACAACAACAAATTGACAACTGCAGCTGGCGCACCTGTAGTAGATAACCAAAACTCGATGTCCGCTGGTAAAAGAGGTCCCCTATTACTACAAGACGTTTGGTTATTAGAGAAATTAGCTCACTTTGATAGAGAAGTAATTCCTGAGCGTCGTATGCATGCGAAAGGTTCTGCAGCATACGGAAAATTCACTGTAACAAATGATATTACAAAATATACAAAAGCGGCGTTATTCTCGGAAGTTGGAAAGGAAACAGAAATGTTCGTACGTTTCTCAACGGTAGCTGGTGAACGTGGTGCAGCTGATGCAGAACGTGATATCCGTGGATTCTCTATGCGTTTTTACACAGAACAAGGGAACTGGGATTTAGTTGGAAACAACACGCCAGTATTCTTCTTCCGTGATCCACTTAACTTCCCAGATTTAAATCATGCAGTTAAACGTGATCCAAAAACAAATATGCGTAGTGCAAATAATAACTGGGATTTCTGGACTTCACTTCCAGAAGCACTTCACCAAGTTACAATCGTTATGAGTGACCGTGGTATTCCAGCAACTTACCGCAATATGCACGGTTTTGGTAGCCATACATTCAGTATGATTAACGCTGAAAATGAGCGCGTTTGGGTGAAATTCCACATGCGTTCGGAGCAACCAATTGAGAATTTAACAGACCAAGAAGCAGAAGAACTAGTTGGGAAAGACCGTGAAAGTCACCAACGCGATCTTTTCGAAAATATCGAACAAGGTAACTTCCCTAAATGGAAAATGTACATCCAAGTGATGACAGAAGAACAAGCAAAAAATCACCCAGACAATCCATTCGATTTAACAAAAGTTTGGTATAAAGGAGATTATCCATTAATCGAAGTTGGTGAGTGGGAATTGAACCGTAACCCTGAAAACTATTTTGCAGAAGTAGAACAAGCAGCATTTACACCTGCTAACGTAGTACCAGGAATTAGCTTCTCTCCTGACAGAATGCTACAAGGTCGTCTATTCTCTTATGGTGATGCACAACGTTACCGTCTAGGTGTTAACCACCACCAAATTCCAGTTAACCAACCAAAATGCCCAGTTCACTCGTTCCATAGAGACGGAGCAATGCGCACAGATGGTAACTTAGGTGGAACACTTCACTACGAACCAAATACGTATGGTCAATGGAAATCACAACCGGAATTTAAAGATCCAGCATTAGCACTTGATGGTGCTGCAGATATTTACGACTTCCACGAAGATGATAGTAACTACTTCGAGCAACCAGGTAAATTATTTAACTTAATGAGCCCTGAGCAACAACAATTGTTATTTGAAAACACTGGTAGAAACATGCAAGGCGTAGACAAACATATTCAACTGCGTCATATCACTCATTGCTATAAAGCAGATCCTGCGTATGGTAAAGGTGTAGCAGAAGCATTGGATATTCCATGGGGCGAAGTAGAAGCAGCTTTAGCTTTTGCTGAATAAGATCACTTTATCTAATTGCACCGCATTTTGCGGTGCTTTTTGTTTCATAATAAAAAACAGCCTAGCTCATTATGAACTAGACTATTTCTATATTATTTTTATTTGCTTTTGAAGGTAAAGCTAACCTTTAGTTGAAAAGACAATCAAACGTAAGTTTACACTGGGAAATTAATAATATTGAAAACTAAAGCATTACCAACTCACAAAGTAGTAATGGGGACTGTCAATATTTTTGTGTAAATGATAATCCAACCTTCTCTTGTAGACTATCACTTTTTGAATTTTATACACTGGATTCGAAGGAATGATTT
>NZ_JBIWEX010000034.1:0-30723 GCF_044762745.1 Psychrobacillus sp. NPDC096426 | reverse complement strand
AGCCGTGTGCGTTAATAGCGCACGCACGGTTCTGTGAGGGGTGGTGAAACACAATCTCCCGCTAGGGAGAAAGGTTTCCACCTACTCGACCGGGATGAAGTGAGACAGATGAAACTTCACAGCGCACGCGTAGCGTCGGTGAAGGTTCATCGCTCACCCCGCGGAAAGCGTCCGCCTTGTAGCGAAAATCACAACGGACGCTTTATTCAACTTGTTAAGACGCATAATTCCACAAATATGTGCGTGCAGAAACCATGCATAATTATTGCAGTATAAGTAACAACAATTAAATAAATGGAACAGATTATACAACAGTCGTCTTATGCCAAGATACAAAAGGGGAGCAGACCTGCTAAACTGAAGTCATTGCTATACCAATTAAAGGTAGAAGGGTGTATCGATTTCGATAAATGTTAAAGTGATTAACATTTATCCTTTACCATAACATACAAAAAAGCCAGCCCTTATGCTTGGAGGGGCTGGCTTTTCTTAACTCAATTTTTATTAAAAAATGCATAACGATCTGCTTGTATAAAACTACATTCCGAAACGAGTGAATGCTTATGCAGAGCAGCACTTAATTTGTATAAAGTCGTAGTGATGTTTGCCAACTCACTTTCTACCATTTTATATTCTAAGACATAACGATACACGTTAGGCTTTGCTTCTTTTATCGAAATAATTGTACCAACAAACTTTACTATCCGACTTAGAATCTCAGTTTCTAACTCTAAAATGATTGCATAGTTGACTGCTAACTTAATATCTGATAAAAACTGTAACCTTTTAGTGCAAATTACTTCAATTAGAACATCCATTGTACCTAGCTCCACTTTATTACCACGAATTTGCGTTAAAGTCATCGTCGCCTTCAAAGGATTTTCTAGTACTACTTTGAACTCTTTGTCATAGTCTGTAGAATTCTCTTCGATTTTTTTCATTTCTACGGGCATTAATTTACCTTTACGCAATAGTTTTTCAAAATCCGCTGCCGGTACCGGTTTGGAGAATAAATACCCTTGAATGGTATTACAGTTATAATTATTTAACACTTCCAGTTGATCAGTAGTTTCCACACCTTCCGCAACGACAGCCATGTGCAATTGTTGTGATAATTGAATGATCATATTCACAATAAAGTTAGAATCGGCCGTATCCAGTGGAGTAAGGTCATTAATAAATGTACGGTCAATTTTTAGAACTTCTACAAGCCCTTTGAATCTTTTTAATGTGGAAAGGGAAGAGTAGCCAGTACCAAAATCGTCTAATGCCACTTTGACTCCTAAACTTTTAAGTCCTTCTAGAACGGAAAACACAATTTTCTCATTCTCCAATAGAGAGGTTTCCGTAATCTCTATTTCCAAGTACTCGGGTTCCAATTTTGTCTCTTCCAACACTTCCATTACACTAGAAATTAAACTTTTTTCTAAAAAACGGTTTGCCGACAGATTAACTGAAACAGGGATCTTCGGTAAGTTGGCTTCTTGCCATGACTTATTTTGCATACAAGCAGTCCATTTTACCCAGTTTCCAATTTCAATAACAAGCCCTGTCTCCTCTGCTATTGGTATAAATTCATCTGGTGATACAAGTCCCCACTCTGGATGATTCCAACGAATGAGTGCCTCGGCACCAACGATTTCGTAGGTACTTGGACAGACCTTTGGCTGATAGTACAATTCTAACTGATTCAGTTCAATAGCATATCGAAGACTGGACTCTAAAGAAAAGATCTTAAAGGTTTGGGCATTTAAAGAGGAGGAAAACACTTGAAAATTGTTTTTTCCTAATTCTTTCGCTTTATATAAAGCTGAGTCGGCATTTTTCATTAATGTAAGGGAATCTCCTCCGTCATTTGGAAAAATACTTATGCCGATACTTGTAGTAACAAAAAGATTGTAATTTTCCACAAGAAACGGTTTATCTAACGATTCAATTATATTTTTTGAACGCTCTTCCGCTTGTTGTGTATAAAAATTTGTTAACAAAACACCAAATTCGTCTCCACCAAGTCGAGCTATAACAGCGTTCTCACCTAAGCAGCTTTTTAATCTATTTGCAATTTGTATAAGTAATTTATCCCCAAGCGTATGGCCAAGTGTGTCGTTAATATATTTGAAACGATCTAAATCTAAATACATAACGGCTACCTTTTGATTTAACGTATTTCCGACAATTATTGCTTGTTCAAGTTTTTCTTGAAATAGTCGCCTATTTGGTAATCCGGTTAACGAATCATAATTTGCTAAGTAGGTATTTAACTTTACTGCATCCATATGTTCTGTTATATCCTTTGCAATTCCAAAAGCACCTCGTATAGTGCCGTCTAATTCTGCAGGTACCATCGTTAAGTTGATGTCAATTGTGTGCCCTTTTTTATGGATGAACTTCATATTCATATTTTGCGGGATACCGGAAAGTACTTTAAGGAATGCTTCTTTGTAATCCTGGATGTAGTCTGAAGGGAGCAATGAGTCAATTGTGCTTATTTCGTAATTATTAGTGATTCCAAGTTTTTGAAAAAATACTTCGTTCATTTTTTCGAAATTTCCTGAGGTATTAACTAAATATACGATATCTGGATTATATTCAAATAAAGATTGGTAATTACCTTCATCATCGCGTTCCATTACTTCAATCCTTTCGTTCTAATAGTAATTTAGAATCTATCTAGTATATATTATTTTTAGGTACTTGAGTCTATTTAATTGTATAGAAAATTGAATATTGACGGGAAATATTGTTTTCTTTAATAATATTGTAAAGTACTAGATAAATACAGTAAAAAAAACAAAATAAAAACTATAGTAATTTTTTGCATGTTTTGGTGTATTGTCTTCGATTAGAAAATTCAAAAAAATCTATTTTCAGAATGAAGGATGCATAGTATAGTCTTATTAGCACATTTGGAAAAGGTAGTGGACGTTTTGAAGATTAGTGTTACAGCAAAGGATGTTGCGAAGCTTGCTGGCGTTTCGCAATCGTCCGTATCGAGGGTATATTTTGAAGGAGCAAAGGTTTCTAAGAAAACTCGTGAGAAAGTATTAGCTGCAGCGAAGGAGTTAGGGTATAGGCCGAATGAATTTGCTCGAAGTCTAATTACGAATCGCACAAAAATTATAGGGTTGGTTATGAAAGGAATTCAAAACCCTTTCTATCCACAAGTATTAAAGCAATTTACAGTAGCTTTTAAAAAGTTAGGATATAGTATTCTGTTTGTGTATACCAACAATGATGAAATACAAAAAGAAGATATCGAGATATTGCTGAACTACAATGTAGCCGGAGTGATAATTACGGACGCCTCGCTATCTTTGAAGGTGACAGAAGATTTTAAAGCGCACCGAATTCCACTCGTCCTTTTTAACCGCAAAATTGAAGGTACGCAATTTTACTCCGTTTGTTGTAATAACTTGAATGCAAGCGAAAAAATTGCAGAGTATTTAATTGATCAAGGTTGTTCCGATGTAGTCTATATTGCCGGAAATGCAAATACGTCTACAAGCAGAGAGAGAGAAAGGGGATTCATCTCTGTACTTGAAAAAAATAATGTCCATTTTAAAAAGTATGCTTCTGATTATACATATAAGGGGGGCTATAAAACGGCCCAAAAAATTATTGCCAAAAAGCAAATACCAGCTGGATTTTTTGTGGCAAATGATATTATGGCACTCGGTGTAGTCGATGCTTTACGAGAAAGCTCTATTGGAATCCCAATGGAAACAAAAGTAGTGGGTTTCGACAATATCGATATGGCAGGTTGGCCAACGTATAATTTAACTACTTGGGAGCAGCCAATTACAAAAATGGTCGAACAAACGGTAAAATATTTAATGGCTGAAATCGTTGAGTTCTCTGGCTATACTGAAAATGTAGAGATTGATGGTGGGTTAATTGTGCGAAAAACTACATGATTTTTATTGACTTGCGCTAGAATTTGGAATATTCTACTCATATGGAGATTCTTGCATACGTATGCAAGAATTTATGTATGCGTTTACAATTAAGGGAGGAATAGATAATGGTAACAGTCTTAAAAGCAGGTAAATCACAAGAAGAAGTAAGTGCGAATGATTTAAAGGTTTCTCAAATAGTATCAGAAGCTTTAAAAGATGTAGAAACAAGAGGAGATTTAGCAGTTCGAGAATTATCTGAGAAATTCGACAAGTGGTCGCCTGAATCTTTCCGATTAACTGAATCTCAAATCACTGATATCGTTTCTAAGGTTCCTGCAGAAGTAATTGAAGATATTAAATTTGCTCAAAAAAATATTCGTGAATTCGCGGAAGCACAATTAGCTTCCATGCACGACGTAGAAGTAGAAAATATTCCTGGAGTTATTTTAGGACATAAAAATATTCCAGTAAACAGTGTAGGCTGTTATATTCCTGGCGGTCGTTACCCAATGGTAGCTTCTGCGCATATGAGCGTTTTAACTGCTAAAGTTGCAGGTGTTAAGCGTGTAATCGCTTGTACACCACCGATTAACGGAGAAATTCCACACGCAACAATCGCAGCGATGTCTTTAGCTGGAGCAGATGAAATTTATCTATTAGGTGGAATTCAAGCGATGGCTGCAATGGCAATCGGTACAGAAACAATCGAATCGGTAGATATGATCGTAGGACCTGGTAATGCATTTGTTGCAGAAGCAAAACGTCAACTATACGGCCGTGTAGGAATCGATTTATTTGCTGGTCCTACAGAAACATTGGTTGTAGCGGATCATACTGCAGATGCTGAAATGGTTGCAACGGACATCCTTGGACAAGGAGAGCACGGACCAACTTCACCAGGAGCACTTATTACAACTTCTGAGAAACTAGCAGAAGAAACAGTGAAAGAAATTGAACGCCAATTAGAGACACTTCCAACTGCAGATGTTGCTCGAGTTTCTTGGGAAGATTACGGTCAAATTCTATTAGTAGATTCTATTGAAGAAGCTAGAGTTGAAGCAGATCGTCTAGCATTTGAACATGTAGAAATTTTAACGGAAGATCCAAATTACTTCCTGGAAAATATGACGAACTATGGTTGCTTATTCTTAGGACCAGAAACAAATGTTGCTTACGGAGATAAAGTTATTGGAACGAACCACACATTACCAACAAAAGGTGCTGCTCGTTACACTGGTGGACTATGGGTAGGTAAATTCATTAAAACAGTAACATATCAAAAAGTTACACCTGAAGCTAGTGCGTATATCGGCGAGTATGCAGCTCGACTTTGCCAATTAGAAAACTTTGCAGGTCACGCTGAACAAGCATTACTACGTGTAAGAAGATACGGAAACAAATAATTCATCTAAAGGGTTATGGGGGAAAGTTTATGTTAGGTATGATTGGTTTATTTGGTGGCTTAGCGCTACTAATTTATTTGACAATGAGAGGGATGAACCTTCTTATTGCAGCCCCGATCACGGCATTGTTAGTAGGGGTATTAAATGGCTTGCCAATTTTTCCGCAACTTGCGGAAGAAGGAGCTGCAAACTTTTTAACGAACTATATGACAGGATTTACTGGATTTATCGCATCTTGGTATTTAATGTTCTTAACGGGTGCCATTTTCGGTAAAGTAATGGAAGATAGCGGTGCAGCTGACAGTGTTTCTAAATGGATTGTTAGTAAAATTGGTATGAAACGTGCAGTATTAGCGATTGTTATTGCCTGTGCTGTATTAACTTATGGTGGGGTAAGTTTGTTCGTTGTAGCATTCTCCGTTTATCCAATGGCTATAAGTTTGTTTAGACAAGCAGATTTGCCGAGACGCTTTATACCAGCGGCGCTTGCTTTCGGTTCTACAACTTTCACAATGACTTCGGCTGGTTCACCAGAAATTCAAAACTGGATTCCGATTCAATATTTAGGGACTACTCCATATGCTGGATGGGAAGTAAGTATTATCGTTGCAGTATTTATGATGGTCTTTGGTTATTGGTGGCTGAAGAAAATGATTTCAAAAGCCGTTGCAAAAGGTGAAAGATTTGTAGGTAGAGATACAGATCCTACTACAGAAGTTCGTGCTGAACTACCTGATCCACTGTTAAGTATGGTTCCACTATTAGTTGTTTTAGCAGTTTCATTTTTCTTCCACAACTCACTTGGAACTTCTGCTTTAATCATCGCTTTAACTGGCGGTGTTATCGCAACGTATCTAATTAACAGAAAGTACTTCCAAGACATTGGGAAAGCATTTGGAGAAGGGGCATTAGGAGCTATTATTGCAATTGCAAATACCGCTGCAGTTGTTGGATTTGGTGGAGTAGTAAAAGCAACACCTGCATTTACAACAGCTGTTAACTTCGTGACGGATATTCCTGGAAGTCCGCTAATTGGTGGAGCAATAGCAGTAGGGGTTATTGCAGGTCTTACTGGATCATCTTCAGGTGGACAAACAATTGCATTACCACTTTTAGCACCGCATTATTTAGACTTAGGTGTTAATGCGGAAGCGTTGCACAGAACAGTAGCAATTTCGTCCGGATCACTAGATCACTTGCCACAAGGTGGATATGTTGTAACTACCATTCGTTCGATTTGTGGTGAAACGCACAAAGATGCATATCCTGCATTAGCTGCAGTAACGGTAATCGTAGCGGGAGTAGGTGTTGTTTTAGCTGTTATATTATTCTCATTAGGTATAGGGATTTAAGAATTAGCAGTCCATATATGCCCAACAAACTAGATTAAAATAAGTTTGTTGGGTTATATATCGTTATATCATACCAAGCATGAAGGGGACGTGGATTATATGGAAAACGTATCAATTATTGGTTGTGGAACTATGGGGCATTCGATTGCATTGTCAGCTGCTTGGGCAGGGCTATCGGTAAAGGTATATGGTATTAATGAAAAAGATTTAGAAAACGCGGAAAAAGGCTTACATAGTAAATTAAAAGTAATGATAGATAATGATGTGTTCAACGAAGAAGTTGCAAAACAAATTAGAGAGAAAATATTGTTGTCTACATCGTTAGAAGAAACAATCGCGCAATCAACGTTTATCATCGAAGTTATTCCAGAAATATTGAACATGAAAAAAGAAATGTATAAAAAAATTGAAAGTATGGTAAGTGACGAAGTGGTTATTGCAAGTAATACTTCAGGTTTTAAACCAAGCTTACTAGCAGAAGAAATGCAATATCCCAATCGATTTGTCGTAACCCATTTTTGGAACCCAGGGCATTTAATTCCTTTAGTAGAAGTCGTTAAAGGGGAACAAACCGATGATCCAACTGTAAAGCGTGCAATGCAAGTGATAAAAGATATGAATAAACAACCGATATTGCTAAACAAAGAGATTCCAGGATTTATCGGTAACCGCTTACAATATGCTTTGTTCCGTGAAGCGCAGTTCTTACTCGATGCAGGAGTAGCAACGAAAGAAGATATTGATGCGGCAGTAACATACAGTATTGGACGCCGTTTACCAGTAACTGGACCATTAATGACTGCGGATATGGGCGGATTAGATGTGTTTTCGGCGATTTCCAATTATTTATTTGAAGATTTAAGTACGGATCAGAAATCTGGTACAGTACTTACAAAACTCGTGGAAGAGAATAAGTTTGGGGATAAAAACGGAGAAGGTTTTTATACTTGGGACGCAGATTTTTCAGAGCAGAAAAATGCGGAGCGTGAGCAAACACTTATTCATTTCTTAAAAAATGATTTGCAGAGAAATGAGGGACAATAATGCAGCCTTTTTTCTCTGAGTTAGCAAATAAGACAGTAATTGTTACCGGTGGAAGCAAAGGAATTGGAAAAGATATTGCAATCACTTTTGCTAAATTGAACGCCAATGTTGTTATTTCTGGACGAAGTGAAAAAGCTTTGAACGAGGCACTCGGTGAGTTGCGTACTTACAATGAAAGATGCATTGCTTTCCAAGGAGATATGAGTAATATCTCAATAGTGAAGAATTTAATCGATACTGCTGCCTCTGAATTTGGAACAGTAGATGTGCTTGTGAATAATGCGGGAATAAATATTGCAAAGCCAGCACTGGATGTAACAGAAGAGGATTGGGATACGGTTCTCGACTTAAATTTAAAATCAGCTTTTTTTGCTAGTCAAGCAGCAGCAAAATATATGCAGTACAAAAAAAGTGGTAAGATTATTAATATAGCTTCCCAAATGGCGTTCGTTGGCTACTATAAACGAGCAGCATATTGCTCCAGTAAAGGTGGGCTGGTGCAGTTGACGAAAGCATTGGCTGTAGAATGGGCGAAGCTTGGTATTAAAGTGAATGCAGTAGCACCGACATTTGTGGAAACGGAGTTCACAGAAAAGATGTTCGAAGACGAAGCATTTAAAAAAGATGTGGAAAGTCGTATTTTATTAGAAGGGCTATCCAAACCACAAGACGTTTCGGGAGCAGTATTATTTTTAGCTTCGGATTTAGCTAACTTTGTAACAGGTGAAACTTTAAAAGTAGATGGTGGATGGACTTCAATTTAAATTAGGGGGTAATGGAATGGAAGGAAAAGTTTTATTTATAACTGGTGCGGCACGTGGTATCGGCTTTGATATTGCAAAAGCATTTTCAGATGCAGGTGCAAATGTGGTCATTTCTGATTTAGTACAAGATGCAATCGATGAAGCAGTAAGTAAATTGAATGGCAATGCCAAAGGAATCGTTTGTGACGTGACGAAAGAATCGGATATCGAAAATGCAATTCGATTCACGGTAGAAACTTATGGGCGTATCGATTACCTAGTAAACAATGCTGGAATGCAACATGTATCCATGATTGAGGATTTCCCAACTGAAAAGTTCGAACTTCTTGTGAAAATTATGTTGACAGCTCCATTTATCGCGATCAAACATGTATTACCTCATATGAAAAAACAAGGTTTTGGACGAATCATCAATATGGCGTCGATTAATGGGGTCATTGGATTTGCAGGAAAAGCAGCATATAACTCAGCAAAACATGGTGTTATTGGATTAACAAAAGTTGCAGCACTTGAATCTGCGGCGAACGGTATTACCGTGAACGCGATATGCCCAGGTTATGTGGACACGGCACTTGTTCGGAATCAGTTTGCAGATTTAGCAAAAACTCGTAATATCGAAGTAGAGCAAGTGTTGGAAGAGGTGTTATACCCACTTGTCCCACAAAAGAGATTGCTAGATATTAGCGAAATTACAGAATTGGCTTTATATATTGCAAGTGATTCAGCAAAAGGGATGACTGGTCAAGCGATCATTTTAGATGGTGGATATACAGCGCAATAGTTAATACAAAAGTGCTCTTGAAGTCAGTGACTTCAAGAGCACTTTTTTCGTTAGTTGTAAAAATGGGTGATTTAGTTGTAATCTTGGAGCATTTAGTTGTAAAAATGAGTATTTTAGTTGTAAAAAAAGGGGGATTAGTTGTAATATCTAAAAAAAGGAATACTTATTTGGTAAATAGAAGCACTTCCCTTGAGGAAATATTCCCCAAGTCGTTCGAACCTTAATATTTCACGAAAAACATGATAAAATGAAGACTTCAGCTAATTTTTAATTTATTGAAGGACGTGTTTTGATGGTAGGACGTAATGATCCGTGCCCATGTGGTAGCGGAAAAAAATATAAAAAATGTTGTGAGTCAAAAGAGATTATTACAATAGAAGAAGTACAAACAGAAGAACTTGAACGTATTTTACAAACGTTTTATGATGAATATCCAGAAAGAAAAGATGTGCCTGCATTTCAAGAGCTAGTCGAGACGTGGAGCGAATCATTAAAACAATATTTGGATGTAGAAATGATAGAAGCGATTGTACTAGATGAATTCTTTTTCCATTATAAACCGAATATATGGGCAAGCTACTTAGACAAACAACGGAAGAAAATCGTACGACCTTCTACGTTGAACGCAATCAGCCAGTGGAATGAACCGCGTATATTTGTTGGGGAAGTAATGGATGTAGATGACAACTACATGACAGTAACCCATATTTTAACGAAGGAAACGATTCGATTAAGACGCGAAGGTGAGAAGCCAGTTCCAGTAGGTGTACATATGTATTGCTTCATCTTGCCGGATGGAACATTAAAAGAGAACCATTATTTGGCTATTTCTAGTTTAATCTTCTTCCCGACAGATCATCAAAACGTGTTTGCTACTTTTGTAAGTCAATTTGAATCTCAAGATGAATTATCAGCGCAAGCATTTTTGAAAGAAAAGGCTACTATGCTGTGGACTTTACTTGGTGAAAATGGTTACGAAGGTGGAGAATATACACAATTTGAAGCGGGTGTGCTACAAGTCGCAATAGATTTCCTAGAGAAAAATAATCGAGAATATCATAAACTTTTAGAAATAGTAGAAGATTATTTGGTGGAGCAGCAACCAAATGCTCGTAAAGAGGTTGCCATTTCAGCTGGTGCTATCAGGTTCGGGCAAGAGAATGGTTTTTTTGAACCACTCGAAATGACGATTAAGGAAATTGCAGAAACTTTTAATGTATCTACTTCTTCGTTAAATAAATATTATAACGATTTAAATGTGTATTATGAACGTATAATTAACGCTAATTAAATTAGAAAATGCCAAGCAAGAATAAAAATTCTGCTTGGTTTTTCTTATGTCTTTATAAATGACAGAACAACGTTTACACTGGAGTAGAGGACATATAAATGTACTGGGGTGACAATCGTTGAGAAAATTTTGGGAAATGCCATGGTTTTCACGCCTTATTAAAATAGTCGTTCCACTTTTGATACTAATAGTGTTCTATTTTGAATCCAATCAAGCACTCAAAAACTTAGACTTTTCTCTATTAAAATCTAACTTTAGTGCATTAGCTTGGAGTCATCTTGTCATTATTATCTTTGCTGGTATTATTGCGGTACTGCCAATGATCTTATATGACATTGTTTTAAGGCGACATTTACAATTGAAGGTTTCGGTCAAAAATACAGTAATATACTCTTGGACTGCTAATACTCTATCTAATTTTATTGGTTTTGGTGGGGTAGCTGGGATGGTCATTCGTACTTTTTTTTATGGTCGATACGGGCATGAGAAAAAGGAACTTGTGAAAGGGATCGGATTAATTACGTTATTTTATTTATCTGGTATGTCGTTATTAAGTTGGCTCCCACTACTTGGGATTATTCAAACGCCTATTTTTAAGGAAGTTAAATGGATTCATATAGCATTAATAGGATTAGCATTATATTTACCAATCTTGATTGTAAGTGTAAAAAGGCAAAAGGCAGCTACCACTCCAAGTCTTATTAGTAGGAAGGATATTCTTTCTTTAGCGGTCATTTCTTTGTTAGAATGGTGTTTTGCTTTTGTATTGATTTATATAATTACCTATTTCCTAGGGGTTTCGGTCCCTATTTCTAGTTTGTTTGCGACGTTTATTGTTGCCTCCTTTGCAGGGATTATTAGTATGTTACCTGGAGGAATAGGTTCGTTTGATCTAATGTATTTGCTTGGTATGGAAGGCTTTGGAGTTCCTACTGAAACGACTTTATTAATTTTGCTTTTGTACCGAATCAGTTATTTTATAATTCCCGCTTTAATCGGAACCGTAACTCTACTGGTTTATTTTTGGGGAGATTTTAACCAAAAGCTAAATCGAATTCCAACTATTATTTTGCAAAATGTCAGCCATTGGATTGTTACTGTTTTTGTTTTATTAGCTGGGATTATTTTATTAGTGTCGGCTGCTATTCCAGCTGCATTAGAGCGGATAAAAATGGCAAATGAGATTTTGGCTCTTCCTGTGATGAATATGTCGCACGAATTTACGGTTGGCTTAGGCATTTCTCTCTTAATGTTAACAAGAGGGATACAATATCGAGTAAAGTGGGCATACACTTTAACGCTTGTGACATTAATAGTAGCTGCTATATTTTCGTTGTCCAAATGGTTTGACTACGAAGATGCGGTTTTTGTCCTTATTGTATTCGTAATACTCCTCTTGTCGAAAAAGCAATTTTATAGAGAAAATATTGTTCCTACTTGGGGCAAGTCACTAGTGGATATTATGGGGATTACGATTATATTAGGTTTTTTTATATTTATTGGGTACGTAAACTTGCCCTCCTCCCATATTACAATTCCTATGAAACTTCGACCGTATGTCATGACAGATTCAACCGATCTGTTAGTTAGCGCGGGAGTAGGTATTATTCTTGCAATATTGTATATGTCTATCGGTTATTTACTAGCGAAACCACGACACTTTCCTTTTGAAAAATCTGTAAATTATGAGCGTGAAATAAAAGAGCATCTTGAAAGATATGAAGGTACAGTATCATCCCATTTAATTTTCTTGCATGATAAATATATTTATTGGAATCACTCCAAAACAGTTATGCTCGCTTTCCAAAAGTATTCGGATAAGTTAATTGTTTTAGGTGATTTAGTTGGGGAGAAAAAAGATATTCTTCAAGCGATGGAAGAATTTCATGATCGTGCAAATGTATATGGATACACACCAGTTTACTATCAAGTGACTTCAAGGATGTTCCCGTATCTTCATGAAAATGGCTATGATTTTTTTAAGCTAGGTGAAGAGGCATTGGTAAATCTTCCTTCATTTGATTTAGTTGGTAAGAAAATGAAAAATCTGCGTGCCAATAAAAATAAACTAGAACGAGAAGGATATCGTTTTCAAGTAATTCAACCACCTCATTCAGATGAGTTTCTTGCAAAGTTAAAACCTATTTCTGACGACTGGCTGGAGGGACGGAAAGAAAAAGGATTTTCTTTAGGATGGTTTAATCCTTCTTATTTACAATCTGTTCCAATCGCTTTAGTGACTGATGAAGCAGCGCAAATCGTTGCCTTTTGTAATATAATTCCTGCTTACGACGGGGATAAAGTGGTCTCCGTAGATTTGATGCGTTATGGATCAAATGCACCAAATGCAACTATGGATTACATGTTTATTAAACTTTTTGAATGGTACAAAGAAGAAAACTATGAAACATTTAATCTTGGAATGGCACCTTTGGCAAATGTCGGTCTTTCCAAGTATTCATTTTTAACAGAAAAGATTGCATACCAAATCTTCTTATATGGCCATGCAGTTTATCATTTTAAAGGGCTGAAAATGTTCAAGGAAAAATACGCTGACGGGTGGGAGCCTAAATATTTGGCAATGCGGAAAAAAGCTTCTTTACCGATTGCAATGGCGCAAGTTTCTTTGCTTATTGCACGTTCAGGCCCTGTCAATCAAATCAGATGGAGAAACGTCCTTACAAAACTCTTTAAATAGGCTCTTTTTCTTTCTGATGGAGTCCAATTTGGTTATATTTCTCTCTTTTTGGCTATAGCTGTAATTAGGTCAAGAAGTTCATCAGAGAGGGGATTCATGATTGCAATGAAAAAGTATTTAATTTTCGGAAGTACATTATTGATGGCTACTCTACTACTAGGGGCTTGCGGAGACGCTAAAAAAGTAGAAGGCTCATCAACACCGGAAGAAGCGGAAACAGATCTTGGATTTACTTCTTTTGAGTTAGATGTAGATACAGCAGATCATAAAGAGGCAATTGAGGCATCTCTTGCAATGGAAGGATCGAAAATAGAAGCTGAATATGTGAACCGAATAGAGCCACAAAAATTAAAAGGCGATAAAGCATATGATGAACTGAAGCCAAAATTAAAAGGTCTCGGACTAACGAAAGAAATGAGTAAAGAAGAAGTGATTGAAAAAGTATCAAAAGCTTTTGAAGTGGAAGATTATACAAAGTTCGATTTAGTAGTAGAATATTCGGACGGCGAAGAAAAAGAATACAAAGATACGAAAAGTAAATAATGCAAAAGAAGTCGTGATTGAACTCACGACTTTTTTATGTTTCAAGAAGTTACAAATTGTGGATTAACTTTCGTAGAAGATGACTAATGTTTAACAATCTATAAATAGGATAAACAAATAAAAACAATCAAGGGAGAGATTCATATGACAAAGAAACCAAACGATGATCGTGAGAAACAAGATATTCCTGGTCGTATATTAGACAGCCCTGATTTGGTCAAGACAGAAAAAGAAAGCATCTTCGATATAGATGAAGAGATGAAAACAGTCGATCCGATTCCAGTAGAAGAATTGAATGAAAAAGTGAAAGACGAAGAAAATAAAGATGCAACGAAGTCGACATCGGCAAGTGAAAAGCGTTATCCCGGTTAAGCATCCACAGAGTCGTGAATAATTTCACGACTTTTTTTGTGTTTATTTCTTGTGTTGTTTGGAGAAGTGTCCGCCCAACACTTCATCATAGGAAAGATTAGAAAATAAAGGAGTGGATAACAAGATGCATTCAAAATGCATTTGTGGTCTTTCTATGTGTAAAAAATATTGCTTTAAATAAAATAATAGTGTATTATACACAGTATAAATATAGTGTACGACATATAGTATAAGAAAGTGAGGTGAAATATGAGTAAATTATTAAGTTCATTAATAACAGAATTGCGGAGAGGAACGTTGACACTTGCTGTTTTGAGCCAGCTTAGGACTCCTCAATACGGTTATTCTTTAGTTCAACTATTGGAGGAGTCCGGCGTCTCGATTGACCAAAGTACTTTATATCCTTTGCTTCGTCGTTTGGAAAAACAAGAACTTGTCAAAAGCAGTTGGGATACTACGGAAAGTAGACCGAGAAAATACTACGTATTAAGCGAATATGGAATAGAAATTTTGGAACAGCTGCAAGACGAATGGGAAAAAACGACAAGAGAACTTCAAACATTATTGAAAGGAGATGTGGAAAATGCATCTGATTGATATTTATATACAGGAAGTAACGCGCAGACTTCCTGTAAAGAGCCGGAAAGACATTGCACTAGAGCTAAGGTCAACTATTGAAGATATGCTCCCGGAAAATTACGCAGAGAATGAAGTGAAGGAAGCACTTGCAAGTCTAGGAAATCCAGCATTGCTTGCAAGTGGGTATTCAGATAGGCCAATGCATTTAATAGGTCCAAGATACTTTGATGTGTATGTGACATTATTGAAAATGATTATTCCACTTGTGGCAATTCTTACATTAATCGTCGTTATTACAGAGAATATTATTACTTATAATGGGGAGGAAGCTATACTTGGTACAATGCTTTCAGTTGTTGGGCATGGTATTTGGGGAATAATCAGCTCGTCGATTCAGACATTTTTCTGGATTACACTTGTCTTTGCTATTGTAGAGCGTACAGATGCTTCGAAAGAAAAATCACCGCTTACTCCGAACTGGAAAGAATGGACACCCGATGATTTGAAAAGTATACCGTACATTCGAAAAGAAAAGAAAATATCTAAAGCCGATATTTTTGGTAGCTTTTTCTGGATTGCAATCTTTGTAATCGTCTATTTCAATGCGTTTCGTTTAATTGGTGTATATGAAAAGGTAGAAGGGAAGCTCCAGTTTGTAATACCTACTTTCAATCAAGAGGTATTACATTCCTATTGGTTAATTGTTTTATTTATGCTACTCGTAGAAGTTGCTTTTGTTTTCAATAAATTGATTGCTGAGCAATGGACTACAAAAGTAGCTATTATGAATACTGTACGAACGGTCGTTTCTACAATCGTGATTATCATAATAATGAATGATAATAGTTTGATTAACATAGAGTTCTATAAGTATTTGGAGGATTTATTCCATTTCAATTTTGAGCTTCAAAGTCCTGTCAAATTGGGAGTTATTTTAATATGGCTCATATTTGCTGTGATGGATGTAGTGCAAGGATTTCGTAAAGCGAATATTAAAGGGTAAGAAGAGTAGCTTTTTGCAACTCTTCTTTTTTTTGTTTCTAATATTACAAGATTATTAAATAATTACTAGAGCGTTTATTTTGGGGCAAGTGCAGGGTATAACATAAACAAGACAAAAAATAGGAGGAAATACGATGAACATTGAATCAAATCGACGAATTGAAGTAGCTCGTTCAGAAGAAGAGATGTATGAAAAGTTGGAACTCCTGCAAGAACAAGGATATGCGGAAAGTGATATCCATGTAATATCGCAAGAAAATGCTCATTTATTTACATTAAATCGTCATTCCGAAGTATCTACTCATGAGGCGGGAACGTTTGTGGATAGATTTAAATCGTTTTTTACTGGTGAAGATGCCATAACAGAAGGTCTCCGTAAGCTGGGTTTATCTGCTGAAGAAACGGAACGCTATGCAGGGGAAGTTGCAAGAGGGGCAATCGTTCTATACACGGATGTATTAACGTATGCAGATGATCCGTCAATTGGTCGCTTCGATGAACCGCAAGATCGTTTTGAACGCGGCGAGACATTTGCGACCGATCCATATTTAGTTGGTGGAGAAAAGCGCATTTCTCCAGAACAATATGAAGAAAGAAGAGAAATAAAAGAGAAATTAAATGAACCACCAAAAAATAGACTATATTAACAGGGTAGTGGTAGTAACATCAACCCCTTGCAACCATGCAAGGGGTTTTAACTTGACTTCTGCTGAGTCAAGTTAAGCCTCCGGCGGATGTCACAGATTTTGAAGGGAGTAGTTAAGATAGGCATTCTAAGTTCACGACTTCGTGCTCCTGCGCAAAGCTCGTCGCAAAAGAACTTTTGTCGCAACGAATGCATGACCTACATCCTGTTGGCCGCTAATGCAATTCAAAATCTGGACGCAATTACGCCGAGGCGTAATTGATTAGCTAGAAATCTATGAGATAATATGTATATTCGAACAAAGCAAGGTGGGATAAGATGGACTTCGTGGCGATCGACTTTGAGACTGCAAATAGTGTACGTTCTAGTGTTTGCTCAATCGGCATAGTGAAAGTGAAAAATGGTATAATCCAAGAAGAAGTGCATACATTGATCAACCCATTAAGTGAATTTCATTATTATAATACGAAAATTCATGGAATTACGGAATATATGGTACATGACGCACCGACATTCGAAGAGTATTGGCCTAATTTTAAACAGTATATCGACAATCAAACGATCATTGCGCATAATGCAAGCTTCGATATCGGAGTGTTACGAGACTCTTTAAAAAGGATTCATGAACCGGAACCGAGCTTTCAATATGGATGCTCTTACCGAATTGCCAAGAAGGTATGGCCGAATTTGTACAATCATAAACTCTCAACTGTCGCAAATTATTTAAGTATAAGCTTGAGACACCATGATGCACTGGAAGATGCCCGAGCTTCCGCATTAATCGCGCTAGAAGCGATGAAAAAAACACAAACTAACTCTATTCAAGAGCTTTCTACTTTGCATAAGCTTAAATTAGGAAGCCCTGCCTCGGCAAATAAAAAACCGACTCGCTCAAGAAAGAGTTCCGGAGATGCATCTTTGCATTCGATTGTGGCAGAAAGTATTCCGCTTAATACAAAGCATCCATTTTACGGAGCAAATATTGTATTTACAGGAAAAATGGTGTCCATGACAAGACCAATAGCTGCACAATATGCATCCAATTGTGGTGCCTTTTGCAAGGGGCAAGTAGATGCTACAACGAACTTTCTAGTAGTAGGAGATAAAGATTTACATAAGTACGTACAAGGAATTAAAAGTACAAAAATGCGCAGAGTAGAAGCATTGATTGAACAAGGATACCCTATTGAAATTGTAGGAGAACAAGACTTTATAAGGTTAGTAAAATGAAAAAAGTAGTAGCTAAGTCGGAATATTTCGATTTAGCTACTTTTATTTTCTAAAACATACTTTACCACTAGGGATAATTTGATTATGATGATAGAAAAAGAAAAGAGGGATAGAAAATGAATATCGATCATTTGGAAGCGTTTATGTATGTCGTGCAGTTAAAAAGCATTCATAAAGCAGCGGATGCATTGTTTTTGTCCCAACCGACTGTGACTGCAAGAATTAAAACATTAGAAAGAGAATTGAATACTGAATTATTTACTCGCCATGGCAGGGGGCTTTTGCTTACGGAGCATGGGCGAGAATTTATACCTTATGCAGAACAAATTATTCAAACGTATAAAGAGGGAAAAAAAATAATGAAGGAAAGAGATGAACAAGAAGAAGTGGTTATTGGTGCTAATATCATTACTTCACAATATTTTATTCCTTTTTCGTTGCCATTGTGGAAACAAGCAAATCCGCAATTACGTTTTAAATTTATCTCAGCGCCAAATGATGTTTTAATTGAAAAGCTTTTGCAGAAACAAGTAGACATAGCTTTTATAAAGGACACGACTAATGATGGACTTCAAAAACAACAACTACTAGATAATTCCGTAAAACTAGTTGTTTATCCAAATCATCCTTTGCAATACGAAGAAAATATAACTGCTAATCGCTTGGCGGAAGAACCAATGGTATTTTTTGAGTGTGGAGCTTTTGACTGGAATCGAATTCATAAATTATTTGAAGTGGGGAAAGTGGAACCGAGAATTGAATTCCAAGTAGATCATTTAGAGGTAGCGAAATCTATTATTAAAAACCGTTGTGCGATTGGATTTTTACCTTATTTATGCATAAAAAATGAACTAGCAAGTGGAGAATTGATCGAAATTAATGTCGCACATTTAATTCAAATAAAGCAACATGTCTTTCTCACTTATGCAAATCAAGAAGTTACGAAGTGGCAATTGTGGGGAGATATAGCTCAATCCGTCGAGAGATTTCAAACTCATTGATAGACTTTCTCTATCAGTATTATAAATTTTTCTATCAATAAATGTATTGTAATTCACCTAGATAAAGTGTTAGCATAGGATTCAACACAAAATATATATTAATCATATCAGTTAACTAGGTTTAAATATTGCGCAAGCGCAATTCAAAATCTGGACGCAATTACGCCGAGGTGTAATTGATAAAAGGAGGAATTCAAATGACGAACAAAAGACAGATACGATTTGGTGCAATTATTCATGGAGTAGGCGGTAATATTTCTGGTTGGAGACATCCAGAAGTGAAAACAGATGCAAGTGTGAGTTTGGATTTTTATAAGCAACAAGCCCAAAAAGCAGAAAAAGGTAAATTTGACTTAGTTTTTATTGCAGATGGATTATTTATTAATGAAAAGTCGATTCCACATTTCTTAAATCGTTTCGAGCCTTTAACGATTTTATCGGCACTTGCTGCTGTAACTTCTCGTATTGGTTTAGTAGGCACGGTGTCTACTTCATACAGTGACCCTTTTACAGTTGCTCGTCAATTCGCATCGCTAGATCATATTAGCGGAGGGCGTGCAGGATGGAATTTGGTGACGACGCCTTTAGAAAGCACTGCACTTAATTTCAATAAAACAATTGAACAGCATCCGGATCATGCCACAAGATATAAGATTGCAGAAGAGTATTTAGAAGTAACAAGAGGTCTATGGGACTCTTGGGAAGATGATGCATTTGTAGGAGATAAAGAAAATGATGTGTTTTTCGATCCTTCGAAATTACATCATCTAAATCATAAAGGCGAGTATTTCTCTGTACAAGGACCATTAAATATTGGTCGTTCGAAACAAGGTCAGCCAGTAGTATTCCAAGCGGGATCTTCAGGGGCAGGAAAAACGATCGCAGCAAAAGGAGCCGATGCTATTTTTACAATGCATCCTACGCTTGAATCTGCAAAAAGTTTTTATGAAGATGTGAAACAACAGGCTACTGAATTTGGACGTAACCCAGATCAGTTAAATATTTTCCCAGGTATCTCGCCTATTATTGGTGATACGGAAGAAGAAGCGGAAAGAAAATACGAAGAGATTGCTAATTTAGTATCGATTGATCGAGCTTTAGCGTACTTAGGTCGTTACTTTGATCACCATGATTTCTCTCAATATCCAGTAGACGAAGCTTTTCCTGACTTAGGTGACATCGGAAAAAATAGCTTCCAAAGCCATACAGATCGTATAAAAAAAGAAGCAAAGGAGCAAAAGCTGACGCTTCGTCAAGTGGCATTAAGAGAAGCAACTCCACGTTCAGAGTTTATTGGAACTCCTGTAAAAATTGCAGATTTAGTACAAAAATGGTTTGAAGAGCGTGGTGCAGATGGTTTTATTATTGCAACGCAAGCGCCGCACACATTAGACGATTTTGTCGAAAAAGTTGTCCCAATCTTACAAAAACGTGGTTTATATCGTGAAGAGTATGAAGCAGACACTTTAAGAGGAAATTTAGGACTTCCGTTTTTGGAAAGTCGATATGTGAAACAGTTCGTGTAATACTGTTTGGCTATGTTAGTTTTAATTGTTGAATTTGGATACACTTATTTGATTGTAGTGGAAAGCGACCGCCTGGAGCGAAAATCAACAGGTTACAAATACTGATTCAGAAGAGGGATAAAATGATTTCTATTACTAATCTTCATAAAAAGTTCGGAAAAAATGAAGTTCTAAAAGGAATAGATATACAAGTTGATAAAGGTGACGTCATCTCAATATTAGGCCCAAGCGGCTCTGGAAAGACGACATTATTGCGTTGCCTTAACTATTTAGAACGACCAGATGAAGGAATTATCACGATAGACGATGTTACAATCGATTCAAAAAAAGTGCATAAAAAAGATATTTATCATTTACGAAGAAAATCGGCGATGGTATTTCAAAGTTACAATCTATTCCAACATAAAACAGTTTTACAAAATGTGATGGAAGGATTAGTAGTTGTTCAAAAAGTGAATGTGAAAGAAGCTCGTGGAATTGCACTTGAAATGTTGAAGAAAGTGGGCTTAGAGCAAAAGGTAGAGGCGTATCCTCTTCAGTTATCAGGTGGGCAGCAACAACGTGTGGGCATAGCGCGGGCATTAGCTTTGAATCCAGAAGTAATTCTTTTCGATGAGCCAACGTCAGCATTAGACCCGGAACTTGTTGGAGAAGTATTAGATGTAATTCGGAAAATTTCTCGGGAAGGTATCACAATGATCATTGTTACGCATGAGATGAATTTTGCACGAGAAGTATCTAATAGAGTCATTTTCATGGACGGTGGTGTAGTTGTCGAAGAAGGCGTTCCTCACGACATTTTTAGAACACCTAGAGAAGACCGTACAAAACAATTCTTGAAAAGAATGACACCTGAGCTAGAATATTCAATTTAAAAAAGAGGTATTTTGGAACGGAGGAAAGTGTATGAGTTATAAATTAGGGATATTAGATCAAAGTCCAGTCGTTGAAGGTGTATCTAACTATGATGCTTTGCAAAAAACAGTAGATTTAGCTCAGAAAGCAGAGGTGTGGGGATATGAACGATTTTGGGTATCAGAACACCATAACTCAGATACAGTTGCGGGTTCATCACCGGAAGTTTTAGTTTCCTATTTGTTAGCGAAAACAAAAACTATTCGAGTTGGTTCTGGTGGAGTTATGCTACAGCATTACAGTCCATACAAAGTAGCGGAAAACTTTCACGTGCTATCCACACTTGAACCTGGAAGAGTAGATTTAGGAATTGGGAAAGCTCCTGGTGGATTGCCTCTTTCCACAAAGGCATTGCAATATGGAACATTGAATACAGGGGAGGACTTTGAAGCACGATTAGCTTTCTTGCAACAGCTTATACATGCTAATGTTTCCGAAACACATGAATTTGCTAGTATTCAAGCAACTCCGATACCTCCTGTAAAACCTGAAACATATTTATTAGGAGCAAGTAAGAATAGTGCGAAGCTTGCGGCAGAGCTAAAAGTTTCATTTGCTTTTGCAAGATTTATAAATACGGACAACGCAATCTTGAAAGAAGCTTCAACTACGTTTCGTACAATTTATCCAGAAGGTAAATTTATCGTTTCTGTTGTAGTAATAACGGCGTCTACCGAATTAGAGGCAAAAGAACTTGCGGGCGACCAAAAAATAATAAAAGTACATTTAGCAAGTGGTCGTACATTATCATTACAAACCGTAGAACAAGCGGAAAAATTCGGAAAAGAGTCCGGCGAAGCATACGAAGTGAAACAATATGATGCAGATATCATTTATGGAACTCCCGAGCAAGTAAAGGCGGCTTTGGACGATTTACATGAAGCGTATGGAGTAGATGAATTTATCTTACATACACCAATTCCAAATCCAGAACAAAGACTTCGCTCTTTTGAATTATTAAGTCCGAAAAGTCTATGGAAAGAAGTAGTTCATTCATAAAATTGGAGGAGAAAAACATGGCACAAAATCTATCAGTTGTTGTATGGTCCAAAGAAGGATGTAGTTATTGCAATGAAGTGAAGGAATATTTAACTGAGCAAAATATTGCTTATAAAACAGTAGATGTTACGAATCACGATGAATTCCGCGATATTTTAGAAATGAAATATGGCGTTCGCCACGTACCGGTTGTTGAAATTGGTGAAGGAACTGTTTATAGAGGAGTAACAGAGGTTGGATTAGAGTATTTAAAAGCGGCTCTAGAACCAGCTAATGTATAATTTTTTTGACTTAATACCAACTAAACAAATACGAAAAGAGGAAAATAATTGAAAAAAGCCTTAACAATTTTATTAGTAGTAGCGGTAGCACTACTAGGTGCATGTTCTTCAAATGAAGCGAGTTCAAAAACATCGGAAGACAACTCAAATGTACAAAAGATCATCGTAGGTACTGGTACACAATTTCCTAATATTTGTTTTTTAGATGAGGATGGTAATCTAACTGGTTACGATGTGGAATTAGTACGTGCAATCGATGAAAAATTAGAAGAATATGAATTTGAATTCAAAACGATGGATTTTTCTAACTTATTGCTGAGCTTAGAAACAAACAAAATTGATTTTATCGCACATCAAATGGAAGTAAACGAAGAACGCCAAGAGAAGTTCTTGTTTAATGAAGTGCCGTATAATGTTTTCCCGTTAAAAGTAACGGTTCATCAAGACAATGAAAGCATACAATCTATCGATGATTTAGCAGGAAAAAAAATAGCTACTACAGCTACGAGTAACTCAGCTGTATATATTGAGAAATATAACAAAGAAAACAATCTTGGTGCAGAAATTATCTATACTTCTGGTTCATCAGATATTATTAATCAACTTCGCACAGGTCGTGTGGATGCAACAATCTCAACGCCATTTGCTGTGGATTTTCTTAACGAACAATCAGACGCACAACAAAAAGTTGTAGGTGATACTTTACTCAATTCCAAAGTTTACTTCTTACTTCAAAAAGGGAACACAACGCTTCAAAAGCGTATTGACGAAGCATTAACTGAATTGAAAGAAGAGGGAAAAGTAAGTGCATTAAGCAAAGAATGGCTTGGAGCGGATTATTCAGTTGAATTCTAATCCTTATCCCGCAGAAGGAAGGGAGTGGAACAAATGGGAAAAGTATTTGATCCTTTATTAATTTTTGAGTTTATTCCAACATTAGTGAAATATCTCGGTGTAACGCTAGAAATTTTAATTGCATCTATCATTCTAGGAACGATAATCGGTTTAGCAGCAGCTATACCAAAGTTGTTCCATATTCCAATATTAAAACAAATAGTGACGCTCTATATATCGTTTATAAGAGGAACTCCAATAATCATTCAATTATTCTTAGTGTTTTATGGACTACCTGCTGTTTTAATGCTCGTAAATATTGATATTACTAGAATGGATGCATTATTCTTTGTCATTATCACGTATTCATTAAGTAATGGTACTATATTCGCAGAAATTTTCCGAGGGGCGATTTCCGCGGTAGAATTCGGGCAAACGGAAGCGGCTTATACTATTGGGATGACTCCTTTTCAAAACTTTACTCGCATCATATTCCCGCAAGCGATTCGAGTGGCATTTCCGAATATCGCTAATACGGTCATTGGATCATTGAAAGATACTTCATTAGCTTTTACGATTGGAATAATGGATATGATGGGGCGAGGGGAAACGA
The DNA here is from genome assembly GCF_044762745.1 of Psychrobacillus sp. NPDC096426. NCBI lineage: Bacteria > Bacillati > Bacillota > Bacilli > Caryophanales > Bacillaceae > Psychrobacillus > Psychrobacillus sp. NPDC096426. The sequence continues at coordinate 6,953 of NZ_JBIWEX010000034.1, read as the reverse complement.
TAATCGCTGCAACTGCACATGCTTTAGAAGTTTACATTGCACTATCTGTCATTTATTACGCGGTTGTATTAATACTAGAAAAAGGATTTAAAGTATTTGAAAAATATACAAACCGTTATCAGGGAACAGATGCTTCAGTTGCTTGATAAATAAATTACGCCTCGGCATAATTGCGTCCAAATTTTGAATTGCGCTTAGTCCTGCGTGATGCAGGTCAGTTAGCTGTTGTCGCATGGATGCGACGATTTTAGGCTAACATCATTCTAATACTCCTTTCAAAATTTGTGGCATCCGCCGGAGCAGGGAGTTTAGACTCCCTTTAATTTAATGCATCTTGGATTTATTCTACTACTTATAGAAGTGAGGTACTTCTGATGAATCAAGTGAAAGGAGCATATAACCATGGTAATTGATATTCCATTTATTTGGGTGGCGTTTAAAGAAATTGCAAAAGCAATTCCACTAACATTAATGCTAGCCATTATTCCAGTAGTCATCGGTTTCTTAATAGGTTTAGTAGTTACGTTAATACGGGAGTATAAAGTGAAGGGATTATATTCGATTGCCAATGGCTATGTATCTTTTTTCCGAGGTACACCAGCGATTATGCACATTATGCTTATTTATTTTGGTATTCCGATGATGCTAGATAGTGTTATAAACTCTTTCAATCTTCCGTTTGAAACAAACAAAATACCAATTGTCTTATATGTGCTATTCGCACTATCCCTTACAGCAGGTGCGTATTTATCTGAAATTATTCGCTCTGGTATTTCAAGTGTTGCAAAAGGTCAAATGGAAGCTGCTTATTCTATAGGCATGAGCACTCTTCAAGCTATGGGACGGATTTTACTGCCGCAAGCTTTAGCAAAGTCTATTCCTAATTTCACAAATCTTTCAGTTGGTTTTTTACACACCACTTCCATTGCTTTTCTCGTATCTCAAAAAGAATTAACTGGCACAGCTAATATAGTGGCATCATCTAATTTAAAGTTTTTAGAATCATTTATAGCTGCTGGATTAATCTATTGGGGAATCTCGATCATTATGGAGGGTGTTTATTATTTAATTGAAAAGAAAGTACAGCAATATAGTAAGGGCGGAGTAGCTTAGTATATGATAGAGATTGAACAGATGGAGGTTTTGCTATGACAAGTGTGCTTACAATAGATACATTAAAGGAAAATGATAAAGTGGCTGTTGGCCGATTACTAGTAGAAAGTTATGCGCAATACCAGGATTCGTATGCAAACCTACAAGATTGGTTGGATTATGCTTCTGATTTGGCTTCTTCTGTAAATAATCCCCAAGTAGAAAAATTTTTAGTTGCTAAAGATGGAGAAGATGTTTTGGGGACGCTACAATTATTCACAAATTCAGAAATGGCATATAACAGACCAGAATTGGAAATTTACTCTCCAATTATTCGGATGCTTGCAGTAAGTCCAGCTGCTAGAGGGAAAGGTATTGCACAAGCACTGATTAGAGAAAGTATCGCCTATGCACATGCAGTAGGCGCTGATCACATCTATTTACATACAAGTGATAAAATGTCCAAAGCAATCCGCTTATATGAATATTTAGGTTTTAAACGTGACACATCGAAAGAGTTTAATAAATTGAATTTCCTAGTAAAATGCTATCGGTTGGATATTCAAAGTTTTTGAGTCTCATTTTTAGGAGGAATAGTATGGCGAGTATAATTACAATCGATACATTGAGAGAGGCTGACAAAGAAGCTGTAGCGGAATTGTTAGTAGAAAGTTACGGACAATATGAAAGTGATTTTAGTACAGAGACTTGGCAAGAGTATTTGGATAGTATTAAACATTCACTAGATAATCCAGCGATAGATAGAGTATTAGTAGCAAAAAGTGAAGGGAAATTGTTAGGGACGTTACAATTATTCACGAACTCAGAAGCTGCTTATCAAAATTCGGAGATCGGCATAGTGGATCCGATTGTGAGATTGCTTGCAGTGAGTCCAAATGCAAGAGGAAAAGGAATTGCGAAGGCATTGTTAAAGGAAAGTGCGAGCTACGCAAAAGAAAAAGGGGCTAGCTTTTTATATTTACATTCAGGTGCGAACATGACTCAAGCGATCCGATTGTATGAACATCTTGGTTTTAAGCGTGATGAATCAAAAGACTTTCATAACGTAGATGTGCATGTGAAATGCTTCCGACTAGAATTATGAAGAATGAAAGGGCGAATTCCAAATGACCAAAAGTTTTTATTCAGCCGTCCAAAGTAGGCGCTCTATTTATAGCATTAATGATGAAAAGATTATATCCGATGAAAGAATACAAGATATAGTAAATTTAGTTGTAAAACACACACCTACTGCATTCAATTCGCAAACAGGGCGAGTTGTTGTGCTATTAGGTGATCAGCATAAAAAGTTTTGGAAACTAGCATTTGAATCAGTGAAACAAGGACTTGTAGAAGAAAAGATTACTTCTACACAAAGTCGATTTGAAGGTTTTGCTAGTGGTTATGGTACGGTGTTGTTTTTTGAAGATTATTCTGTTGTGGAATCATTTCAAGAGAAATTTGCAAGCGTGGAACATTATTTTCCTGTTTGGTCTCATCAAGCGTCCGGCATGTTACAGTATTTGGTTTGGACGGCACTTGAACAAGAAGGTTTTGGGGCGAGCTTGCAACACTTCTATCCAGAACTTTCAAAAGAAGTGAAAGAATCTTGGGGTATCCAAGAAAAATGGGAACTTATTGCCCAGCTGCCATTTGGTAACCCTATTGCATCCCCTAAGAATAAGTTAATAGAGCCAGTGGAACATCGTGTTGTGATTGTAAAGTAACCAAGAATGGGAGTGTACTTTAATGGTAAGCGTAAATGTAAGTACTGCACAAGATGAATTCAAAAAAGCGTTAGGAAATTATCCAACGGGTGTAACAGTTGTGACAACTTTTGATGATGCCAATAATCCAGTAGGATTAACGGTCAATTCGTTTGCTTCTGTTTCTTTAGATCCTTTACTCATATTATGGTCTATTGATAAAAAGTCGGGTTCCTATCCTGCCTTTATAGAGGCGGAAAAATTTGCAGTAAATATTTTGGCGGATGATCAAGCGGATATTTGTAGTTTATTTGCTTCTAAAGTAGAGGATCGTTTTAGCCAGTGTAAATGGGAAGAGTCAGCAAGACAATTACCTGTGTTGTCTGGTTCACTTGCTCAATTAGAATGCAAAACTGCGAAGCAAATTGATGCTGGAGACCATATTATTTTCATTGGAGAAGTTATCCATATTCATAATGAAGATAAAAATCCATTGCTTTATCATAAAAGAAATTTCGGGGCGATACCTGAAAATTTTTATAAATAATTATTGTTTGAATTCAAGGCATGTACTATTTTTCTCTGTTATACTGTAGAATGAAAAATTTCTAATAGTAAAGGAGAAAGATATGCGAATTAAAACAAGGCTGATTCTTGTTACTTCCATTTTAGTCATATCTATCGTTGTCGTTGGTGGGTTTGCAACGTGGAGTTTATCTCATACAGTAGCAAAAAATAACGAATTAAATACGCTGATGGAAATGCAAAAAATAGCGAAACAAATCCAATACCGCCTTGCTGGTCTTTCTAATGATGAGCGTGCGCTTCTCCTCACGGGCGACGATACATATGCGAAGCAAATGGAAGAAAAGTCTAAAAATATTCAAGAACAATTAGATAAATTGATTGCTCTCTCGAATACGTCTTCCACTAAGGAAACGATGGACAATATTAAAGCCGATTACGAGCAGTTTTGGGAACAAAGCCAACTAGTCATTCAAAACAATGCGATAAATCGAACGAAGTCAGAAGAAATTCATTTTGGGGAAGAACGTAGAATTCGGAAAGAAGTATTAGATCCATCCTTTGAAGCATTCATCGAACAGCTAGATAGTAAAACAGCAGAATTAGGGGAAAGTTTGAAATCTCAATCTACATTAAGCCAAGCGGTTTTAGTCGGAATTTCCTTAGTGTCAGTAATATTTGGCATCGTATTGAGTGTAATTCTATTGAAAGCTATATTAGTTCCTCTACGTCAATTAAAGGAACAGATGAATGAAATTGCTTGTGGAGATGGGGATTTAACGAAAGCTCTCCACGTGAAAAACAAAGATGAGCTAGGTGAAGTAGCAACTTCGTTTAACCAGTTTCTTACTTCCTTAAAAGAAATGATTCAGCAAATTAGTTTTTCTTCTGCACAGGCTGCTTCGTCGGCGGAAGAATTTTCAGCTAGTGCAGATGAATCGAAACGAACATCCAATCAAATTGCAGAAAATGTCCAAAATGTTTCCATAAGCATGGGTGATCAAACAAAGATATTGAATGAAAGTTCTATTGCTGTCGAGCAATCATTGCAAATGCTGCAAAGTATGACACTTAATACGGCGGAAGTATCTGAAGAAACAAATGAAGTTAGTATACAAGCTGATAGTGGCGAGAAGTCCGTGAGAGAGATAGTGACCTCCATGGAAGTCATTCATCAATCTGTAAGTGCAACCGACGAAAATATTAACTCTTTGGCAGAAGACGCTATTAAGATCGGGGAAATTACAACAATTATTAACGAAATTTCAGATCAGACGAATTTACTCGCTTTAAATGCTGCAATTGAAGCGGCTAGAGCGGGTGAGCATGGAAAAGGGTTTGCGGTTGTTGCGGAGGAAGTACGAAAATTAGCGGAACAATCGAGTAAATCAGCCAATCAGATTAGAGCATTGATCACCAGCATCCAAAATACTACAAATGATACGGTTAGTACAATTGAACAAGTTAAAACAAATGTGAATAATGGAATCCAATTGACATCTGTTACTTCCGTTCAATTTCAGGAAATTATTCAATCTATTTCGCAGGTGTCCGGAAAAGTACAAGAAATTGCAGCGGTAACCGAACAACTGACTACGGACTTTACGACGGTTGCGCAAAGATATGGAGAAGTTTCAGGACTATTCAAAGAGAGTGCTGAAGGTACACATGAAATAGCAGCGGCTACAGAGGAACAGTTAGCATCGATGGAAGAAATTCAAATGGCTGCAGGTTCGTTAACGGCGATATCTGATAGATTAAACGAAATGGTGCGGCAATTTAAAATTTAACTAAGAACATCCCGCCGATTGGAGACATAGGCGGGATGTTTTTTGTTTGAATTATGTTTTTCTATTAATCTGCGGAAAGTTTTTTAATAGTAATTACCGCGTTGACACTTGTTTGTGTGCCACCTGCATTTACTAACAAGTCGAGGTGGCTAAGTATGGATGTATGATTTCTAAGCGTTAACTCGGTATTGTTCTCTAATTGAAGGATTTGAATACCAAGATCCTGTGCGTTTCCGTCATCTGCACCAAAGGTAGTATTAGTTGCTTCTATACCGTTAGCAAATAGGGTTAGCTGATTGGGTTGTTTTCCAGTAACGTGATGGATGAACTCGTAAATCCCACTATATTTAATCGTTATTTTAGACGCTGTTTACCAATGTTGAAAATGTATGCAAATTCAGCAATTCCACCAACTGGTCCAGCGACACCTGAAGGCCCTTGGACCCCAGGTGGACCTTCAAAGCCCATTGGACCTCTTCTGCCTCTATTAGTATGAACCTTGCCCGTTTACTACATGGCTCCTTATTATCCAATTAATTTCACCTTTCTATTGATTAACGTATTTATAAAAGGAGGGGAGAATTGGACTTTCGACAGTAGTTCCTGGGTATTTACATTTCTACAGGTGCTTTAATACCAAGTAATTTTAATGATTCTTCTAATACAATGACAACAGATTGAACGAGTGCAAGTCGATAAGACAAATAATTGGAATCCTTCACTATTTGCACATTACCGTAAAAAGAATTGAATGTTTGCGCTAACTGCACTGCATATTTTGCTAGTAAAGATGGATCGTATTCGACTGTTGCCCGTTGAATAACCGATGGAAACTGCTCGAGCGATTTAATAACTTCCCATTCATAATCATTTACTTCAGTAATTATAAAAGTGTTTTGTGCAGATGCTTTTCGTAAAACGGAACATGCTCTTGCAAAAGTGTATTGTACATAAGGACCGGTTTCACCTTCTGTTTGTAGCATTTTCTTTAAGTCAAATTCGATATCATGCTTTCGGTGTTGTTTTAAATCACTAAAGATAACAGCGCCGACACCTACTTCTTTTGCCACTTCTTTTTTATTGACTAATCGAGGGTTTTTTTCTTCGATTGTCTCCTCAGCTAACTGAATTGCTTCACGCAACACTTCTTCTAGTAAAACAATTTTCCCTTTACGAGTCGATAACTTTTTCCCATCTTTTAAGATTAAGCCAAAAGGGATATGATGAAAAGCATCTGACCATTCATAGCCCATTTTATTTAATACGATCTTTAACTGCGCGAAGTGAAGGCTTTGTTCATTTCCCACTACATACAAAGATTTTACAAAATCATATGTTTGTTTCCGATGAATGGCAGCTGTAATGTCTCTCGTCGCATACAAAGTTGCACCATCGGATTTTTTTATGAGACAAGGAGGTAATTGTTCACCAACGTCTACTACCAGTGCGCCATCAGATTCCATTAATAAATTCTTTTGTTGTAGTTCCTCTACAACAGGATCCATTTTGTCGTTATAATAAGCTTCCCCTTGGAAAGAATCAAAGGATACTCCAAGTAAATTATATATTTTTTGAAATTCATTAAGTGATTCGTTCCGAAACCTTTCCCAAAGTGCTAATGCTTCTGTATCACCATCTTCTAACGATTTAAATGCAGCTCTTCCTTTATCATTTAAGGAATCATCTACTTTAGCTTCTTCGTGAAAGCGAACATAAAGGGCTAGCAGCGTTTCAATAGGAGCTTCTGGACTAACCTAAAATAGTGAGACAATATAAAACACCTTCGGTAATGGTACACTTAAAACAAGTACTTAAATCGGAGGTGTTTTTGCATGGGCAA
>NZ_JBIWEX010000033.1:0-37510 GCF_044762745.1 Psychrobacillus sp. NPDC096426 | reverse complement strand
TGTTCCATTTTGTTTTGTCATATCGATCGACCTCCGTGTAATTTACTTAATCATATCACGTTAGCCTCGTACGACTTCTATCCTAACAGAGGGGGATCCTTGTTCAACTAATCTGCAGCGTTAGTTGAACAAGGATTTTTACTTGCCTGTTTTAGTTGCAGTTTCACTGATAATTAAACTAAGTTGCAATCGACCTAACCATTTTTCAGTATCACTAATAATCCTCGAGATTCCATTCGTTTCTTCGTGATATTCTAAGCCTTCCACGGGGCGATAGTCTACATCTAATTTTGCAATTCTAAGTGCTATCATCGCCCATTCAGCATCTGTCATTTTTTCTTTTGATTTTCTGTTTATGTATTCAGCACTTTCTCTTGAAAAAGAACAAGAACCAGCTGTAATATCAACTTCTTTTCCTAATTCTAAAGAACAGATCTTATTTGTAATCTTCTCTGTTTCAATCCATTCTATTGGGTGTGTTTTCATTGCTCTTTCGGTACGACCTAAAATTTGATAATCATGATTTGGAATGTCTAATACTATATTTTTTAATTCATCTAAATGGTTTTTCCCCCAAGTTAATATTCGATCAAAGTCACAATAATGATAATATTGACTTTTACCAGTGAGCCCAAAATTTAATACTTTTCTTCGTGCCTGTGCCGCACCCTCTTTAGGAATTATTTTAACATTGAACACGCTACTTTCCATTTCCTTTATTAATTCAATTGACGATTCCTCACTAATTGCAATAAAAATCTCTGAATAAATACCTTCAAATTCTTTTTGTAATTCATTAAATCGCTTTATATTTTTTCCCGTAGGATCGTGAGTAACTGTCAATAGATCTATTTCGGTCACGCTTTACTCCTCCTATACCTTTCGATAATATTTCTCCATTACAGCCTTATTTCCTTTGTTCTTATTCAACTAATCTCCCCCGTCAGTTGAACTTGCAATAAGAGCCGTTTCAACTCAATGATTTTTGACTAAAGCACCAGGTAGTTGGAGAAAAAAAGAAGCGTATATTAAACAATCAAACTAAACCCCAATCCCTCCAAAATGGGTTTCCTCACCATTCTTAAAAACTTTTAGGTACTCATAGTCCCCTTTGAAATTGATTTTAAATAACTTATATGTGTCCTCTTCCCCCTCAGAAATAGAAATGTCGTTCAGGTAAATGTTGATCGAATTTTCGTCCGTTTTGATATCTATATCTCCAAAACCTCTTCCATCATCCAAGAAATCTTGATTAAGATACAAATAGCGTTGATTTTTAGAATCGTTGTATATATAAATACCAGTTCCTGTACCTTTTTCATCATTTTCTACATTCTCAATAAAACTTTTCACATTGTCATTTGCGTTTTCTAAATTAATTTCTGAAATAGTTACTTTATTCTCCCCACATCCAGTTAGAAAGCCAGAAACCATTAAAAATAGTAATAATATTCGCTTCAAATTTCTCCAACTCCTTTGTTTGTTTTACCGCAACCTTTTCACAATCTGGCCCGATTGTTGAACACAAGTTAAACAACGCTCTTCAACTAAACTTCTGCGTTAGTTGAATATTCGAAAAGCGGTACTTTTACCTATCATTGTATCTCAATCGGAGAAACTATGATCTACCTTTTTTGTACCTGTTCTTAAAAGTACACGCTTGAACAAAAAGAAAAGAAACATGTTTCTAAGTCCCTTCTCTTCCAATTAGATATGATATGAAAACCAAACATACGCAATGATTTCACTTGTAGAAGCTTTCAAATCCGCGGTTTGAATTACTTTAGAATAAGTTACTTTCAGTTCTCTTTAAGGTTCGATAGAGATCACTTTATTGTGCCAATGTCTTCCCATCCATATGCTACTTCGATTAACCGTTTGCCAAAGATTTCAATGGATTTACTATCTACTACTTTACCGCACATCTTTTCATAAAAACCATAAGAACGATTATCTTTTAAAACCCAAATTAGCATGGAATTCATGCCTTTATTTTTCAATTCATTGACCACTTCTTTTAATAGCAATCTTCCTATGCCTTGGGATTGATTTTCTGATAATATGTAGATTGAATATAGTTCACCATCTAGATTCCTATATTTTCCTGTTCTTTCTTTGCCGCCGTCAGCAAAACCGATAATTTTTCCATTTTCATTTTCTGCTACAAAGGCATTATCATTTCCAAGATTCTTTTTCCATAATTGTTCCCTTGCATCGTATGTAAGCTGGTTTAAATATTCATCAGGTACAATATTTCGATACGTGGTAATCCAACTATCTACATGAACTTGAGCTATTCCCCTTGCATCTAATAAAGTTGCTTTTCTAATATTCATTTCCAGTCTCCTTTTGCTTATAGATTACCGTGCTCGAATATAACCTAACTGCACTTTTGCTAATTCACTTAAGCAAAATATCAAACTTCTGAATTAAATCCTTAAAAGCTGGTCTTTCATTCCCATCTCGTCCAATCACAGCTTCTGCCGTTACTAGTGAATTCAATACTGCTTCTTCCGTCGCTTCCCCTACAGCTCTAAAAGCTAAATCTATATCTTCTTCATGAATTTGAGGGATTGCCAGACGATGTTCTGGTTTTTCATGCGGAATCTTGGTGGCTGTGGAAAATCCTATGATGACCTCGCCACTTCCATTTGTAATGATCGAACCAGTTCTAGATAAACCTGTGACGGACCTTTTTATTATCCGGTTCAATTGCCTCTCAGACACTGGTAGATCGGTTGCAACGATAATCATGATGGACCCTTTATCCTCCTCTTTATAAGAATCGAGGATTGCTTCTTTCAAATCTTGACCAACCGCTTTGCCCTTAACCAATAAATCGCTTAATATGCCGAAGTTCGACAACACCAAAACCCCGATAGTGTATTTTCCATGATCCATTTCCAACATCCGAGAAGCAGAACCAATCCCTCCTTTTAGTGAATAACAAAGCATTCCAGTCCCTGCTCCAACTGTTCCTTCTTCGAATTCAGACGAAGTATTTTCAAGTGATTCAAGAACATGTTCCGGCTTCACAAACTTTCCCCTTATATCATTTAAGAACATGTCATTGCATTCACCAACTATGGGATTTACCGTTCCAGTTGTGCGTCCAATTTCAGGATTTTTTTCCAGCATGTAATCAATTAATGTATCTGCAGTTAATCCGACACTCAATGTGTTTGTTAACAGAATAGGTGTCTCTAAAGTGCCTAACTCCATCATTTGAATAGTACCCATCGTTTTTCCGAAACCGTTGATCACATGGCTGGAAGCAATCAGTTTTTCTTTAAAGATATTGCCCTGGTGTGGCAAAATGGCTGTAACTCCTGTTTGCATATTTTTTTCGCTAAGCGTCACATGCCCGACTGTTACTCCCTTTACATCTGTGATAGCGTTATGAGGACCAGTTTCTAATCGGCCAATTTCCACTCCGTAATCTCGTATTCTTTTTTGATTGAACATTTAATCTCGCCCTTTCTACTAATTATAAGTTTTAGATATTTCATCTAATATTAATGATGGACCTCGTTAACCTGCCGTGTTTGTTCAATAAGAAAAAAGAGCTGCCTAAGCAACCCATTATCTTACCTAAAGCACCCTTTAGCCATCCATGCAGCACAAAAAAATGCTGCACCACAGAGAATGAAAATAGTTAGGAAGTGTCAATACTGATACTGACCTTAATCCAGTCAACCGTAATCCATAGACTTATTTACGCTCTCCTCTTTTTTTTAACGATTAAGTAGGGGTCTTCTTAAGTATTGTCATTTTTCATTTCTTGAAGAACTAATTTTCATGGGAGTTTAAGTACAATCCTTCACAATCTATCCTGAACCGTTAGCACATAGAAAAGTTGCCACAATAAAAGCTCTGATTTTTTGCTAAAGCCTCTTTAATAAAATTGGTCGCAAAGGAACAAAAACAGTACAATATGTAATTATTTAGGTATAACAGGAACCCAAAGCTCACTATTAGGAACTCTATCAGGTGCCAATTGATTCTCAATGCAAGGAAGGTCTGCCAATTCATATCCTGAAGTAGGTAGCCATTCAGTGTATAGACGCTTCCATGCATCAATAATATTAGGAAAAACAGCCCATGTACTTCTAGGTATCACTATTTTCTCCATATTGTTAGAGAATTCATTTGCATAACGGCAACCCATAAAATAATCAAACGCTTCATCTGTAATTGCAGCTTGTTTTCCACATACACCTAAAATGCCTTCCATTTTACATTGTGGATTTTCCCAAGACATATCAATGAGTTTTTGTAACAATCCGTTCTTATTCGCATCCTCCCATAATTTAGGGATAATATTAAAAGCATCCTTGGTTACAACTTTTTGTTTAACTCCTACAATCTCAACCTCAAAATCTAAAACTTCAATTCTATAGTCCATTTTCTACATCCCCTTTAATCGTAATTTGAAAAGAAAGTCTTGGAATGGATTTTAATTCAGTCCCTTTACTTCGGACTACTGTTGGAGTAACCCGTGTAGGTTCTTAAAAGCACGACTGAAGTCATCTGGAGAATTATATCCATACTTTAGTGCAAATGCTGCTTGCGATAAACGTCTCCACCTAATATATTCTGATATTGTCAATCCTGGTATAGACGAAAATATTCTTGGAAAATGTCCCAAATAACATCATTTAGTTGAATATCCATTCATATTGAATATCTGGTAAATTCTCTTCATTTTCATGTCCTCTACTTATGATTTCAAACCCATGTTTTTCATAAAACCGTTGTGCTTTTTCATTTACTTCAAATGTGTACAATGTTAATCTCCCACTTGATTGTGCTTTTGCTCTATCTAGTAATCTTCGACCTATGCCTATTCCTCGATACTCTAAATGAATATATAATTGGCTTATTTCCCTATCGTTATAGGCAATCATACCAACAACTTCTTCATCAATTAACGCTAAATCTATTTGAAACTGTTCAGGTAATATATGATTTATAAAATATACGTGATTTTCAAAGTCGTGAATTTCTTTTTGGCCAATAGCCTGTTCCTTACTATCTCGCCACATATCCACTGTTTGTTCTGCGTATTTGGAGCTATACGGAGTAATTCTGATTTTGTATTGTTTCATCTATGCCTCCTCAGAATTTTTTAGGGTGTCTTATTTGACCAAAGCACCAAGTACATTTATTCACATAGTTAAATAGTTTATTTATCACACGAATGCTCCCTCGCAAAAAAAGAAATATCTCTTATATACTAATGTATTTGCAGGATTCTATCTTTTTACCAATAAACCAGTATAGGCTTTAATAAAATTTGTTAATGAACGGGCTTACGCCTGGCCTTGACCGCGGATAACTTCATCTTGAAGTTACTTGTTCTTCTCAAAATTGAAATGGGCGGGAAGCCATTTTGGGGCTTTCCCATCTTGATTACCTATAAGCAAAGACAAACGGTGCAATATCACCGTTCATTTTAACCGTTGACTAGTTCGACTGGATCTTCTATTTATTTCTGTATCGTGAGCTAATTTTCTAAATAAAATAAAATGTCACTTTTCCCCTCCTGAAGTGTTCCCATATAGATCTTAGTATCTATACCTCCAATCTCAAAACCTTTCTTTACGTAAAATAAGCAGGCACCGAGATTATCGTCCTGTCCCTGAGTGTAAATCCCTCGATAACGATGTTTTTGGCTAATCTTTTTTGCTTCGTCTATTAAAAGAGAAGCTATCCCATAGCCACGATAGTCTTTGTTTACTTTAAAATCATACAGATACATATATTTATTCCATGAGTGTTGTAAGACGGCCAAAGCAACACATTTTTCTCCATAATAGGCACCAAGAAATATACTGTTCTCTGATAGTTTTTCAAAATCATAATTTTCATCCGGAAAACACATTTCGCGGATTTCCTCTTGCTTGTAATGCTTCGTTTCATAACTCCATTTTTCGTTTTGATAGGATGGAATCATTTTTCCAAACAGAGAAAACGGCTCATTTGGAATATTAATATGCCTGCTATGTTCATTATCGATCAGCCTAACTGTTATCTTTTCTTTCAATGCTTTCCACCTCATTTTCAATTCATTGCTGAGTTCGGCTACATATATGGATAAACAGCACAAACAGGTATCAACTCCTGTCCTTAAACATCACCAAAGGGGCTTTTATTCTAAGATTTCGAATCACTTTCTAAGTGATTCATTGAAATACTATAATCCCTTGTCCCTAGGGTTTTACGGTATGTTCAGTGTAGTACTATGAAATTTTTTTAGTATCATTAAAAGGATGAACTATTTCTTTAAGGCATATATCGGTTCTTCTTGAAGTAAAGCATTCGTTAATTCAATAAGGAGTAATGGTATTAATTTAATGGTCCATATAAATTAATAAATTTTCCAGTGTATGCGTCCATCACAATAGTTGATTCTTGACCAGTGTATTTAATTGTAACTTCCCACTTCATTTTATTCGTTATCTCATTCCAATACCCTTGCTTTGAGGTGAGATTCACACTAATATTCTCAGGTGGGATTTCCTCTAAACCATTGAAGGATATTGAGTTCTTCCACTCTTCTGGGGGATTTAGCAAATATTTTTCTGCATTATTTATTGCTTCGCCCGAACTAATAATAGGCGACTGAAAAAAGAATAAATAAAACATTACCAGAGTAACTACTAAACCTATTAATATTTTTTTCATATGAGTCCTCCTTGCACTAAATCACCGCTTTATGTATACTCTGTGGTGCTTTAGTTCATTAAGAAAAAAGAGTTATCTCAGCAATCTATGTTCCGCTAATGCACCAGTTAGTTTAACAAGAACGATGCAACAAAAAAGCCAAAAAATTTGACTTAATATGTTACTGTTTTTTCTTTTACTTTCTGAATTTTTTTCTTTTTACTTTGTTGTTGTATTGCGACTATTACAATTGCCTGTATAGACATCGCAAGGACAAGGAGAAGCAAATGTGTAGAAATATGTTGTAGCAATGAAATAATATAGAGTATTGGTGCAGATGAAAGATAAGAAACATATTGGTTTTTAGTTAATAAAAAGATTATAGTCGAAATACAAGAAGTAACTAGTAAAAGTTCTAATATTAGTCCGAATGAATTAAAGTCTAAGAAATTCTGAATTTCAATTATATATGGCATATAGAAATCCCCCCTTTTTATACATATATTCTACATTCTTCCTCAACTATCCTGCGTATTTAGTACAATAAAAAAAGCTTTACTCCTTCTTGAAGTAAAGCACCCGTTAGCTTAATAAGAACTTTTTATATTTTACCTTTTTTTATCCATGTCCAAATTCGGTAACTTCCGAATACTGATACTTGGGCTCTCTTAGGAACCCATCCAACATTTCTTGCAAATTCTCATAATTCAGTATTGCCTTTTTCAAAATACTCTCCTCTCATTATTAAATGAACTCAAAAATTAAGATTGTAATATTTGATTACGCTATCGTATTAAATGTACAATTTATTTAACAAATTTAATTGGTTAAAGAATAAATTTCCAAGTAATAGACAATAAATATTGTATATTGGAGGGAAAGTTTATTATGTTAATAAAAAATCATGATGATAAGATAATTTATTGCTACTGTTGTCGCAAAAGGACTTTATTTATACGTAGGGATTTGCATAATAATAGTGGGGTAGAGAGTCATTGTAGTGAATGTTCATCCGTTTGGTTTGAATGGCAAAATCGAGCAGTTGAGCGAGAAAAAGAAAAGTGGATTGAATATAACGAATTTACATTTTAATTGTAATAACATAAAAAACGCTTGGAGAATATTTCTCCAAGCGTTTTTTTCTTTCCTTGTTCAACTAAAACTAGTAATAGGTAAGCGTTTGAAGTTATGTCCAGCTTTTCCCCCACTCCGCACAGAACGCGACAATTTTTCCTCGTTACCATTAGACAAATATAGTGTCCAAATTCTTCCTTCTAAGAGCTCGCACTGTGGAAATCCCACGTTCGTACCCGATCGGTGCGACGAACGTTTGGAAAATAATCATTCCATTTCACTTGACTTAGGGCTGTTCCTCCACCTTCATTACAGATCGCGCGCACCCATTAGTCGAAAAAGAACTTGAAATACTAACCTACATTAGTAAGAAAATAGAAAGCAATAATACTAACAACTAGAAAGAGTTGAGTGATAATGCCGACAACACTACAAATTAAACCAGAGGTAGCTAATCCACTGCCACCTTCATCTGTTTTTATAATTTCTTTTGTCGCTTTTCTTGAAACTACAACTCCTATAGCGCCAAGTATTAACCCGATGTATGGTATTATGATTGAAAGAATACCAAGTGTTAAGGAAATTACCGAATTACTGTTGTTTATTTGAGGTTTTTCAATCATTTTTTATTTCCACCTCGATTCTTTACCTGCCAATACTCGAATAATTTGCCATATAACAAGTACTTCTACTTCTTTTCAAAAAATCCCTGCTTATTGAACTAACCTGTCGTTTGAGTTGAATAAGAAAAAGAAGTCGCCAAAACAACTCCTTATTTAACGAGCATTCATTTGCTTATTTTAAGGAAACCAAATTGCTGCTACTCCTCTATAAAGGTACTAGCGTGATATCCATCACAAACAGTGCCCGATTGCAGTATAAAGTTCCTGAAAGTGAAGCCCCTACACATCAATAATTATCCATAATTCCCGTACCTAATAACACCAATAATTAATAACAGCACTAAAGTAAAAATACATATCGTTCCGATTGAAGCTAAAACATTAAGGATTTTATTTGCTTTTGTACTAACCAGCTTACAAAATACAATATAAACTCCAACTCCAATAATTCCACCTAATGTATTTCCCATAAGGTCAGTTATATCGCTACCACCGATAGCAAAGATGAATTGCAATACTTCAAATAACAAACTAACTCCTGCTATTGGTAAAATCTTTTTCAAGAAAGACCAGTTTGGTTTTAGCATACTGATATAAATTCCAAATGGGATAAATGCGAGTACATTTAAGATTATTTCATTAAAGTCTATTTGATTATTAACAATAGCTGAACCAGCAAGAGGGGTTAAGTTGATTCCCCTAAAATCCGTGAAATGACGCAATTCTTGAAATGAAAATTGCATTTTAAAGAGTATAATCCATGTTAAGACAAATAAATATACGGCCAACAAGCCAGCAGTTATTTTATTTTGATTATTTTTCGATTTTTCCATATAAATCCTCAATTCCTACCTTTAATCTAATGAAAAACTCTACATCCTTTGCAAATCCAACAGTTTACTCAATTATTTGTCCTGATTGTTGAACACAAGTTAAACAACGCACTTCACAATCTTTATAGTGATCGTAACATAAATTTTCAATATAAATTCAAGCTTTTTTACAAAGCTACAATTTATTCAGGTTCAACTCGATCGAAAACTTTCCATAATCTTAGAACAAAATAAAAACAACCAAAAGCCTGTCTGAATAAGGTTTTTGGCTGTTTCAAGTACAGTTGGTTACTTGGTTAATTATTCCATTATGAGATCGCTCGGGCATAACGGTTAGAAACAACGAAAATCTATTTAGAGAAAGTATTCAATCACAGGCTAAATAAGAAAAAAAAGCTTCCCTATGAAGACTGTTTCATCATTAAGTATCTTGTGAGGATATCCATTTCTTTATCATAAAACCCTAAAATCTTTCATACTTTCTCCAAGAATATAGTGGGAAAACCACATCAAATTCTGCTTCATAATAGCTACATTAATTCCTGGCTGGTCAGAACTATATGCCATTCCTTTAAATATAATTAATTCTGTATCAACTTCCATATCCCTTAATCCTTGATATAGCTCATATGCATTTGGAGTTGGAACTCTTGCATCCTTTTCGCCATGTTGGATTAAAGTGGGAGTACAGGCTGATTTAATATATGTCATTGGTGATGTTTTAGTATATATCTCTGGATCATTCCATGGATTATTTCCTAAATACATCCTAATAAAGTAAGGTATATCTGTATTTACATAATGCGTACTCCAATTAGTAGTTCCACCTCCAACTGAAATAGCTTTAAATCTACTACTAAATGTAGAACAGAAAGCTGATATATATCCTCCGTTACTCCATCCCATAACCCCTACTCTATCTTTATCTACAATCCCTTTGTCAACTAGTTTATCCACTCCAGATATAACATCATCGTAGTCAGCTATTCCCAGTTTTCTATAGTTTGCTTTTAAGAATTCATTACCATAACCAGAACTTCCCCTATAGTTTGGTTCTAAAACGATAAAGTCTTTTTCGATAAACTGTTCAATAGGATATTTCTCATTAAAACAGTCTGAAAATATTGGAAAAGATGCCCAAGCCGGTCCACCATGGATTACCACTAATAAGGGATATTTTTTATTTGCGTCAAAATCTACTGGGGTTGATAAAACTCCCTCTATTTCAAGACCATCACTACTTTGCCATGAGATTATTTCCCTGTTACTTTTATGCTTTCCTTTGAAAAAGCTATTTTCATTCGTTATTTTTTTATCGTCTAAATAGATTTCAAAGGTTTCATTTTTTATAGCCTTATTATAGGATATATGATTTCCATCCCTTGTTATAGAAGCATCCATTATAAAGCTATCTACTTTTTCGCTTGACATTTCCACAGTGCCATTCTCAGACAACAACCCAATAAGATAATTGGTTTTATTCTGCCATCTAATTAAAATTCCTTTAGCTGTCCACCGTAACGGAATAACCGTACTATCAAAATCTGTTAAAGGTTGAATTATCTCTCCATTATTAATATCATATATCTCTAGTGTACTGTTTTGTATATGGGTCTTATAGTAATCCTTCTCCATTATGCTTGCTGAGTAACATATTTTGCTGCCGTCAGGAGAAAAGCAAACGCTCCCTCCTAACAACTTATCTATATTCATCTTTTGTAGCTCTCCAGCTTTAATATCTAGTATGTATAGTTCTCCATTAATATAATCTCCCATATTTGGGCTTGGTGTAGCCATAAATACAACCTTTTTCCCATCATTTGAAATATCAAATTCATGGATATGAAAATCCTTACCATCAGTTAGTTGATAAACAACGCTATTTTCGTGTTCATCTTTATCCTTACCAGTGTAATATAAACAATTATTCTGGTATTCCTTACCTATATGATGGAAATCTCCGTATAGTTCCTTACGCTTCTTTATCTCCTCAGATTCTTTTGACTGTGCAACATAATAAAAACCCTTGCCAGTAGGCTCCCATTTGAAATTACTGACCCCTTCTTTTTCATCAGTAATTTGAACCCCACTATAATCATCTATTGACTTAACAAAAATCTGATTTTTCTTATTATCCCTGTCACCAACTGGACTAAGGTATGCGATATCTCTAGAATCTGGAGACCATAATGGGTATGTACTATCTATATCCCTAGTTGTTAATGGGTAACACTGCCCTTTATCTTTTTCATATATCCATACATGATTCCTATATTTATTGTCTTTCCAGTTAGCTGTCTTCTTGACAAATGCTACATTTTTGCCATCATCACTTATGTTTGTACCTGATAAGGTTGGTAATGAAATAATCTCTTCTATATTTAGATATTTTTTTTCATTCATTTTCATTAATAAACCCCCTCGTTAACTATTATCATTCGTTAATTCTCTTGTGCAACTAACCTGCCGCGTTAGCTCAATAAGGAAAAGTGCTTTACTCCTTCTTGAAGTAAAGGCCCGTTAGTGAAAACAACTTTATAGTAAATCCATAAAAGATAAAACATGTTTTTTTACTTGTTCTTTCTCATCCTTAGTCAAATCTATTTTAAAGTTCTTTATATCTTCATCTGGAATAAGTATTGTTGAAGGTTCTTGTAGTTCTTCTTTGCGAGTATCTCCATCTATTGCAGGTGATATATAAGTTTTATTACCAGTAGAAAGTATTATTTCCGTTTTTATATAATTACCATCCATATCAAAAAAGTCTTCAATGGATTTAGTATTACCTCTCAGATAGTTTTCCCCCTCTTGGAGAGTAGTTATTGCATTTACCTTTTTAAAACCCCCTTGTAACAGAACTGGTCGCGCGCACCCGTTAGTTGAAGAAGTAAAAAGAGACGCTTATTAAACAATTGCGGCAATTACATTTCTATTGAATTTAAATATTCATGAACTTCCTCTGGCACTTTGAAATTGAATGAAAAATTTTTCAGACTTAATTTAATATAAGGAACATTTTTGTACGTTGTCATAGTAGCAACTTCATTTAAATTATCCTTTTGCTTTTTTGACCAGCTAATTTTAGCGGCATCTTTTCGATAAATTTTAAATGTTTTTCCCGTAATCGCTTCCGAAGGGAGATCAACTGGTTCCCAATCCCAATCATCCATTATTAACGCATCAACAAAGTTTTCAATATCCTTGTTGTCTGAAATTGTTGTAATAATATCGGAATCATCCGATGAGATTATTTCAATTTTTTGAGTTTTTTCGAAATTATTCGCAAAACTATTATCTTCATTTTGCTTTCCTGTACTACATCCCACAAGTAATGTTGATACAATTACCACAATTAAAAACATCAGCAGACCTTTTTTCATATTCTCACTCCCTATCTCTCTTCATAATTGCTGAAAACTATCCAAAATCAAATTATCATTTTAATTACATTCGTTCCATTACTTACATCTTTATATTCCTATTTTACAGTGCGAATGAATTCCTGTTAATGAACCTATGACATATTTTAAGCTAAGGCCTAAGGTGTATATAACTCAACTATTTTCTTCACTGTCAGAATACTCTACTCAACAATCTGGTCCGATTGTTGAACACAAGTTAAACAACGCTCTTAAACTAACCTGCACCGTTAATTCAATAATAAAAGACTTATCTCCTTCTTGAAGTAAAACACACATTATTTAAGTCCAAGATTTCACAATCATTCTTTTGTATTAGTAATTAAATGATTTTCAACTCTTGCCCCCAATCTTCAGGAAGCTGATTATCATTCAAACGGCAAAGGCTGAGTTCCATCGACATCGGTAAAGCCATATTTTCTCGCTAGTTCAGCCACCATTATTGTTTCTCCAGAAAACTTAGATACCGTAGTGTCTGATGCCAATGCTACAACCGCACGACCTACATACGCTGTTGTTTCAGTTGTTCCATCCTCTGGTCCAAAACCTGAATCTATAACTCTTTCTGTTCTCATCCAACCTGGGCAAACAGCAACGGCTGTAACGTTGTAGTCCTTTAATTCCTTTGCCATTCCTAGTGTCATTCGATTGATAGCATTCATAGCTAAATCGTAATATAAATTACTTGAGATTTTGTCTTTGATAAAAAATGTGATATTTACAATTAACCCTTTATGGTGTTGGGCCATCAGAGGTACAGCGTATCGGGTAGTCAGCAAATAAGCTTGCGGTCCAGCAACCATCATAGCATCCCAATGCTCCAGTGGTCGTTCCCAAAAATGCCGTCCATCTCCTAATGGTAGAGAACTTTCGGAACCACCAAATACACTATTGACTAAAATATCAATCCGACCGTGTTCCCTTTCAATTTGCTCAAATAGGTTCCTTATATCATGGTCGCTTGTATGGTCACATTGTATTGCGATGCCTTTACCTCCTCGTGAAGTAACACCATCGGCAGTTTCCTCAATGGTTTCTGGTCGATTATCGGTTGTAGCCCCCTTTACACTTCGACCTGTCACATACACCGTCGCTCCTGCACTGCCTAGTTGAAAAGCAATTCCCCTACCCGCACCACGGGATGCTCCTGTAACAACAGCAATTTTCCCTTGTAATGGTTTCATATTTTCCTAACTCCCTTACCTGTCTCAATTTTATATACAGAAAATATTACTATATTTTTGTTCATAAATAGATTTTGCTAATTCTGCTATCCGATTCCCTACAACGGCATTTGGTTTCCTTGCTTATTATCGCTTGTACACCATACTCTTCTAAAAGGAAGAAAAGACCGGTAGGACCTCCTGTGTTGCCGTATCATATCCATGTGTGACGTGCCAAGGTCTCTGACTCCAAAGAGGTTTTATCCTTATTGTCTTTAACGCTGGATAAAATGTAGCTTTCTGCTGTGCTTAAGGGATCAGCCCTCTCGATTTACTAACAGTTTGGAGCTCAATCCCTTCAACCAGTTGGCTTTCGGCCCCCACCTAACTGTCTACCCCTTAAAGGCTAATGTTACCATTAGCCCTCCAAGACTCGCTACGAGTGAATGGCTAGTTCTTTCTCGACGAGAATCCCACCCGCTATATGATACGACCTAGGATCCGCCGCACAAGCACCCGTTAGCCATCCATGGTTCTTCCATGGTAGTTCAATAAAATATCTTTAACGTTATATTCAACACATTACATCGAAATACCTTCGAATTGAAAAAGGTATGCAAAACAACAATGTTCACATACCTTCCTACATATTCTATTCAGAAAAAACTCACTTACTTCTGGTACGGTTCAGCGTGGTGGATCTAAATGAGGGTTTTTATTCATTTAACGTATCATAGAGGAAATGATTGTGTATTATAGGGATAATTCGTTTATGGTTATGAAACAAGCCAGCATTATATTTAGCCTTCTTACGGGGAATAACCGAGCCTACTTAATGCTAATGCCATTTGATAATACCCCTCACTATTAGGATGAACCCCCCCTTTTGATAATAAAGCTTTTTCATTCCCCTTAAATATGCTATAGATGTCCGCTACTTTAACATTCATTTCCAGACCTAAACGGTTAATCGATGAATTAAACGCTTTAATTGCCTCATCTGCTATCGGTATATCGGGAAATGGATTATATAAATTCGTTAACCGTAAAATGTATTGATCTTGTTTGTCTAGATGGCGAATTCTTTCTAATATTTTTGAGTAATTATTCTGGGATTGATTAATGGCATGAGATATACTGTCTTCGTTTTTATTTATTAAAAATTCTTTAGCAGCATTTATTAAGTCATCTCCTCCAGCCGTTATCGTGATAATATCTGCACAATTTACAGCTTCTGTAACAATCGGGAAATGTAGCATTATTAAAACATCCTCTGTTGTTGCACCTGACATTGCGTGTTTTTGGTAAAAAATAGACTTTTTTAAAATTTGCTGACTCAGGCCTCTATAATATTCAACAAATCCTGGGTCCAAAAAAGGAACACCGATACCAACAGTAAGGGAATCACCAATCGCCAGATAACGTAAAGGATTGAAATCCATATTTCACCTCTAATAATTAGTTGTACTCTTATAGTATTCAAATCAGTTACGATTCGAAACTATTGGGTTATCATTCAGCCAGGCATGAGGGACAACCTATGGTACGGCTCACAATGATATTACTAAGTGAGGTTTTACATACTAATTTTCTTTATTCCTACTGCTAGCAATAGCGTTATCAACAGAAATGTGCTATCTTAAATAGTTTCTGTTAACTCCTTTACTTTGTTGATGCTGGTAATTCATTTACATCTATTTGATAAGAAAAGGTTTTTCTCGCAAAAATATTTTATGGTAAGATGTTTAGGTCGTGTATCTACCATCTGACACATTTACATTCATCTAAGAAAAGAGGTACTTATGCACCCAACTAAATTATCCAAGCAACATTGGTTGCTCATCTTAACGCTTTCTTTATTAACATTTGTTCTCGGGACAAGCGAATTTGTTATTGTCGGAATCTTAACCGATATTTCCACGAGCCTTCAAATGACAAATGCAAAAGCAGGTACACTCGTTTCTGCGTTTGCAATTACGTTTGCCATCGCCACGCCACTAGTGATGTCAGCAACAAGTCATTTTCCAAAGCGTAAATGGATGTTGTTTTTGATAGGTTCTTTCATCGTCCTGAATGCTTTGTGTATAATCTCGACAAGCTACATCACGCTTCTAGCACTTCGGATTATGACAGCAATTGTAACAGGAGTATTAATCTCTCTTGCCATGATTGTTGCTAGTGAAACCATGCCGATTAAACAACGCGGACTTGCTATATCATTCGTTTTTGGTGGTTTCACACTTGCAAATGTCGTTGGAGTGCCTATTGGTATTGTCATCGCCGATTCGTACGGCTGGAATGCCACTTTCATGTTAACTACTTTCCTAGGAGGATTGGCGTTTTTGGCATCCTTTTTCGTCTTGCCTAATAGGCTCAGCCAAGTACGCAGTTCGATACGGGATCAGTTTTCTTTAATGACTAATCCAAGAATTTTGATGGCTTTTTTCATTCCTGCTCTCGGATTTGGAGCAACTTATACCGCCTTTACGTATCTTGTCCCTATCTTGAAGGGAATGGAAGTTCCAAATCATTCAATTAGTTTAGTCTTATTTGGTTACGGATTTATCTCCATTTTCAGCAACATCCTTGCCGGTAAAATTGCCAACCACAATGCAATTGGTCGCCTTCGGTTTGTTTTTCTCGTGCAGGCATTTGTTCTGACAAGTTTATTTTGGACTACAAATCATCTTATTTTAGGACTGACAAACATTGGCTTGATGTCGTTAATGGCCATCCTCTTAACAACATCTACTCAGCTTTATTTAATAGACCTCGCCGGAATTTATCAACCAAAAGCAACAGGTCTTGCTGCTTCACTTATGCCAGTGGCAAGCAACGTAGGTATCGCTTTTGGTTCTGCTTTAGGCGGAATTGTGTACCATCAAGGGAATTTAATGAATGTAACATGGGTCGGTGGGATAGTTGCAGTCTGTGCAAGTCTGCTAACTTTCTTTAGTCATCGTTTAGATCAAAAACAAAAGAAATCAGCATAAAAGGTGAGCAACAAACGCTTGGCATGCTTCCTATGTTATCCAGAAGAACTAAAATCTTTCCATGACATAATTAATGATGTTACAGTAATCCCTTTATAAAAAATTGAAAAAAAGAAGTATCAAGGACGTTTAGTTGTTCTTTGATACTTCTTTAATAAATACAGCTTACTTTGATTTGGTTTCTCTTTTATATTTACAGTAACTATTCTATACAATTTTAACTAAAATGCTTACATTTCAAAGTTATTCTATATTTTATTTAGAATCATCATCATAATTATTATTTGCATATTTAAAATGAAATTATTTACTTCCTAAGAAGTGAGAGTTTAAATTATACAATTAAATTTATGATCTTTAAGAATAATTAAAAACCTCATTTACTTATGATACGGCTCAACATAATTGATCTTAAACTATCCCCTTTAGTTCAATAAGAAAAAAGGCTTTACTCCTTCTTGAAGTAAAGCACCCAGTTGAATAAGCCTTCTCTTTTATTACACATTATGTTCGTACGGTACTTTTATCATTATCGGACGTATACTAATTAAACTAACGATTGGAGATGAAAAAAATGGAACTCATTTTATGGATGACTGTTTTGTCCGGTGCCTTTATCGCAATATTCGCCGATAATAGCAAATGCAAAAAGAATAAATGTTAAACTTTTTCATGTCTACCCGATTCCTTGGTGGATATAGGAACTAAACCATATGTGTACAGATTTCTTTTATTAGACACACATCTTGTTTCCCCCTAATTCCGACTTCTTAGGGGGCTTTTTTGTTGGATAGGTTGTTCAGCTGTGTGTTAACATTATGGAGCTCAATCCCTTCAACCATTTGGCTTTCGGCACGCCACGCCACCTAACTGTCTACGCTTAAAGGCTAATGTTACCATTAGCCCTCCAAGACTCGCTACGAGTGAATGGCTAGTTCTTTCTCAACGGGAATCCCACCCGCTATATGATATGACCTAGGCTCAGCCGCACAAGCACCTCGTTAGTTTAACAAGATTTTAACTAACTTCTTACTGTACCCCATCAAAAAGTGATGAATTAGAAAGTAATAAAACGATTAATGGATAATTAGCCTACATTCATTTATTAGTTGTTATTGCATCAATACCTAATTCACATAGTAATTTTTACTAGTATTAATGGGCATCTTCAAGTATGAGTAAGGTTTCTTGTAAAAATAGCTCTTGTTCAAGTTCATTATTTAATAAGATTCCCTCTTCTACACGGTCATAACGAAATGCACGAATAATTGCTTTTAATTGTGAAAAATTTGCTCCTTCTATTACTTGAAAAGGGCGTTCCTTTGTATATGATTCTATAAACAATTGAAAGCGTTCATCTTCATTTAATTTCCCTTTGTATGGTACATACCAAGAGTGATATACACCAACTGCAATACATTCATTTAGATAAACTTCATTACCAGCTATATTAAAATCAAAAATAGATAGATTCCCATCTATCCCTCGAAGCATATTGTAATAGCAGAAATCTCCTTGAACTGCCACTTGAGGCAAAACACTCCATATCTCATGGATACTTTGGCGATATTCCCTATATAAAAATTCAATTTTAGAAAACAGAGGATGAGACTTATAGTGTTTCATAAAATCTAAAAAGCTTAATTCATTTTCATCATAATCTCCAATCGCATCTGTTTGATTGCCTCCAAACATACTCCACGATGTAGCTGTTATAAATGGAGTTGGTATTTTCATAGATATACAATGTTGAATGCCTAATAAACGACCAATTTCAGCAATTTCCCTATATGTTACGAATTCCATTGGTTCTCCAGATAGGCTTCGTTCTAAAGAAAATACTTTATCATCAGTTTGTATTATGTACGTATCATCTACAAATTTTTCATAATGAGTCACATTCATTCCATGTTCTAATAAAGCGGCTGCATAAATGCAACAAGCTTCCCAATAGGTTTTATCTGCTGGTTCTCCTTTTAAGAAGTATTCTTGTCCTGAATTAATTTTTGCTAAAACACGTTCATTCATTCTTATAATTTCTATATGATTAGGAATGATACCGTATTGTCCGCATAAATCAATAATATTTTGCTTTTCCACCTTATACCTCCATGTTTTAATTAATAACTCTATCCCTTTACTAATCGTTTGGTTTGGTACTTATTAGAGAACCATTTCATTTTACTTTAATAAGATTAAGATAACTACGCCATAGTTTCTTATGATTAAATATTTCATTATGTACTGATAAGCCCTGTTAATTGGTTAGTAACAAAGGCATTATTCCTTAATCTTTTCACGGTGTAATAAAATCCAATTGCCTAGACAAACAGTAATACCGATTAAATGCAAATTTCTAAAAAACGTATCTCCTTCAATAATTGATAATATAAGACCAGTACTAAAAAATACCGAAAATACGAATAAAGGTCCTTTTTTTATCCCTCTTACCTTCTTTTTAATTGCAAGCGCGCCTCCCGACATTTCTAAAAAAATCCTCTAGATATTATTTACTTCGGTAATCTCTCAAAAATATCCTGTTATTGAACTAAACTCAGTTAGTTCAATAAGAAAAAATGCTTTACCCATCTTGAAGTAAAGCACCCGTTAGCTTAAAAAAAAGGAATTGCAGAAGCAATCCCTTTATTTTCAATCAAAATAGTTTATTTTTTACTTCAAGTTAAAAATTCCCTTACCAGTCTCCATATTTATAGGCAATGATGAATGCTCATGAGCTATGACCCAAGATTCATACACTTTTTTTAAACCATATGTGAACCGATTTGTCGTTTGACGAAGTTTCTCCCCAGATTCTTCTTGGTAAGCAGCAAATGTTACAGCACAATGTACAAATGCGAGATATGAATTTTCTTCAACTACTAGGTCATTAAAATCAACTTTAAGTAAAACACCACCCTCACTCAATCCATTAAACCACTCTTGCACACTTTCCTTCCATGAAGAGATCCCCTTGCTCTCCCAGTTCCCCCAGCAATCATAAATATGTATTTCAGAAGCATACATGGATAAGAATTTTTCAACATCTTTTTCGTAAACTGCTGTTTTGTAATTTTCAAGTACGTCTTGAACTTTGAAAAAAACCTCCGTCATTAAGTGCATCCCCTTTACTAATTTCAGAAATGTAAGAATGTTACTCTAAATGAATTCTATACTCAAACATTTTTTCCTTTTTCAACTAACCTACACCGTTAGTTAAATAAGAAAAAAGGTTTTACTCCTTCTTGAAGTAAAGCACCCATTTCCATCTATGCAGCAAAAAACGCTGCACCACAGAGGATGAAAATTGTTTCAGAACGGGTATAGATTACTATGGCTGGCGAAAAAGGTCGATGAACTATGGTGCCTTTAGAGCCCATCCGTTAGTCTGACTCCAACGACCACGGTGCATCACAGACTGTCGCACTCCATGCGAGTAGCACTCATGGGAGATTAATCCTACTTTGGTTATTGCACCAGCCTTGCCTTTATTCTAACAAGAAGGAGTTGGTTCTTGATTTACCTTTTAACTCCATATAAACATTTTGAAGGCCCAGCCTTTTTTAAAAAAGCTTTTTCTGGGTCTTTTTTGATATGCCATTTTATAGATTTTGAGCATTTTTTAATTTTCATATGAGTTCAATAAAAACAGGTGCGTTTTCAAATTAAGTAAATCGCCAGTTAGACTTCTATACAGAAAACAACGCAGAACTGCAGTGGTTGAATAGCGTTTTAGCAATTATGAGCTGATGCATCTGTAATTAAAGCCTATTATAAACACGATTAAAATTCTGCGGCAAAGTTGCTTTCTCGGTCAAATTTTCTGACTTTTCATTGACCATTAATGACTTTCTTTTTTGTTTATTTTTCAGAATTTTTCTTAAATCTTTGGTAGCGATCCCTTCTGCTAACTTATTAAAACAATAAATTAATAACATAAATACTAAAATAGGAGGAATAATCATCCAATATTGCTTTGTCGTAAATACTTCTCTTGAAATAGAAATCATTCCAGATAGCTCATATATTTCAGGAACTAAACGATAAGGAGAGTCCTCATAAAGACTTGCACCCCCAACAAAAAGAGATAATATACCTAAATGAACAAACATTTGTAGAACTTGAACCACATGCTGTGTCCAATACAATAAAAGCTTATTCCATAATTGAGGGTTCAAATGCTTGATAATAATCCAAATTAGTGAGCCCCCCATCACCAGCGAGCTTTGTACATATTCTTTTTTCAGCGCATCATTCATTTCATTTCCAATGAGACTAGTAGTTACCGGTAATACAACAAGGGACATGATCATTATTTGAATAAACAATCTCTCCCCAAGAGTTGTTTCCCAAGTTCCCATAGAAGTGGTCAGGACTGGTACAAGTAAAATAAATACTAGTAATGTCAAAGGTAAAAAGTGCATACCATCAGCTATAGAGTTGATAATTTTTCTGCCTTTTCCGTTTAAAAAGAAAACATAAATAACCCCTAAAATATATCCAGCTACTATACGAACGGTCGCAATAATCAATGTCACGAGAATTGTATACTTAATACCAACTAGTAGTTGTTGGAATATAGAATAACCATATGGGTCCGTACCGAAAATCACGCTTGAAGATGGTGGGTGTGGAGCCCTACTCAAAAGTTTTCCTGCTTCATCATAGACAAAATTAATCTGTTCAATATGATCATCATATAAAAAGAAATAGCCAAAGCTAATTGCTAACAAGGATAATAAAATGAACAGTGGAATCTTGAAGATTAAATTGTTAAAAGGATTGAGTTTTACCTGGAAACTCTTTTTATTTTTCATAAGGAAGATAGATTTCCATTGTTCTTTGTCAAATAAAGGCACATGTATTTTCTCAAAAAGGACATTACGCTCCGTTTCTCCCTTATTTACTATTCTTTCTCCTATTTGATAAAAAATATAAAATGGCGTGAAAATAGAAATTAATATAAAGGTTATGCCTTTTGGACTAAAATCATTGCGTAAATAGTAGAGAATCCCTTGAATCCCAAAAAGATATTCAATGATTAACAAGGAAGACAACGTAAGCCAGACGATTGATTTTGATTGATAGAAGATACTTTTTAAGACATTCGACGTACAATGTCTAATCAAAATTTCCATTTTCGATAACCCTTTAGATTTTGCAAGATCTACATAAGGCTGCTCTATCTCTTCCGCGAACAGTACTACGAAAAGTTTAAAAAATAGGATAGTCGGCACAACAGATAAGCAGAGAATAGGTGCAGCGTAAACCTTCTCCCCACCTAAACTATAAAAAGATAAAAAACGGTAGCCAGTAATTAAATAAACTTGTACAACAGCAATTTGAATAATATATATGTAAGTGAAATCAGGAATGGCCGTAAAAAGTTCAGAAACCCGTGCCATAACTTTTTTAAAAGTCCCTTTGCTATTTGCTGTCATTACTGCAAAGATGAAGGATACGGCTAGAGAAAATAATAACGCGAGAACCAGTATTGTCATAGAGTAAAGATATGGTCCCTTAAAATAACTACCGAGGGAAAATGGAATCGTTTCCATTGTTGTTAACGATGTGTAACTGAGATGCCATTCAGAAGGTGTTATCAATGCCTTACATACACTAATAAACTCTTTAAAAAACAGTTTAAAATTGAAAAGACTTCCTAGAGTAAAGAGAATAGGTGCACAGCTCAATAAAATAATCCCAACGACACCCAGTATATATTTTTGTATAGACAAACTTAAATTTTTCATAATTCCCCCTTAAATCTTTGAGTAAATTCTCTGTTTATTTTTAATACGTTAGATTTAGAAGGAAGTTTCATTTTAAATTGAATATTGTGTATTTTAATTCATTTAGAGATTAAAAAAAGAAGCAATATAAGTCGTTCAGTTGTCAGTCCCCATATCTAACTCCTTTCTGTCTTTAAATTTTTATTTTTTCGATTAGGTTAAGTTCTTTATTCAACTAAACTGCTGCATTAGTTGAATAAGTAAATCTATATTTTATTGAAATTTTGAAGTATAAATCCAATAATGATAAAAAGATTCCAAATGCTATGGAGAATAATTGGAACTAATAATCTATTTGTACGATAATAACAATATGAATAATTGATTGCGTGCATAAATAACAGCAGAAAACTTGAAGAAGTCGTGGGCATATGGACAGTCGAGAAAATTAATGAAGAGAAAATAGATCCTAATAGAATATTGAATTTCTTTGAAGATACTCCAAATAATATTCTTCTAAATATTAACTCTTCTAAAATTGGAGTTATTAAAACAGTATGGATAATAGCTAGTGGGAGATATTTAAAAGCAGTGTTTAGATCGGCAAAGCTTTCGTTAGATGTGTAAAAAACGACAGATGGTAATAATACAATTCTTATAGTTACAACTATATCTAAAAGCACTCCTATAATAATTACTATTATAGATTTCTTAACAGTTGATTTTTTTGTCTCAAAGGTAGCTATTTTTAAATCATCTCTTAATAAATATAATACAGATATTAATATTGTAGAGAGAAGGACCAAATCGAAAATTATGACTAACACATTATCTGCATATTTAAAAGAGTTTTTAAATAATGTTCCTAGAAATGTAAAACTAAAGCACCCATTTGTTGAACAAGAAATATTTAGTTAAATCGTAAGTGACAAACCTTTAGAAATTAAAAAATTCTCTGCTTCTTTAATTCTAATTCCGTTATATCTAACAAATAACTCATAGCGTCTTTTCAACCATTCAAATGTCCTGTCTCTTATATGTGTATCATCTCCACCTTGAATTAACGGTACCACTTTGGTAAAAGAATCAAAACTTAGTAATGCAATAAAGCAATCCAATCGTTCAATTTTCTTTTTGGTAAGAATCTCATATGCATCTATCATTTGCTCTTTGAAATCAACTCCAAACCACGAATACCCCAATACAAGTGTATTTGCTAAATCATAACGATAATCAGATATTCGAGCTTTTTCCCAATCCAAAACATATAAACTTGCATCATCGTCTACTATTATATTCCAAAAATGATAATCGCCATGATTGAGAACTTCATTAAATTTAACACCTCTAAATCTTTCATATAAATTTTCTAGTACTTGCAGATATTTAGGCTCTTCAAACTCCATAACTCTATTTTTTAATCTGTTTATGTAGAGCTTAAGATAATCCTCTTTCCATATATCAGTGTCGCTGAAATTCCATCTTACAGTATCAAGGTCAACTGAATGAATACGAGCTAGTGTTTCACCGAATTTTCGATATGCCCACACAGTTTTCTCGGGGTTCATCAAATACAGTTTATCGAGCGTTAATCCCTCTATCTTCTCCATCAGGACTATTTGATTTTCCTCATCATCAAAATAAACTCTCGGTACATTAATTGAACTACTAATAGCCTTGTTTTTTAATATCGCTAACTCTTTATTAAAGTACTTTTTTCCTGAGTCATTTCTAACGTTTGTAGGGAAATTCTTCAAGACGATATCCTTAGAAAAATTTTCGCCATTTTTAGAATGTATAAGAGTCAGCATTGCTATGTTGTTACTAAAACCGTCTTTGTTAATTACTAAATTATTTATCTTGATATCTGTTTCCATTGAGCTACTTTTTTGTATCAATTGTCTTATGCTCTTATGAATATCTTCACTTTTCATATTTGTCCTCCAGTTACATACCATCTAAGGCTCTTGATCTACCTTTTTAGCGAAATTCCCTTCTTCAACTAAACTGCTTCGTTAGTGAAAAATTGTCTTCACTTATTGAAGAAACGCACCCGTTTGTTGAACAAGAAAGCTTCTTCAATAACATTGTTCTTGATTTGGATCAAACGTTCTCGTCCTCCTTTGTTGATCCGCCTATAGGAAAATCTATAATATTTATTTTATTTACTGGCTTTCCATCCTTGTCTACATAATAAGCCTTTTCTTTGTGCCATGGAATGATAAAGCAGATAAAAAGAGTTTGGAGAATATATCCAAACACTCGTATTTTGTTATTTTTTTTGCTAAAGCCTTGACAGTTGAATTAGGATTGTTAATCCATATGGAAGAATTATCATATCAATGATTTGACATCGGATTTTTATTGAAATATTTTATCTTTATATTTACTTTTACTGACTATTTCCTCTGCATTCGTTTTTGTCCATTCCAATATTGAACTATCTGGGTTGTTTTCAATGAAGCTTTCATTGATTTGATAACCTATTTTGTAATTCGACCATCGTGGAATATCTTTAGCTGGATAACCATAAACAAACCGATTGTAAATTTTATAATCAGAAGAATTACCATTTATACTTAATTCTTCTAAAACCCTAGCAGCTACATCCTCTGGTAGTGGTTGTATCCACGGAGGAATTATCTCAGGATAGAGAGTAGTAGCAAAAGAATCTGCTTTCCCTTCTGTAATTATTGAATCTAATACGCTATTTACACTTTGTTCGCCGTTTAAGGTCATATTGACGGTATGGTGATATTCGTGAGCCATGGTATATTTAATAACTTCTTTTGAAGCAGTCGGGTCAATCATAAGTAAAACGTTATCACCAAAATAAGCAAAACCTGCCACTCCATTCATATTATATGTCGTAAACCAGTTTTCAGGATTAACTGGAAATAGATAAATTGATGTATTTGAACCCGATGATAATATCTCAGCTGATTCCAATATTGCTTCTTCAATCCATTGATTGATTTGTTCATGTTTTTTAAGTAGCTCATTCGTATTTTTTTCCAGTTGTTCTACTTGAGAAGTTGGTCTAAGAGGGTCATTCTCCGTTACTCCTAACTGTAAATAGTGAAGAGAGGATTTATCTTTAAATGGTTCTAAAACATGCTCTGTATAGATAGCTTTTTTATCAAGTTCAGGTTTCTCACTAATTATTCTTGCGTATTCCAACACTTCATCAAAAAATGATATAATCTTAAATTCCTGTCCTTTATATGAAAAATGGTAAGTAGTTTCAATTGGAGTATTGTCATCATCCACTTTCTCATGTTCCTCTTCCTGTATTTCTTTGTTTTGTTCTTTAACTTCTGTACATCCAGATATAAAAATAACCATTAACAACAAAATTGAAAAGTTTATCAAACGTCTCATTCTATTCCTCCATGTCCTTTTTTAGGATGTAGAAAAGGTTTTTTTATTTATATATATGAAACTCTTCTTTCACTAAACCGCTCCGTTAGTGTCAATCTTTTATTCGCAATCTTCAGATTTATTTTAACATAAATATCCAATTCAGGTTAAATAATTTTTATTTATGTGAAGTGGGTTCTTCATTCCATTTTAAGATTAATCAACCTTTCCCTTTAACATAGCCTAAGAAAAAAGAGCTGCCGAAGCAACCAATGATCTTTAACTAAAGCATCCGTTAGTTTACATTTATTATCTCTACCGCTGTGTGTAGTAAATGTGTCCCTAGTGAGGGTGATAACTTGGTAGCAGCCTTTCCTCCATCGGCATTACCCAACCTCTTTGGTACTACGCTGCTATCCGACTCCCTACAACTGCATTTGGTTTCCTTGCTTATTATCGCTTGTACACCATACTCTTCTATAAGAAGAAAAGACCGGTAGGGCCTCCCGAGTTGCCGTATCATATCCATGTGTGACGTGCCAAGGTCTCTGACTCCAGAGAGGTTTTATCCTTCTTGCCTTTAACGATGGATAAAATGTAGCTTTCTGCTGTGCTTAAGGCATCAGCCCTCTCGATTTACTAACATTATGGAGCTCAATCCCTTCAACCATTTGGCTTTCGGCCCGCCACCTAACTGTCTACGCTTAAAGGCTAATGTTACCATTAGCCCTCCAAGACTCGCTACGAGTGAATGGCTAGTTCTTTCTCGACGGGAATCCCACCCGCTATATGATACGACCTAGGCTCGGCCGCACAAGCACTCGTTAGTTTAAGTACAAATCTTCACAATATCTATAAAGTAATAATACACCTGTTGAGTTTGTTACTCTTTTTCCTTTAACAGTATATATAGCCATACAAACATTACTACAATGATTGAAGTGATAATAGAATATCTAAAAATATGAAAGAAAAACTCTGGATAAGGCGTTATAATAAATGAAGTCATCCCATCAATATCAGTTGTGCTTTCTTCTCTTTTCATAAAGACTACTAATAAGAAGAAAGATAAGACCAATGAATATATCCCTGTTTTCACTAAGAGTTTCTCCATTTAAAATCCCCCTAAAATGTAACGTTCTTTGCTCAATAGAGGAAGCTGAACAAAAACATTTGAGTTATTGTTTATTTTCATTTTACCATATTGATCCTGATGTACCTTATTCAACTAATCTGCTTCTTTAGTTTAAGTGTACCATTTCACAATGGATTTCTGAGATCTACTTGATTTTTCGGATAAAAAAACAGACCATCGAAATGATGGTCTTGTCAAACTAAAGCACCCGTTAGTGGAATATCGTTGCAGCGAATCAACAAAAAATAGGGATTATTACGTATAAAATTAGTATATCAAACATATGCTATACCTAAAACTAAAGGCAAGAAGTGAAAAAACGAACTCCTAAGTTCAAAATCAAGAAAAATTCGTCTGTAACACATATTCCACGTTTGATCGTTTCCATCTACATCCCAACTCCCCGTCAAACATTTACCGTTAAAATTTCCCGTAACGATGTTTCAATCATTTTAAAAGAGCATACTATTATGGAATTGAAAAAACTTTAAACACTAACGACTAATTCTTAATGCATAAAATTTATGAAAGGGGATAGAATCATTAATCTTAAAAAAAATATAATGGGTATACTCGTTCTTTCAATATCTAGTGGGATTTGGATGTACTTTCATTATCCAAATAATGAGATTGTATTAGCAATAGAATCCAAAAAAGAATACTCAAATGAAGTACTAATCGAAAATACTAATAATTTAACTAAACAAATAAAGAATGAACTAGAAAAACAAAACTTTGATATTACGTCTATTGGAATACATCTTCAAAACGAAAAAATCAATATTCGAGTAAATGGCACCCAGCAGTATCTAAAAAGTATTGAAAAAAATATTGAAAAAATCGTTTATGAACTTGCACAAAAAACAATTTTTAAAGATTATTCAATTGGAGTTTATAAGGAAATTGTTCCAGCCGATTCCAATAAATCAACATTAGAAATTAACGAACTATTAAATAAGTTAAATATGACAATTCAAGAAAATCTTAAAAATAAGGGATATAAAGAAATTTTAAATATACTTACAGAAGAACAGTCTAAAAAGCTAATTATAGAAATAAACACTTCTTTCCAAAAAAGCAATTTAACTAACACCAATTTAGGCAAAAAAATTGAAACAGAAGTCAAGGAATCTTTAACAGAAATAATTTTGACTGAAAATAAAATGTTAGAGATTAATGTTTATGACATTAATCAAGAAAAAATTAACTAAAACTCTAATCTAATCAAAAAACATGGGGTTGCCTTTTTTCTTATTGAAGTAAAGCACCGGTTAGTTGAATAAGGAGTAATAAGGCTAGTCAGTACCATTTCTTCTTGGTATTTATTATCTAGCCAAATCTCCGAAGGCAGAAGTAAATACTGTTCTTACCTGGATAATGATATCGGTTCTCTGGTATTATCTTTGGTATGTAGATTCTCACGGGTCTTTCCTTCATACCAAGTTCTCTTACCATTAAAGGTCTTTTTAATCTCTTCGTCGCCTTCAAAGTAAATTTCAAAACCTATTTCTTGTTCTTTATAATAATCATACACTTCTTTTTCACTAAGTTCAGAATATAACTTTTTGTAGACAACTACAGTTGGTTGTCCTCCACTACCCCATGGTCCTCCACCGTAGCTAACTCCATAATCAAATCCTTGTTCAAGCACTTTTGTTTTTGGAGGAAGTGGATAAGAAAAGACTTTATTTGCAAACTCTTCAGCAGTCTTTTTATCTTGGCTAAAAAAAGATACAGCTAACCATGAAACTGCTAGAATGATTGATAAGATAATCAAAATCTTTCAAGAAACCACTCCTATCTAGTGCCGTTTTAGGTTCTTTGCTATCTGTAATAGCCATATTACATGAAGCCCAAATGCCATTTACCCTCGAATACCCAAAATTTAATTCTGTTTTTCTGTCGAACCAAAGACTTCATCTACCTCTTTACCGAAAACATGGAATATGTAGTATATCTCTTGTTCTTTTGTAGCGATACCTGACGCTAAACCACGACTACTTTTTGAAGAATCTTGAATATACATCAAAACATTATGATCATGGTCAACTTTTGAAAAGTCACCCTTTTTCCAACGTTTTAATATATCTAAATAATTTTCATAATGCTCATATTTGTCTTTGTTTTCTTCTACCATCTGTAACAAAATATCGATTCTTTCTGGTGTTATCATAATTGAACTTTCTTTTTCCTCAGCAATAATTTTTTGGTGCGTCATTTGTTGCATCACTTCTTCCACTAGATTGTCAACAAACGGTTCATTTCCACTTTTCCATTCATCAATCATCTTGGCATGAAAAGTATTATCAAAACCACGGATAGAATCCACTGTCGATACAAACTCTTTTTTTTCATCTTCTTTTAAAGTGCTATCTAATTCATTTTCAATAATTTTAGAAGACTCTTTTTCATAGTTCTTTTCCATAAATAAATATGTACCGCCTATACTTAACAATGCCGTTAAGGCAACTAGACCTAAAACACGAATCCACTTCATTTTTTTTACCACCTTTATTAATAGTTACCCCCAAAAGAGGCATACCCATCATACAGTTAGAACTTTCATTTCCCCTCCTTTATTTACATTATATTCTAACTATTTAAAACCACAATCACTTTAAAGAATTCTTCAACTAAACTGCTTCGTTAGTTCAATAAGAAAAAAGAGCCTCCTAAGAAGCCCCTGTTGTTGAACTAAAGCACCCGTTCGTATTATAAGGTCAGCCAGATATTTCTGGTTGACCTTTTTTTATATCGATATATGATTGCGGTAGCCGGGGTAGAACGTAAGCACCCGTGGGGCTAATGATCCCGTCAACTAAACAGTTCGCCCCCTACTTGTAGAAACATGATTGAGGCTGGTTGGGACTCTGATCTCGTATAACAAGCGAAGCTATGATACTACATGTAGGAATAGGGGTTACCGGTTAATTGTATGACAAGGAGGAAAATAATGATGAATCCAGTAATTGGTCTGGATGTGGCAAAAGGCGAAAGTCAGGTTCAAGCATTCTCGGATAAAAAACAACCGTATAAAAAGAGCTTTAAAGTAGCACATACACTGGAAGGGCTGACAATTCTTTTAGAGTTTATTAGAGAAATAGAAGAGTCTTCTGGAGAAAGGCCCCCTATTGTTTTGGAATCTACTGGCCATTATCATACGCCAGTCGTCCAATTTTTCGAAGATAGAGGATATTTAATAATCATGGTTAATCCACTCATTTCGTATCGAGCAAAGAGTTCCAGTTTACGTAAAGTAAAGACGGATATCATTGACGCTCGTCATCTCTGCGAGATGTTTTATAAAGAAGACCTAGAGCCTTATAAACAGCGAGGAATCCAGCTATTAAATTTAAGTCATCTCACAAGACAACACGAAAATATTACAGGTATGTATGTACAAACTAAACTACAATTCCAATCTGTTTTAGATCAAGTATTTCCTGAATACTGTGGAGTTTTTGGAGATCTGTATTCAGATGTCTCCTTACTGACCTTACAAGCATTTCCTACTTCTGAGGAAGTGAGGGCAATAAGTGAAGAAACAATGGCCAAAAAAATAAAGGAATTCTGTAAAAGTCGTTCTCAAAAATGGGCAAACAGTCAGTCAGAAAAGTTAAAGGCTGCCGCAAATCGCAACCCATTCCAGAAAACCTTATACAATAGTCTTATCTTAAGCATGAATATGTATATTAAGATGCTTCTGGAATATAAAAAACATCTATCCCATCTGGAAAGAGAGATAGATGCTTTAGCGAAAAGCATGGAAGAATATAAGATTCTCCAATCCATCCCCGGTATCGGCGAGAAAATCGCGGCAACGATTATTTCTGAGATTGGGGAAATTGATCAGTTTAATCACCCTAAAAAGCTAATTGCCTTTGCAGGAATTGATCCAAGTGTTTTTGAATCTGGTACATTCAAAGGTACTTTGAATCGGATTACCAAAAGAGGTTCTAGTAGACTACAACATGCCTTATATATGGCCGTTAAAAGTGCCATTCGTGATTGTCGCAGGAAGAAAACGACAGATGAACTCATTCCTCGAAATAAGAAGTTACGAGAGTTTTATGATAAGAAACGTGAAGAAGGAAAGCCCTTTAAAGTAGCTGTAATAGCATGTGCAAATAAGCTTTTACATTGGATCTATGCACTTTAAAAAGCAAATCAGATTTCCAAGATCTAGCCTAGTTCTAAAATATATCCAAAGAGCCTAAACCCTTCCAAACACAGAAAATTGAAAGGTTATTTGGCATGCACAAATTTAGTATAGCACGAACTATTTTGTTTTTTATTAATAAATATTGACAAACTATTGGCTGGTTTAGTTTAAGTACAGTTCTTCACAAACTTTTAAATTCATTGAGTAAAAAATAAATCAAAATCGCCCCGTTTATTTATCAAAAATTAATTCTTTTCAATAAAACTTTAGTAGAAAATTGATACATTAATGAAATTATAAATGCAACAATACAAGGATACCCAATTATCACCACTGGGTTCATATGTTCAACTAAGCTAACTTCTCCCCATTCTAACCATAACCCCCATCCCATTCCAAGAGAACTTAAAATCAAACTTATTGTAAATACAAAATATAATCTTTTTTTAAATAATCCAACGAATATATTCGCAATAAGAAAATAAAAGGCTAAGATAAAGATTGATAGATACAAACTAAATCCTTTTAGACCCGGTATTACAACAGTAAATGTGATACCAGTAGTAAAGACAATCCCTATCATATTTAATATCAAAAACTTTAACCATTTTTCTTGTACTTGTTCGTAAAAATTTTCATCTGACTTTTTCAATGAGTACACTTCCTTACGAAATATTATTAGTAAAGACTTTATAAGTTTGTTATTCAACTAAACTGCTTCATTAGTATGAATAAGGAAAAGGGCTTTTCTCCTTCTTGAAGTAAAGCACCCGTTAGCCATTCATGCAGCACAAAAAAATGCTGCACCACAGAGAATGAAAATGGTTAGGAAGTGTCAATACTGATACTGACCTTAATCCAGTCAACCGTAATCCATAGACTTATTTACGCTCTCCTCTTTTTTTAAACGATTAAGTAGGGGTCTTCTTAAGTATTGTCATTTTTCATTTCTTGAAGAACTAATTTTCATGGGAGTTATAGATAAGACTTACACAATAATTGCATAAGTCATAATTTCTTACGTTTTCGTTCTAAAAATATTGGTGCTATATTTAGCAAGATAGAAACAATTGTCAAAAACCAAAATGCCCTTGCCATACCAGGTATTACATCCGATAAAGCTGCCCAATCTTCCACTTTTACCCACCGAGTTAGATAACTGTAATCTGCACAAATTGTTAATGCTGTAAATGATAATGCCATCGCCATAGCAAGCTTATAATCCTTTCCTGCTGCATACAAAGAAAGATTTATAACAGTTACTACTATTGCAATAACTCCTAATATTGCCCACATAACTATACCCCCATTTATTTTTGTCATGTAATAATACTAATGTGCATCATCTCAATTTTTTGCATTACTTTTTTTATTAGACATCTTATTTCGAAGTAAAGTTCCAACTTTAAATAAATTTTCCATATAAAATTATCAAAAATCCATTTTTTTTTATTCAACTAACCTGCATCTTTAGTTTAAGTGTAACATTTCACAAGGCATATCTGAGATCAACTTAATGTTTTGGGCATAAAAATAGACCATCGAAATGATGGCCATATTTTGCTAAAGCACCCGTTAGCCATCCATGCAGCACAAAAAAATGCTGCACCACAGAGAATGAAAATGGTTAGGAAGTGTCAATACTCATACTGACCTTAATCCAGTCAACCGTAATCCATAGAATTATTTACGCTCTCCTCTTTTTTTTAACGATTAAGTAGGGGGCTTCTTAAGTATTGTCATTTTTCATTTCTTGAGGAACTAATTTTCATGGGAGTTGAACAAGGAAATATATAGTTTGTGTATTGCTTTTACCAAGATAAATCGTCAACATGACCTACCT
This sequence comes from Psychrobacillus sp. NPDC096426, assembly GCF_044762745.1. Lineage (NCBI taxonomy): Bacteria > Bacillati > Bacillota > Bacilli > Caryophanales > Bacillaceae > Psychrobacillus > Psychrobacillus sp. NPDC096426. The sequence goes on along the minus strand of NZ_JBIWEX010000033.1, from coordinate 4,510 downwards.
GAATTTTAAATGCCTTCAAGTCCATTTTGGATTTTATAATCATATCTTGATAAATCTTCTTTACTCCAGCTTTTTTTTGTTCTGTAACTACTTCGTTATCTGGAATCATAACAATAAGTCTAATATCATTTTTGGAATTAAACATTCCTCCTGTTGGATAGCTATATCCCGCTTTTCTCAATTCTTCTCCAACTTGGTCAAAGAACCCTCCCTCTTTTTGGAGCGATGCGATAAAGTATTCTAATTCTATTTGTTCTTCTTCGGATAATTGCGAAATAGAGTAACTATCTTCTTTTTCTGTTCCTTTCGCCTGAGTATAAAAAATAACAGCTATTATCAGTAAGAGGGAGCCAAGGACGACTGTACTAAGCTTTCTTTTTTTCACACAACATCTCCTTTATTAAGGATATGGTTGTATATACAAAGAAAATAACCGATTAAACCTTTTACACAAAACAATCCTGTAAAAAACATTAGAAAATGTTCCTTCTTCAACTAAACTGTTGCTTTAGTTCAATAACAAAAAAGCTTTACCCCTTCTTGAAGTAAAGCCCCGTTAGTATAGAACCTAACATATTTATTTTTGCAATCATTACAATACTTTTTTGGGTAGCTAATTCATTACAAGTTATTAAAGAAAACAAGAAGTAGCAAATCGGTAGATGAAAGTGGTATTGAACCAAAACAACATGCAGAGTAATGATAAGAGTATGTGAATGATTGTACTTTATCTGAAATAATAGTATATAAAATTAAAAACCCAAGAAACATAGCCATACTACTAATATTTGTACCTGTAAAAAGTTTAGAAAAAAACTTCAATAACAACACTCCACTCTATGATTTACTTGATGTTGACTTTAACTTTTTATTCAACTAACCTGCCCCGTTAGCCATCCATGCAGCACAAAAAAATGCTGCACCACAGAGAATGAAAATGGTTAGGAAGTGTCAATACTGATACTGACCTTAATCCAGTCAACCGTAATCCATAGACCTTATTTACGCTCTCCTCTTTTTTTTAACGATTAAGTAGGGGTCTTCTTAAGTATTGTCATTTTTCATTTCTTGAAGAACTAATTTTCATGGGAGTTTAAGTGAAACACTTCACAATCTGTAGTTATTTCAACATAAATACCAAAAAAAAAAGTCACCTCTCAGAGAAACTAGAGAGGCGATTTTAACCATTTTATTAAATTCAATCTAAAATTTGAATACTATAAAATTTCTTGTAAATATCAGTAACTTACTTTAATACAAGGTTACCAACTTTAATGTTACTGGACAATTTCCCAATAAACTAAACAATCTAATTCTAATTGTCTCTAAATTAATTTTAAATCATATTTTACTGCTCTTGATTTAAACGCATTAATTCCGCCTTCCATAATCGAACAAATAGATTCTTTAATATCATGTTCATCAATGCTACCAAAATTTTTGGGGTTAAATGTAAGTCCATTGGAATCCATTACATTAACCAGATCTGAGTCAGCATTAACAGGTATATTTGCATTATGAGTTACTATTATTATTTGTCTATTGTTTTTCGATTTGATAATTCTATCTACAATAAGAGAATATATTAGTGAATTATCTAAATCATCTTCAGGTTGATCTAGAATTAGTGGGCTATCTCCTGTGCTTAAAATTAATGTTAAAATTGCAGATGTTTTCTGACCGGCTGATGCGTTACTCAATGGTGTGAAATTTGCCCTTTCACTTACCTTGTATAACATCACTACCTCATCTTCTGGTAAAAGTATCTCCAAAGATTCTATCTTTTGTTTTTCTAAATTTTGTAGAACCTTTACGAACTTCCCTGATAATTCTAGGGAATTCACTCCATTATTACTCATGTCCCTTATTATGTTTACTAATTCTGTTAATTTTTGTAGCGTATTCCCCTCTTTGATAAATTCTATAATTTTTTCAAAATCACTATCAAATCCTGTTGGTTTTAATAAATGCTCTCGGAGAATTTGTTCATAATTTTTATAGTCTCTAAATGCCTTTACATCCCCTTTTAACAATTGGTTATCTTCTAACACATTATTAATAAAACTATGTCTTAAAGTGCGTATATCTCTTCTATTGCCTAAAATTGCTTGAATATTTTCTTGATTTTCCTTTTTTAAACTGGTTATCTTGGTTTCTACTTCTTTTAATTCTACTAATAACTTTTGAATCATATGAATTTCATCTGTTATTTGTTTTCTATGTGTTAATAGTTGATTCATGTTACCCTGTTCATGCTGTTTTACTTCTAATTTTTGCTTGTGTTCCTTGAAATTACTTATCCATTTAGAAGTATCTAGAGAAAATCTTAATGTTTCTTTAAAGTCTTCTAAAGACTTAATTTCCCTTAATAGAAGGTCATCGTGACTTGTTAGAAAACCCTCTATACTAGAATTAATCAAATTAATATCTTCTTCATATTCAGCTCTAAATTGTTCTTTATTTATAAAATCTATATTTGAGTTTAAAATATTTTTTAAAGCTTCTATTTTAGTATCAACTGATTCTATTAATAATTTAAAACTTTCGTTTTCCTCAGTAAATTTTTTGTCATTTTCCAATATCTCAATGACTTCTGGAACATTGATTTTTTCATTTTCTATTTCTAATTCTTTTAGTCTAACTTCCAGACTGGAGTTTTTTGATAAACTTTTCTCAAGTTCAACAATTTTGAACAAGTTGTTGTTATAGTTATTTTCTAAATTCTTTAACGTTTGTTTCTTACCTTCTACCTCTGTGATACTCGAATCAATAAAGTTTCTTAACGCATCTGATCTTCTGGATATGTCATAGATTTGTTTTTGAGAAAATAATTTTATGTTTAATCGTTCTAAGAATTCAGCTATTTCATCCGATGGTATTTCAGATGTTTCTCCGTTAGAATACTCCACTGTTAATCCATACTTTGGCACTCCACTGTTGAAATTAAAACTTAAAATATATTTTGACTCACCGACTACAATTTTCATCCTTGTTTTTGTGTGATCAGTGAAAACCCCTAAATCACCAGAATTTTTACTACAAAATTCACTATGATCTCTTAAAATATCTTCGTGCTTTTTTAAGTCATCTACCATATTTAGTGTATTTCTCATTAGTCTTAAAATCCCTGATTTACCAGTACCTCTACCCCCAATAATAGTTGTCAACTGAGGATTAAAATTAATAACATTTCGATTTCCTAAGTTATAAATTGTATCTAATATTTCTAAATCCTTAATATATGTATCAGAATTGAATTTAGTATCCTCAATATAATCAAAATCATTAATTATGCGTATATTAGGCATTAATAGAGCTTGCTTTAAACTTTCAATAGTAATTTCCTCATTCATTTTAATCCAACTAAACCGACTACCTATACCATTCAATCCGTGTTTTGGATCCTTATCAGCTGCAGGATTATCTGAAAAAGTTAACTTAGCAATAGGCTTGTCCCTATAAAATTGAGCAGTTTTAACCCAGGGTTTCCAAATGTCTACTCCAACTTGATTATATAAATCATCAAATAACCTCTGTAATTCTTCCTCTGCTGGAAGTGAACTTTGATATAAAAAATCATGTACAACTTGGACACCAAAAATATTTTTATCTAAACAAACTGCTTCTTTATGTTCGTGAGATAAAGGAGATAAACCTGCAAACTGATCGATATGTGCAGCAATGGCTAATCCCCCTCTTTCATTAGCTTTCTCAGCTACTTCAAAAATACTAAGATTAGTACTGGTTGATTCTTTTGCTCTATCTTCTCCGAATATTCCAATATATGTTAAAAATTCATTCACGTAAGAACTATTCTTCGAAGGATCAAATATAATTAAAACGTGTTGTTTTGAATCTCCACAAGTTACTTCAACACCAGGAAATACAATTATTTTCCCTTCAGCTGCAGTCTTAATCTCATCAATTCCATCTCCAGTATTATGATCTGTAACAGCAACACACTGGAGTCCCTCATCTATACATTTTTGAATCCATTGTTCTGCTGTGATAGTTTTATCACGAAAGCACTCACTAACAGTTGTATGCAAATGCAAATCACATTTATACCATCTCAAACCTCGAAACACTTCCACTTAATCCCCTCCTATAAAACAATTATATAGAAGTTAACTTTTATTAGAAAGATTAGTTTTCTGTTTAATCACACTAGTCAAGAGAACGAAACAATACACTCCTATCAAAGCGTTTGATTTAGGTAGTACTAATCAAGCGAATTGGTAGAACACCGCCAATATATACATGTTATTTCACAAGAAAATAATACTTCACATAAAAATGAGCTGAAATGTAGCCCGTAGCTCTATATTTAAAGACGCATTTGAAAAAAATTAGTAAAGTCAAGTTGACCATATTTCTCTTTAAATATATCTTTTTTATTTTATTTATTAAATTTGTGAGAGTGTAAAATATTTTGTGTAAATGAATAAATACAAAAAAGGAAGACCTTTTCTTGGTAGAATTAAGTCACCACAACCAATCCTAGAAAAGA
>NZ_JBIWEX010000032.1:0-39686 GCF_044762745.1 Psychrobacillus sp. NPDC096426 | reverse complement strand
CTCTTGTCCGTATAATCTTAAAATAAAATGAAAAAAGTGAAATCGCACGCGATTTCACTTTTTTCATTGATTGAGGCTACTTCTGTCCCAGCCTCATTTTTTTATTTTTTATCTTTTTCGAGTAGCACAATTAAAGATGGTAGAAGAACACCTCTAATTAGGAATGTATCTAAAATAATTCCAACAGCTACGATGAACCCAAAGACAAATAGAATCTGAATTGGCTGTGTCATGAGAACAGCAAAGGTTGCAGCTAACAAGATACCTGCTGACGAAATAACCCCTCCTGTATTTGCTACTGCAATTTGAACTGCCTCTTTTACATCATGTTTTTTACGTTCTTCTAAAAACCTGGAAATTAACATAATATTGTAATCGATTCCGAGTGCTACTAAAAATACAAATGAGTAGAGCGGAACTCGGTTACTGATAGTGTCGATACCAAAAAACAAGTTACATAAGAACATTCCTAAACCAACAGCTGCCAAGAAAGATAATAATATTGTACCCATCATATAGATTGGCATTTTGAATGATTTGGTTAAAAAAATTAACATTCCAAAGATCAGAATTGTTTCGAGTAATACGATAACTACTAAATCACGATTATTTATTGTACGGTCATCTACTTTATTTGCAGTTTCTCCAGCCAAGTAAAGGCTTCCTTCAATTTTACTAGCTGTTACGATGCTATTAGCGTTTTCTATCATCTCTTCTAATGCATCCATCGACTGAACAGAATAGGGATTTTCATCAAATGTTAATTGATATTGTATTGCCATACCATCTTCAGAAATGCTGATCGGACGTACGTTACTTACAAGTTTTTGCTTTAAAAGCTGCTCTTTTAAGTTTTCTTGTATCTCTGGGGTAATACCATTCTTAGACTCAAAAAGAACAGTTGTTGGGGCAAGATCTCCCTTTTTAAAGTTTTTTTCGATAATTTCATATCCCTGGCGTGATGGCATATCGATTGGGAACGACTTGATCGTATCAAATTCATACTTTAGATTAAACATATTTAATGCGGAGATCACTAAAATGACTAAAACGGCTAGTGCCGAAATTACAGGCTTCTTAACAATGAATGAACCAATTTTACCCCATAAAGTATTTGCCTTCACTTCTGTATCACCAAACTTCGGTATTTTAGGCCAAAATGATTTTCTTCCGAATAGGGTGAATAGAGCAGGTATGAGCGTCACCGATGCAAGCATGATTACGAACATAGTAGTTCCGAATATCGGGGCAAAATTCTTGTAATCACCGAAATTTGCGAAAAACAATACAAGCATCGCAGCAAATACGGTACCACCTGCAAAAAAGACAGGTATTCCCGTTTCACGCATCGCCTGCTTCATCGCATCAAATTTACTTTCATATTTCTTCAGTTCTTCACGATAGCGAGAGAAAATGAATAGTGAATAGTCAATCGTTGCAGCAAACAACAAGATTGACATGATGGATGTTGACTGGGTAGCAAGCTCTAAGCCTCCCTTCCCCAACAAGCCTAATAGTTGATTGACCACTTCGTAAACAAAAGCTGCGGCAACAAGTGGGATTAATGCCAGGAGCGGGGAACGATAAATAACGATCAATAATATTAATATTAATCCCACTGTAGACAGTAATAAAACGATATCTGCTCTAGAGAAAAGATTGACCGTATCGACTGCTATCCCCGCTGGACCTGTCATGTAAATTTCCATACCCGTACGTTCTGATACAATTGTTTTCACTTTTTCTAAGCTTACTTCTAAGTCCTTTGTATCTAATGAAGGATTAAAAGTTAATGGTATGACTACTGTCTTCTTATCTTCTGAGAAAAAACCAATAAGTGCTTGTGGCGGGATACTACTAAAAGATATTAAATCTTTTAGACCATGGATATTTGCCTCTCTTACTTCTTCTATTGCTTCATCAAGAATACTGGTGCTTATTTCTCCATTCTTAGTTTGCAAAACGAGAATTCCAGGTAAACTTTCCGCATCTTTAAAATGTTTGTCAATTTTTTTTTGAGCAATGACTGATTTCGCTTCTTCAGGTAAAGAAGCTACTCCCGAAACTTTGTACTCCTTTGCACTTGGTGCGAAAACGACTAACAATAATGTAATAGCTAACCAAAGTCCTAAGGTAATCCACATTCCTTTTTTCGTAGTGACAAAATCAGTAACATGTTGAAATAAATTCTTCATTTTATCACGCTCCCTTTAATTGGTGACACTAGTGTCACTTTAGATAAAAAAAACATAACTATCTTCACCATTATGTGTAAAGGTGACGGTTATGTCAATTAATCTTTTTGAAACATTCCATGACTTAATACTTCTTTTATCGAAGCTATCCATTCCTTTTGAGGAATATCAAAGTGGTTCGGTATGGCGATTGTTTGAAAGATCATCCCTAACAAAACTGCTGCTGGCAAATGACTTTTAATAACATTTTCTTTCCTACCTAAATCGATAAGCCCTTGAAATTGTTGATACATATCAATATGATATTCATTTAATTGAGATTTGTTATCTCTTACTCTCTTTGTTGTATTTCCAGGAATTTGATGAATGATTTCTAACACTTGATGTATAATACTTTGCTCGAAGATGAAATCGATTAATGAGTTGAATTGCGTTTGGAAATCTCCTGATTTATCAAGGCTATTAAAATCATTAAGAAATCGATTCATTTCGTATATAAGAAATTCTGAAATAAGCTCATCTTTATTTTCATAGTATTTGTAAATACTTCCCCTTGAAACATGTAAGATGCTTGCTAATTTACTAAAAGTAAAAGCCTCATAACCATCCTCAATAATTAGTTGCTTAGTCGCTTTAAATAACTGCTCATCAGTAAACTTTCTTTCTCTCGCCATTTTCTTCACCTCACTGCTCTGTTAAGTATAGTACATGACGTCCATTACATAAACAACCCCACCTAAAATTGTTACAGGATTGTTGCTGGTGCCAGGCACCCGTAACAATCCTGTAACAATAATTTTTTGGTTATTTGTAATTGGTGATAGTAGTTGCGATTTGGTCTATGACTGGAATTGTGTTTGTTTTGTTTTGTTCAGTTAGTATCGTGAAAATAAGCGTTTCGCCATTTTTGGTTTTAGCATAGCCCGAAAGTGATTTAATATTTTCGAGACTGCCTGTTTTCGCTTGTATGTTACCCTTGGCTGGGGCTAATTTCAATCGATTTCGAAGAGTTCCTCCTACAAATCGATCGGATTCCCCTGCAATTGGAAGGCTTTTGTAATACGTATTGTACCAAGGCTCTGCGCGAACCACATATAACAACTGCGACAACTCGCTTGAACTAACTTTATTGGAATAAGACATACCAGAAGCATCTTCAAATTTCCATTTCGATACATCTAGGCCAACTGATGCTGCATATTCCTGCATGACTAGTAAACCTGCATCCCAGCTGCCTTCTCCATACTTAACTTTTCCCATCTCTTTTGCTAACATTTCTGCATGTGTATTATTGCTCAGTTTCATAAAAGGAATGATCAATTCTTTCAATGGCATTGATTTTCGTGATACTAACGCTTCTGCATTTTTAGGTGTTTTTCCTTGCACAACTTTAGAAGAGGCTGCAAAAGCTATGCCTTTTTCCGCTAATGATTTTTTAAAAATATCTAGCGCATAAGTAGTTGGATTTGTAACTGAGATCCATTCTTTTATACCGGAAGTACCTATTGGCGCATTTCCAGTAATAATGACTTTATTTGTCCCAACTTGACGTGTAATTTTTAATGTATTTTTACTTCCTTTTGGAACTGTCTTGGAGTTATTCACTACTTGTAAAACACTTGTCACAGGAGTCAACGTAACATTGGCCGTTTTTCCATTTGCTCCTGGTTTTGCTTCCACTATTACAGACCCCGCATCAAAATCCCCGTTAGGCGCAAGTGTTAATGCCGAAATGGGAGCCGCGTAATAATAAGGCTCGTCCTCCGCTAATATCCCGGGAGACAAACGAATACTGTCGTACCAAGTATCATCTCCAACTAGATTGCCAGAAACTTTTTTGACTCCTTGCTTTACTAAAGCACTTGCGAAATTATCGAAATGGTTTTTCAATAATGTAGGATCCCCTTGGCCTTTTAAATACAAATTGCCATTTAATGTACCCTCTTTCAACTTTCCGTCTGTTAAGACGATAGTAGAAAAACGGTAGTTCTCTCCAAGCATTTCAAGTGCTGCTGCGCCCGTCAGCAGTTTAAGTGAAGAAGCAGGTGTAATTTCTTTGTCGCCATTATATTGGTAAACAATTTCTCCAGTTGATGCTTTCCGAATAGTCACACTTGATGTTGCATTTTTCATTCTACTGTCCGACATAATATTATTTATTTTGCTTTTTAAACTTGCATATGAAGTAGAAGCCTCTACACTTGAATCTTCTGTTAGAGGAATAAATACAGAACTACTAATCATCAATATAGCAACAAAACTAATTAAAAATTTCCTCCACATTTTCACTTTTTATCCTCCCAGTCCATGTATGTAGTTACTGTTAGTTTAACATGGATTTGTCAGATAATAAGGTATTTTTTATTCCTTCCGATTAATCGGTGAGAGAGCTTTCGTTTGATCCATGTAAATAAATGCATCATAGCGTTTTCCTATTTTCGAAGGTACATAATTTCCATATGCTTCAAACTCCGGATTATACACTACACCTATAGCTCGATGGCCAATCCATTGATTAAATAGCGAACGGTTTTCATCATTAAAAATTAACTGCTTATTAAATCCTCCTGCCCTATGAAGCAAATCTTCCCAAGAATCTACCCTTGCAGGTGGCACGTTTATCCGTTTATGTGGCACACCCCATTCACTAGCTGCAATAACAGTGCCTCTATGCGTACCAAATCCAACCGCAAATACATTTTCCTTTCTATTTTGCAATCGAATAATTTGCCCAACATTCACCATGCCCGATGCTGCCATATCGGTGGCAGTGGCGTCACCTATATGCGTATTATGTTCCCAGATAATTATTTTTGCGTCTTTTCCATGGTAATCCATTATTTCGTTGATGGCCTCCACCATATGTTCATCACGGACATTCCATGATAATTCATCGCTACGCACCATTGCACGGTAGTACTCTTCCGCATTTCTAGCAACCATTGCATTTATTTTTAAATTCAAATCGGTTTCTTCCGCATCTTTATACTTGTCTTCGTGTGCCCGAATGGCAGTTAACAACTTAGATACTTCTTCTATACAAGCTTCGGAAATACTAATGGAAGAAATCGCATAAGTTTCGGGATGACGGTTAAACGGTTCAAAACAAGAAAATGCTTTTTGGGCAAACGCCAAATCAGTTCCCTCGGGATTCGTTTTACTTAAATAAGTAATTACTTCATCTAAGGATTCCCACAGACTGTACACATCTATGCCATAAAACCCCACTTTCTCTTTTACTTCTTTCCATTCGTTGCGCACTTTTAACCACGTAATGAATTCTGCAATTTCTTCATTTGCCCACATCCAAGTTGGCCATCGTTTAAATGCTTTAAGTACATCTCGAACATCAGTTTCTTCTACGTCAAAGCCTTTGATAAACCTATTTATGCGCTGAGTCGACGGCCAATCCCCTTCTACAGCAATAAGTGTGAAACCTTTTTCTTCAATCAATCGTTTGGACAACTCTGCACGGACTGTGTAAAATTCGGATGTCCCATGACTTGCTTCTCCGAGAAGAACAATTTTCGCATCACCAATCGCACTAATTATAGAGGATAAATCTTCATTTGTTTTATACGGTAGAGCATACTTTTTGATAGATTCTACTAGAGACATTAATGAAAACACTCCTTTTCTAAGTAAGTTTGGGTAAAGTGCACCTTTTCCATTCGTTTTATTATTTCCAATTTTAATGAATCGCCTTCCCTATGAAAAAGTAAGCTTGATCGTAACCACTTAAGCCTCGATCCTCTATTAAATATATCCCCTCTTCTTCTATATAATAGAATTTATCTTAGTCTAATTCATCCAGGTCATTAATATCTTTTGGTAAATGAAGAAATAACTTTTTGGCATCCAAACGCAAAAGTTTTTGCAATGTCTAAAGCATGGTACGATTGAATATAACTTGGAAAACTGATTTATTCGAAGAGAGAATGGGTGACGGATGAAAAAGATAATAATTAAACTATCTAGAAAAAAACAGTGGCTATTATGGGGTAGCGTGCTACTTCTTTTATTATTCTTTGTACTAAATCAAGATTTAATCAGTTTATTACTTGATGGGGATGTAGAAAAAATTCGTAATTTTTTACATAAAAATATGAGCTACGCATTTATTTTCATGGCATTAGTCATGCTCATCCAAAACTCTTTCACGGTGTTCCCTCTAATTCTTGTCATTACAATTAATATCACATTATTTGGATTTTGGAATGGTTTTTTGTGGAGTTGGTTCACAAGTATCTTATCTGCCATCATTGTATTTTATGGTACCCGCTATATTTTACAAGACATGATTATTGAAAAATTCAATGCCAGATTAATCGAGAAAGTTGATTCCAGTGGCTTGGCTTATGTATTCCAAGCGCGTATTTTCCCATTCGTCCCAACAAGTTTGGTCAACATTTTAGGTGGTTTAAGCACGATTCGAATACTACCATTCTCAGTTGCGACAGCGATCGGAAATTTCTTTTACTTCTTTGTATTGGCCCTTATACCAGCTGGAATTTTGAAAGCAAATTTTAATGAATATGTTATTTGGATTATCGTTTTAGCTGCTGTATTACTTTATTATTTCATTAAAATGATCAGAAAAAAAAGAAAGGCCTAGTTAAAAGTTCAGCTACTGCAAGTAATTATACATTAACACTCAACGATCACTTTTCAATGTACCTAGCTCACTCCTCTCCTTTCTCATATCCTGTGTAGAAGATCAAAAAGGAGTGAAATGGAATGGTTGGACAGTTTCATGATGGATATTGGCAACAGGAGAGCTCTAATTTTAGTCATGGGTATCCGATGAATTTTGGACATCAAGGATTTCCCATGTATCAAGGTCAGCATTGGCATCAAGGATACCCATGGCACCAAGGACAGCACTGGCAACAAGGATATCCATGGCAACAAGGATATCCATGGCACCAAGGTCAACGCTGGCAACAAGGATATCCATGGCAACAAGGTCAACACTGGCAACAAGGTTTTCCGGGGATGGGCCAACACTGGCAGCAAGGATTCCCTGGTAATGTAGGTCCAATGCCGCGCTAAATTGAGTATTACAAAGCAACATCCCTTTGAGCAATATATTGCTCAAAGGGATTTATCCGGTCTACTATATTAAAGTGTATTAAGATAAAAACACATTTGTATCATAACTTAATATATTTTTGACTAAATTTTACACACTTTCACTTTAAAGCGTTAAAGTATATTGTTTGTTTTCAGAAAAGTCTCTATAATTAACAACAATATACATAGAAATGGAGATTAGTAGCGTGAAAGACTTTTTCAGCAAGTTATTAACAGGGATGAGCATTGGGATTGTAGTGGCATTGATTCCCAATGCACTATTAGGGGAAATTTTAAAGTTATTAATTCCTCACTTTCCAGCTCTACAGCATTTGTTTGATATTACCGTATTTGTTATGAGTTTATTACCGATAATGATTGGGGTTATGGTAGGAATTAAGTTTGATCTAACACCCATTCAAACAGCAAGTGTTGGAATCGCCGCAATGGTTGGTAGTGGTGCTATTCAAAAAACTGCGGATGGATTGTTTGCACTTCAAGGTATTGGTATTGTTATTAACACGGGGATTACTGCTGCACTAGCAGTGTTATTCGTACAACTCGTTGGTAACCGTCTAAAAGAATATTCTATATTGTTAATTCCTGCTTTAAGTATTTTAATCCCTGGGATGATTGGATATTTATTATTACCATTTGTAAAAAAATCGACTGGATTGTTAGGAGAGGGTATAGCGCATTTAACAACTTTACAACCAGTTTTGATGGGTGCAATAATTGCAGTTGTCTTCAGTATAATCATTCTGTCCCCTATTTCAACAGTTGGTGTTGCGACAGTCATAATGCTTTCCGGTATAGGATCAGGGGCAGCAAATTTAGGGATTGTAGCAACCGGAGTCGGTTTGGCAATTGCAAGCTACAAAGCTAATAGCCTAGGTACAGCACTTGCACATGTGCTAGGTTCACCGAAAATTCAAATGAAAAACTTCTTTATGAAACCCAAAATTGCTTTTCCAATGCTCATCACAGCTGCAATACTCGGTGCATTAGCAGGAGTATTAAATATTCAAGGAACACCTTATAGTGCTGGTTTCGGTTTATCCGGATTAGTTGGTCCTTTAAATTACATAAACTTAGCAGATGGCGGATGGACACTTGAAAATATAACAATTATGTTAAGTACGTTTTTAATCCTACCTATTTTGTTAAACGTCGGTCTAATCTTTGTATTTTCTCGTAAATTAAAATGGATTAAAGCGAATGATTATAAATTGGATTTTGAATAAAGAATAAAAGCGGAAGCGCCTATGTCTGTCCCGACAGGCAAATGGGAATGGGGTAGGTCTGCAAAGTGCGCCACATCCTGTGGCAAAGCAGACATGACTCGCATCGTGCGGGCCCAGGAGGCAGCTCCTCAGCCACCACAAGCGATTTTGTTTGCGACGAGCTGTGCGCAGGAGCAGCTTTTTCACATTTGACCCCGAGGGGCAACGTTCACCTGCGACGAGCTGTGCGCAGGAGCAAGGCGCTGAAGTCTGGACTCGTGAATAGTGCCAGGTATCCGAACTATTTCTAGTGACGGTTCCTGGCACCAAAAACTTATTTGGCGTTTTTATCCGGTTGGTGAATACCAATAATATTTCCTTCTGAATCCGTAAAATATCCTTGCCATGCCATTCCTGGTAACGCATGTTTAGGAACGGAAACTGTTCCGCCATGAGCTAAAATTGATGCTTCTGTCGAATCGTAATCTTCCACTGCCATTGTGCAAACAAATGCATTCATACTTTGTCCACTTTCAGGTGATGGTGTTCTCCGTTGCATTAAAGCGCCATCGATGCCCATTTCCTCTTTGTCCCCTGTAATTGCTCCAAAATAAGGTGTTCCTGCAAAGTCGCTCCAATCTTCAAAACGCCAACCAAAAACTTCCCCATAAAATTTCTTAGCTCGTTCCATTTCATCTACATGAATTTCAAAATGTACAACTCTACCCATCTGATAACCTCTTTTCTAAAATTATTATAAGCATATACAATTTGATTATGCCACACTATCTGAATATTTAGTAACCGTATTTCATCAAATAAATTTTGAATAATAAAAGACTGCCTACTAAGTGAGAAAATACTTTGGAGGCAATCTTTATTTTTAATGATAAAATTCTTCCGGTATCGCACCAATTGTCCGACGATGATATAGAAGCGGTTTTTTACTTTCATTTTGAATGTCTAAAACTTCCCCTATGATCGTCGTGTGATCACCTGCATCAATTCGATTAAATACTCTACATTGTAAAGTGGCTAACGTATCCGACAGGACTGGCAAATCCAATTCTGACTTTTTCCAATCACATTTACTGAAACGGTCTTCTATTTTACTAGAGAATAAAGTACATAGATCGCCTTGATCCGCTGCTAAAATGTTCACTGTAAATTTGTCTACTTTTAAAAATTCTTCGTACGAATACACACGCTTATCAATGGACCATAAGATAAGGAGTGGTTCTAATGAAACAGATGCAAAAGAGTTTACTGTTAGCCCTACTGGATTCCCCTTTTGATCGAATGCAGTTACAACCGTAACCCCTGTTGGATAATTGCCCATTGCAGCCTTAAAACTTCCTATTTGTTCTGTTTTATTATCCATATGAACGACTTCCATTCTTTTTATTTTAAGCATATCAAAGTCATTATATTCTTTCATACTTTTTGATTCCACAATATTTAATTTTGTTTAAATCATAATAAGAAGGGTAAAGATAGTTATATCACAAAAAAGATGGAGGAGATTTTAATGACAGTCAAATTAACCGTAGAAAATGCTTTACAAGCAAAACAAGAAATTGAGACGCTAGAATCAAAAGGGTATTCAAAAGATCACATTCATATCTTCGCCCATTTCAAAGAAAGAGCGGATGATATTAACGATGCTCTAGATACTTCTGATGTAGGTATGAAAGAACAAGGCTTCCTTGAATCCATGAAAAATATGTTTACTTCGCGCGGGGATGAACTTCGTAGTAAAATGGAATCCGTTGGTTTATCAAAAGAAGAAGCAGCGGAAGCGGAAGCAGAGCTCGACAAAGGTAAGCTAATCATAATTGCACATAACAAATAAATATGAAATAGAGCTATAATCCCATTCCTTGCATAGCGGAATGGGATTTTTTATGTTCGTTTTACAAAATCTTCACAATCCAAAAGTGAAATATTATATAACATAATTTTCCAATCAATACTAAACAGAAAGCTCAAACAATTTCTAACCATCATTCCATAGTAAAGCTGGAGCAATCTCTTCGACTTCATATTTAGAAGGAGAAGGAAAGATGTTATTTCAGCCATTTTCAATTTTTTATTATTAGTTTAAATTTTCGGCGACCTAGATCTCCTATTTTGGATAGCACTTATAATTTTATTAATAATCTAAATATTCTCTAATTGGGAATTTGCCATATTAATTGAGAATACAAGTTATATTAAAATATACTTTTTGTTCTTGGAATTTGGTTAAACACCCTGATTACAGTACCTTTTTGTATTGTATCAGATGACAGCCATAGCGATAAATAGAGGAATATTGTTGACAAACAATATTACTTATACGACAATAATTATGTAATTAGAATTATTATAGTTAATCGACAGTAATAAAATTATTATTACTGCGGTTTAGGTTTTAATTTATTGCCTAAACTAACTATGCAAAAAAACACTAGGAGGAACATTGATTATGTCATTAATAGGAAAAGAAATATTACCATTCAAAGCATCAGCTTACAATAGCGGTAACGGTGAGTTTATCGAGGTTTCTGAAGAAAACCTAAAAGGTCAATGGAGTGTCGTTTGCTTTTATCCAGCAGATTTCACATTCGTTTGCCCTACTGAACTTGGAGATCTTCAAGATCAATACGCAACACTAAAAGAACTTGGCGTTGAAGTATATTCCGTTTCAACGGACACACATTTCACACATAAGGCATGGCATGATCATTCAGATGCGATTAGCAAACTGGAATATATCATGATTGGTGACCCTGCACAGACTATTTCACGCAACTTTGATGTGCTAGACGAAGAAGCAGGACTTGCACAACGCGGTACGTTTATTATCGACCCAGACGGCATCGTTCAAGCAGCTGAAATCAATGCGGATGGCATTGGTCGTGACGCAAGTATTCTCGTTGGTAAAATCAAAGCGGCACAATATGTTCGCAACAACCCAGGTGAAGTTTGCCCAGCAAAATGGAAAGAAGGCGAAGAAACACTTAAACCAAGCCTTGACCTTGTAGGGAAAATTTAAGGAGTAGATGGAATCATGCTAGACGGAGATATAAAAGCACAATTAGCCCAATATCTTGAATTGATGGAGGGCGATGTGCTACTTAAAGTTAGCGCAGGAGAAGATAAGGTCTCGCGTGAAATGACTGCGCTAGTGGATGAGTTAGCCACGATGTCATCCCGCATTAAAGTAGAAATGGTGGACTTAGAAAGAACACCAAGTTTTAGTGTTAATCGTATCGGTGAAGATACGGGCGTAGTTTTTGCTGGTATTCCACTTGGACATGAGTTCACTTCATTCGTTCTTGCTTTATTGCAAGTGAGTGGCAGAGCTCCTAAAGTGGATGAGAAAGTGATCGGGCAAGTGAAAAACATGGAAGGCGAGTACCGCTTCGAATCGTATATTAGTTTAAGCTGTCAAAACTGTCCGGAAGTTGTACAAGCACTTAACCTAATGAGTGTGTTAAACCCTAGCATTACGCATACGATGATTGACGGCGCAGCGTTTAAAGATGAAGTGGAAAGCAAAAATATCATGGCTGTTCCGACTGTATACCTAAATGGTGAATCCTTCTCTAGTGGCCGTATGTCACTCGAAGAAATCCTAGCCAAAATGGGTAGCGGACCAGATGCATCAGAATTCGCTGATAAGGATCCATATGATGTACTCGTTGTTGGCGGCGGACCAGCGGGAGCAAGTGCAGCAATTTATGCAGCACGTAAAGGTATTCGCACAGGAATCGTCGCCGATCGTTTCGGTGGTCAGATTTTAGACACAGCTTCGATCGAAAACTTCATTAGTGTTAAACATACTGAAGGTCCTAAACTTGCTTCAAGCCTTGAAGAACACGTAAAAGAGTACAATGTCGATGTGATGAACTTACAGCGTGCGAAACGTTTGGAAAAGAAAGACCTCATCGAAATTGAATTGGAGAACGGTGCCGTTCTAAAGAGTAAAACCGTTATCCTCTCAACAGGTGCGCGTTGGCGCAATGTTGGCATACCTGGCGAGGCCGAATTTAAAAATAAAGGGGTCGCATACTGTCCGCATTGTGATGGTCCATTGTTTGCAGGTAAAGATGTTGCTGTTATTGGCGGTGGTAATTCCGGTATCGAGGCAGCAATTGATCTTGCAGGGATTGTAAAACATGTAACCGTTCTTGAATTTAATCCAGAGTTGAAAGCCGATTCTGTTCTACAAGAGCGTCTTTATAGCTTGCCGAATGTGACGGTTCTGAAAAATGTTCAATCGAAGGAAATTACTGGTACTAATAGCGTAAACGGTATTACTTACATTGAGCGTGAAACAGGGAAAGAACAGCATATCGAACTAGCTGGTATATTTGTCCAAATCGGTCTTGTGCCGAGTACGGATTGGTTAGGTGACGCCGTTGAACGCACTAAATTTGGCGAGATTGTTGTCGATAAGCGTGGTGCAACGAACGTACCTGGCGTATTTGCCGCGGGAGACTGCACGGATAGTGCGTATAAACAGATCATTATTTCAATGGGATCAGGTGCGACTGCTGCTTTAGGTGCATTCGATTATCTAGTCCGAAATTAATGAACGAACATTAAATATGGATTCGTTTAACGAATAGTCAGAGGAACAGGCCAAAAAATGAGCCTGTTCCTTTTTTGCGTTTGTTACCTTCCCCCCATTTTTCGTAAGGAAGTTACCGCTAGGATTTCCGCTGCAGGGCGGACGCTTTCCGCAGGGTGAGCGATGAGCCATCACCGAGACTACGCTTACGTTGTGATTGCTCATCTGTCTCAAGTAGGAACAAAGGCTAAGAGCGCCACATCGTGTGGCAACGCCTTCGTGACCAACATCCTGTTGGCCTCCGCCGGAGTCGCAGCCCTTATGCTCCAATCCACGAAAATTGCTAGCAAATCAGTTTCAAATGTTACAGTATATGGTTGAACGAGATAAAATCCACTGCGAATGCGACAAAAAGACCGCTCAACACGACAAGCCCGAAGATCTTATAATTAAGACGTAATATCTTTATATTGCGTTCAGCCATTCATTACTCTCTATTATTTTCAAATTCCTGATCGAAAACTGATGAATTTACAAGTCTATTATTAATCTTTTAGCCCACCATTGACTCCTTTCCATTCACGTTTTTCAGTGAAATGCTGTGCCAATTCATTCGCCTGGGTAGTTACACTTTCTGGGTAATCAAGAATTTCCAATAGCTTAATGGCATTCCTAGTTACTGAAGGTCCTGGATGGATTTTATAATCAAATAACACTTTATCATTGTCAATCGTTTCTCTGAAATGATAGTTCGTATACACTTCCCCTGCGATTTCAGTAAGCTCAATATCATGCGAAGCAATAATAGTCATACCTTTGTTTACAGATAACCACTCCATGATTGCGGCTGATGCTGAAATTCTTTCGATCGTATTCGTCCCTTTTAAGATCTCATCAATAAATGAAATTATCGGTTGCTTTTCTTTACTAAGCTTGATTATTCTTTTTAGGGACTTAATTTCTGCAATAAAATAACTGTCCCCATCCAATACGCTGTCCTTAATTGCCATAGATGTGACGATATAACTTGGTTTCATCGTCCAATTTTTAGCCAATACAGTGTTAATAGTTTGTGCCAAAATAGCATTAATGGCGACAGCTTTTATGAAAGTCGATTTTCCTGAAGCATTAGATCCTGTAATTAGCACAGTTTTACCAAGTGTTGAGGAATTCGTGACTGGGTCAGCAAGAAGTGGATGTGCCAAGTCTTCAAATATAAGCTCTTCTTTGTCCACAAACTTAGGTGTCGTGTAAAATGCAAGTGATCTCCGATAATATGCGACTGCAATCGCCGCGTCAAGTTCTCCAATCGACTCCCATAATTGCTTGTACGCTTTCTTATGAGTGACAATCGTTTTAACAATTTGATTATAAGCAATAAAATCTAGTAAAAATATAATCCGAAAGTATTCGAACAAGACGTCAAACTCGCCACCACTGCTACTACCAATCGACAATACTTTACCCCAAAAAGAAGTTTTTCTTATTCCTTTTCCCTCGCCTTTAAAAATATCCGTATATATGGTGAATCGGGGATGGTGAATAGAAGCTAAACTTTTTCCCGTGTTCACAATAGCAGCTACATATGTAATTGAGTGCAAATCATTTTCTAATATTTTTTTATTCCTGTAATAGATCACTAAATTTATTATAAACGAACTAAAAAGACTGACTATTCCATACTTCAAACTAGAGAACATAAGCATAATCGACAAAATCGGTAAACAAGAAAGAATGACGTACATATACACATGTTTAATTTTATGGTCGTTGAATTTATAAAAATAGGAGGATGTATTTGCAAAATTACGTTTTCCAAGATTTGATAAAATAAGAAGCACTTTTTCTCTTAGCTTATTATCATTCGCAAGCAATATATAAAGTTCTTCTTTTTCGTTAATACCTGCAATTCTCGGTTCAATATCACGCAATTGATTGAATAAATATTCCGAACCTACACTGGACTTTGTGTAATTAAGCTTTTCAAATACTTGCTTCATAGCTAAGTCGTCCCACGTCAGCTGATCAACACCTGCATAAAATTCTGCGGATTCTTTCTTGTTCTTCCAGTACGAGGAAACGGATCTAACATCCTCACTTAAAGCAAAATACGTCCCCTTTTCCCACTCTTGTCGTAACTGTTTTAATCTCTTCTTATTTCTTGTTAAAAAATGATACGCAATGATAAGTATTGCAACTATGGCAATTAATATAACTGGATTCTCCATAACAACACCTTCTTCCTATTTCTTTATACGTATTCACTTTTTAGAAAGTTTCAATTTAGATAACCGACGTACCTGTGTTACGAATTATTTAACTATCAGATTAGAAAACATTCCACAAATATGCAATAATAAAGGAACAAATGTTTTTGATTGAAGAAAAGAGGTGTTCCTATGAAACCGGTTATTTTAGCTGAAAAACCGTCCCAAGCAAAGGCATATGCTGATGCATTTTCTGTTAAACGGCATGATGGCTTCTTGGAAATTAACCCTTGTCCGATTTTCCCCGAGGGCGCTTATATAACTTGGGGGATCGGTCACTTAGTTGAATTGAAAGAGCCAAAAGCATATGATCCGAAATGGGATAAATGGTCACTTACTAGTTTGCCAATTTTACCAGTTCGTTATGAATTTCAGATTGCCAAAGGAAAGTACAAACAGTTCACTATTGTGAAAAAGCTGATGAAAGCGACGGATACTGTTATTAACGCATGTGATGTGGACCGCGAAGGATCGAATATCTTCTACAGTATATACAACCAAACCGGTGCAAGAGGACAAACGATTAAACGTTTGTGGATAAATTCGCTTGAAGTAGAAGAAGTGCGCAAAGGGTTTGCGAATTTACAAGATAACCGCAAAGATTTACTGCTATACGAGGAAGCGAAAGCTCGTCAAATTAGCGATTGGCTCGTCGGGATGAATGGTTCAAGGCTCTATTCTCTTTTATTGCAATCGCAAGGAATTCGAGAAGTTTTTCCGATTGGGCGTGTGCAATCACCTACCATTTATTTAATATATCAACGACAAATGGAAATTGAACACTTTGTTTCAGAGCCATTTTTTGAAATCGAAGCAAAATTTACAGCAGAACACGGCACTTATAAAGGGAAAGCAAAAGCAAAGGAACCGAAAAGAGAAATTATTCAAGCGCTTCTTGCAAAGCATAATATCCAACCAAACTCTCCCGGCATTATTACTGCTGTAGAAAAAATGGATAAACGGATGCCGCCACCGCAGCTCCATTCGCTATCGACACTACAAGCGACTGCAAATAGACTATGGAAAACGAGTCCGGCAGATGTATTAAAAACGATGCAAGGGCTTTATGAAAAGAAGCTTGTTACGTATCCTCGTACAGATTCACGTTATATTACACCAAGTGAATTTTCCTATCTTGCAGCACAAGTAGCAGATTATCAACAGCTCATCGGACACACCTTCCCTGTCACTTCACTTGCACCTAAAAAGCGTTACGTCGATAGTTCGAAGGTCCAGGAGCATTATGCGATCATTCCAACGAAAAAGCTGCCTACACAAGCGAAACTTGCAGGATTGTCTAGTATTGAAAGAAATTTATACGAAGAAATCATCCGTACTACACTCGCTATGTTTCATTCCGATTATTTATATACCGAAACAAAAGTGACGACGGATGTAAATGGATTACCTTTCTTTACGACTGGTAAAACCGAACGTGATAAAGGTTGGAAAGCATTGTTTGTACGTTCTTCTAAAGAAATAGAAAAAGAGGAACCAACCCTACCTCCTCTACGTGAGCAGGAGATAGTAGAAAGTAATATTGATATAAAAGAAGGAAAAACACAGCCTCCGAAACCTTATACAGAAGGTCAACTCATCGCTATGATGAAGACTTGTGGAAAGCTTGTGGACAATAAAGATGAGACAGAAATATTAAAAGAAGTAGAGGGCCTTGGAACCGAAGCAACGCGAAGCGGAATTATAGAAACGATTAAACGACATGGCTATATTAATGTCACAAAAAATATCGTCTCGATTACCGATAAAGGACGTGTTCTTTGCCAAGCGATTGAAGGAAATCTACTTGCTAGCCCATCGATGACCGCGAAATGGGAAACGTATTTACGAAAAATCGGCAATGGCGAAGGTTCACAGGAACGATTTCTTGGCAGCATCGCGAAATTCATTCACAGCTTATTACAAGAAGTTCCGAATCAATTAAAAACAAAAAATATTGATATAAAACTTGCTCCTTCTAAAGCATCTAGTTCTAGATATAAACAAGAACCAATTGCACCGTGTCCTAAATGTAAAGAAGGTTCCATCGTCGCAAGAAAGAATTTTTATGGTTGTACGAATTACAAAACCGGATGTACACAAACATTTAATGGATTCTTTTTAAAGAAAAAGATTACGCCAAGTCAGATTAAACTACTCTGTACAAAAGGCAAAACAAATATCATAAAAGGATTCGTCGCAGAAAATGGCCAAACATTTAATGCGAGCCTTTCTTTTGTAGAAGGTAAAGTGAAGCTAGATTTTGCAAAAGAATAAATAGAAGAAGAGGATTTCCCTACCAAATATAAGGGGCATCCTCTTTTTTCACCTGTTATTCCAAAGAAATCTTCACAACGTCATCTAAATATTTCGTTGAATTATATCCATAAATTATCAATTTTCTCGGAATCGTACTTTCGCCTTGGAACCGAGCGCTTTGTAGCGTATTGAAATAACGGGGCTGTTCGATTTCTTCAAATGGGAAAGGGGTTTGATACATATCGTATTCTACCCCGTTTTTATCAACAATGATTGCTTCTCCATTCATCTCAGTTGCACTAGGTACCTCTCCATCCTCATTTACAAAATCGAATTGGAGTCCCTCATATGCGCGATTCTCCACTTCATGATTGCTTATAACAAAATTGGTAGACTGTCCATCTTCCTGTTTGTCTATGGAGATTGTACTTCCTGCATATTCAAAAGTTTGAGGATGTTCTGGAGTAACATCCAATTCAATAGTTTTTTTGTCTTCAAACGATAACTGAACAGATTTAAATTGAACGTTAACCTCTTTTGGTTTAATTCCAAAAAGAGAATCAAAGTTTGCTTGTAAAGTACTCCAATTCATGTCTTGCTGCGAATCCACAAAAGAGGTACCATACATATCAGCTTTCACTTTTTTATTATTCACTTCTAGATTGTTAAAATCAAGAAATTCTATCCGCTTCTCAGGCTGTTCGCGATTAATACCAAATTGAATAATCGTCACTGTTGGGGCAATGATTAATTTTTCAAATCGAATCGGAATTCCCTCTATTTCGACTTCTTTATCTAATGCATATTCGGTGGAAGGCAGTTTTGTTACAGGTATCTCAAAATTCCACACCCCTGTTTTATCTTCAATGCTGTAACCCCAAAAGTCTTGCTGCGCAGTAGAATCACGATTCTTAAGATTTGTAATTTGAAGTTCGATTGTACCGTTATCCGTTTTAAGTGGGAACAGACTCAACTTCCCTCGAAATACGTTCTTTTCTTTTTTATTTAGATCCGATTCTAGATCAGGAGGATAATATGTTGGAAATATTGTATTGCTCATGATTTCATTCTCATTCCACACAAAAACCCCTCTACTATCATTAATTATCATATATTGATTGTCTTCAACTGTATCTTCAATTTCATAAAAAAGAAGCGTCTGAACATCATCAGCAATTACGCTCTTAATCGTAATTTTCACCCCATCACTTTCCGCTTCTAGGTTCAGCCTCTGACCAAAGCCCCGTTGTAGAAAGGTACGCAATTGCGGATCTTCTTCTGTCCATGAATAGTAAAGGTTGGAAAAAGCCCCTGTAAAGAAACCTGTACCTATTAATAATACGAATACACTTGCAAAAATAAGTCCTATTCTTTTATGTTTCTTATTCTTCTGTTGTCTGTGCTTCTCGTATTCTTTTAGCTTTTCTTTAACATTCTCCATGAAACGAGTTGGTATATACAAATCTTCCGTTCGGTCTGTAAGATTTAACATAGTCGATATGACATCCTGAAAGGTAGCTAGATCCTCCTGACATTTTTGGCATTGATAGATATGTACTTCTAAATCAATCTTTTTCGACCGTTCCATCGTTTGATCTAAGTAATCGAGGTAACCCTTTTGATATTCCAAACAGCCATGAAAGGTTGATCTGGACCATACTTTATTTCTAAGTGACTGGATTCCGGAAAACAATAACTCTTTCATCTTTTTCGCTGAAACTTGGAGAAGATGTGCCCCTTCTTCTAGAGAAAATCCTTGTACATATGTAAGAATCAACGCTTCTTTCTCGTCCTGTTCCAATTGTTCAATTGCTTTAAATACACCCTGTCGTGGTTCACTTTCCTCCGAAACTTGCAAACTTCTATCACGAGAAAGCTCTCGGCAATTATGTATGAATATGGATGTAACCCACGTTTCGAATGGTGTACTATTTTTTAAACGAGGCAATTCCTTTTGTATTTTTAATATGGACCGGTAAAAAAGCTCTTCCATTTGTTGCTGATTACTGAGATAGCAGGAGCCAAGTATATAGAACGATTGTTGATGCTGATTTAACCAATCGACGATAAATTCCACGCCTTTTTCTTTTATTGTAGCGGTAGAAATGGGATCTATTTTTGCTGGAATCATCCAAGTGTTCCCCCCTTTTGTCTACGTGTCATTTCTGTTAAAGGCTGCCCAAGAGCAGCCTTTTCTTACTTGCCATCTTCTTATACCGGATAAACATATTTATAACCGCACACTCACTCAAACGGATAAGCATATGCAATATTCCCCATTCTCCCTTCGGTAGTTACCGCTTGAGACAATGAATTTAATATCGCTTCTTCTGTCACTTCAGTCGCTCCTTGAAAAAGATCATTCATGATCGGATGATCATCCCTCAGCAGAACCCTAGTTTCCAGACTATCCTCCTTAAAGTGTAGGATTTTATTAGAAGTAGAGAATGCAATAACTACATCCCCGCTGCCGTTACTAAAATGACTACCGGTTCTACCAAGACCGATTCCACATCTCTTCGCCACTCTTTTTAATTGTCTGCTGCTAAGCGGGGCATCTGTTGCCAACACAATCATAATAGAACCATCAGCTGGTTTTGGATAAGTTGGAACAGCACTCTGTTCCTCCACACTATAATGCTCACTTTGGAATTCTTCTTTTCTTCCAAAATTACTAAGAACTAAACAACCGATTGTAAAATCCCCAACAACACGGGAAGAAGATCCAATACCACCTTTGTATCCAAAACAAATCATCCCCTTACCAGCACCTACTGCACCTTCAGCAGCAACGTCCGTCGAAGCCTTTTGAATGCATTCTATCGCATGCTTTGGCTCGATTGGCAATTTGCGAATGGAGTTTAACCTGCTATCATTGCACTCTCCGACAACTAAGTTAATAGTTCCAGTAGTATCTCCAATTTCAGGATTACTTTCTAACATAAACTCTAGCGCACCTTGCGTAACTGCTGGAACAGCAAATGTATTCGTCAGCATAATGGGCGATTCTATCAATCCTAATTCATCCACTTGTACAAGACCTGTCGTTTTACCAAATCCATTCAGTACATAGCTTGCCCCAACTACTTTTTGTTGAAATAAATTTCCTCCATGTGGCAAAATAGCTGTCACTCCTGTGCAAGCATATTCACCTTCTCCTAAAGAATGATCCAGAGTTACATGCCCTACTCGAACATCTACCACATCGGTAATACAATTTTTTTCACCAGCAGGTAGACGCCCAATTATGATACCTCTTTGTCTGATTTTTTTCGGCACCCTTTGTATCAAAATAGTACCTCCGATTTTGCTGTCTCTTTCCATCTATTAGTATATGCTTTCTCGATAAATTCCACTTTATATGCATATAATTGAATGACATCCTTGATTTCTTCAGCAAGATATTTTTCATTTCGATTGTTTGCAAGACTTTCATATATAGAACCCCGTTGTAAAAAATCCGAGCTAGCCACTGTATACCAGGCTTCCTCATCTAGAAGGATATCGTTCACATAAATGGCATTTACCTTTTTTCCATCATGTACTATTTCTGCTCCAGCTATGTGCAGTCTACCGGCAAACCTTCCTCTGAACCCTGGTCCTCTTCCATCCGCTAAGCAAACTTGCGCATCCAAAGATTGTTCCAACGCCTCCTTTATATACTTTCCTTGAATTTCAAAAGAGGTTGGATTTAATGGGGACGGACAGACTTCAATGAGCTTCTTCCTTGTCATTTCATGAAAAATCCCTGCATTACAAATGCCACTATTAATGAGCCCAATATCACATTGCAACATATCCTTCAAGCCTTCTGCTATTAGATTCGTCATCGGATTTTCTTCTATCACATCATGCCAGAGTGGTTGGGTAATCTTATAAAGCGGTTCACTCAATACTTCAATCGCTTTTTCTTTATTTGTTTTCAATAGAGATAAAACTTGTTCATCTCTATCTGCATCTACTGAGGAAACAGTCGCTGAATGTATTAGCTTCACTTCTCCATCCATAATTTCAAGCTCAAGAATTCCTAAATGCTCGCCATAATTTCCAGCACTATTCATAATCGTATTATTTATCACTTTGGCTTCGGCAAAAAGTTTATGATCATGAGCAGAAATAATAATGTCGATTTCCGGGATCTCTATCGCAAGTGGTTCATCTGCAAATGTCCCGACATGACTTAAAAGGATGCAAATATCATAGTTCCCAGCATTTCTTTTTATTTCTTCTAATATCGCTTCTTTATAATCGGTCATGTATATACCAAGCCCCTCATTGAATACCCCCATATTAGGAGAAGAGCCAGTAATTAGGATACGAAGACCATTTTTCTCAAGAATGACACTCTTGTTTACGCCATTA
The DNA here is from genome assembly GCF_044762745.1 of Psychrobacillus sp. NPDC096426. NCBI lineage: Bacteria > Bacillati > Bacillota > Bacilli > Caryophanales > Bacillaceae > Psychrobacillus > Psychrobacillus sp. NPDC096426. Next base: position 17,752 of record NZ_JBIWEX010000032.1, on the reverse strand, counting down.
ATCTGTGACATATCTTTTTTAAATAAATTATTACTAATAAAAGGAATGGAACTACTACTCGCCATATGCTCAAGTGTATCTACTCCATTAAACATTTCATTATTTCCAATAGTTAGCGCATCATAGCCTATATTCTCTAGTAACTCGATCGCTGCTTTTCCTCTTGTGCCCTGCAATTCAATACTTTTAAAATCAGCAAAATCTCCCGCTTCCAACACAATTGTATCTTCATCTTTATGTTGTTTAATTAGTGTTGCTACTTTAGCAAAATTGTCGAAATTGCTATGCACGTCATTCGTATGTAGAATTTTTAATTTCATAGTTTCCTCCAAAAATAGTTTTTTGTTTATTCTTTCATTTTCCGATAATTCTATTAAAATAGGAAGCAAAAATGTGCAGAGATTTATTTTTCTTCATTATATATCCAGTATTTTAGAAATACTTTACAACTAACCTAAAACTTTGTATTCACTTAACGATAATTACTTTTTCATAGTAAAAGTCTTATCTTTAATTACTTCTTTCCTGTTTTTACATCAATATTAATAATTTTACAATAACTTAATAAAAAGGGAAGTTTCTTTTGCTATAATCTACGGGCACTACAAAATATATATCAAGGAGTAGATGAAATGTCGAAGAAAAGTTGGTGGAATAACAGTTTTAGTAAGGTTGCATTATCTTTCTTATTAGTACTATCATTATTTTTACCCTTTATTACTGTCCCAAATGTGCAAGCAGCTGAGCCAATTTCTGTTGCGGAAGCTATTAAGAACAACTCAGGAACGGCAACCGTAAAAGGGTTCATTGTTGGTACTGCAAGTTCAGGTTCTACTTACGATCAAGAAGCACCTTTTACAGTAGCAACCAATGTGGGGCTAGCTGACTCACCGGATGAAAAGGATGCATCGAAAATAATGCCAGTTCAATTACCAACTGGTGCTGTACGTGCTGGGTTGAATTTAGTGGACAACCCTAATTTATTTAAAGGTGAAGTTACAGTCACTGGCTCACTATCTGCTTATTTCAGTGTTCCAGGATTGAGAAGTGCAAGTGCACACACGATTATTTCTAATGGTGAAATGCCTACACCTCCTGAAGTGGGAGAACTAGCAAATATTTCAACAGCTCGCGCTATAACCGATATAAATAAAGTAGTAAAAGTGCAAGGAACAGTAACAACAGGTACTGGATTCTGGGGTGGTAAAGGTTTCTACATCCAAGATGAAACAGCAGGAATCTACGCTTACGCTACTTCAGCGGATGTAAATCCTGGTGACCTTGTAGAACTCGAAGGAAAAGTAAGTCCATATAGTGGCGAACTTCAAATCCAACCAACAAAAATTACTAAAATCTCTTCAGGAAATACCCTTCCAGTAGCTCAAGAAATCACACCAACTGGAGTAAATGAAGAGACGCAAGCCGAACGCATTCAGTTAAATAACATCACAATCTCTAATTTAATAAAATCGAATGACTTTGGAACATTTGAATTCACTGCAACACACGAAAATGGAGAATCTGTTATTATTCGAAACGATAACAGAAACGGATTAGATTACGACATATTCATGAAACAGTATAAGAATGGCGATTTAGTTCATGTATCTGGTATCGCTTCAAAATTTGATACAACCTATCAAGTGAAAACACTCGGTTTAGAAAGCTTTGACCAAGTCAATAAACCAGCAATTTACACAGATGTTCTCCCAGGGACTGTTTCTGAAGGAACAGAAATTTCATTAATATCACCAATTGAAGGTGCAGCTATCTATTACACTTTAGATGGGTCGACACCTACTTTGGAAAGTACACAATATACAGCTCCTATTAAACTAACAAAAAGTACGACAATTAAAGCGATTGCTGCAAGTGAAACTACTTCTGATGTTTTCACTTTTACGTACAATGTATTAAAGTCAGATGACCTTGTCATTCGCGACATTCAAAGAAACGGACACTTCTCTCCTTACGAAGGTGCAAACGTACAAAACATCACAGGTGTCGTGACTCACTTATATAACTCAGCAAACTTTGTCATTCAAGACATTCATCCTGATGATGACAATACTACTTCAGAAGCAATCATGGTTAATAAAGCTTCAAACGGACTTAAAGTTGGAGATTTAGTATCGGTTGCAGGAACTGTAGAAGAATGGTATTACGAAGGCTATTCGGATATGAAAGCAAATGATTTACCAATTACAAGAATTCGTGCGACAACTGCAACAAAAACTGGAACAGCGGCACTTCCAGCTCCATTAGTAATTGGGGAAGATATTTTTCCACCAACTGAAATCATCGATAATGATGGATTAACTTCATTTGATCCACAAGAAGATGGAATCGATTTTTGGGAGTCAGTTGAGTTAATGCGACTCACCGTTCCAAATGCAAAAGTGGTTGGTCCGCAAGACTATGGTGAGGTCGTTGTTGTAGCAAGCAATTCTACCAACACAACATTCAACGTTTTAGGTGGGATTAATATTTCGGCTAATGACTACAATCCAGAAAGAATAATTGTAGCTATTAATAATGACAAGTATGATGCAAAGTCTGGTGACTATTATACAGAAGACATTGTTGGTGTAATGGGCTACGGTTTTGGAAATTTCAAGTTATGGACAGAAGAATCTTCTCTTCCACCAATTACTCGTGTTGAAAAGCCTAATGTTATCACCGCTATTAAACCAGCTGAAGATAAACTGACAGTAGCTTCTTACAATGTGGAAAACTTTTCGACAAATAAAGAAAATACACCGGATGAAAAAGTATCGAAAATAGCAAAATCATTCGTGGAAAATATGAAATCACCAGATATTATTACATTATTAGAAGTTCAAGATAATGACGGACCAATAGCTTCTGGAAGTACTGATGCATCCGCAAGTTATGAACGCTTAATCGAAGCAATCGTTTCTGCGGGAGGTCCAGAATACAAATGGACAGACATCGCACCTGAGTATAACCGAGATGGGGGACAAGCAGGAGGAAATATTCGAGTAGGATACTTATACAATCCTAAGCGTGTCACTTTAGTAGAAGGAACAAAAGGCAGTGCAACTGATGAAGTGGCTTGGGCTGAAAATGGCAACTTAACATTAAATCCAGGTCGTATTCTAGACATTCCACTACCTAACACACGTAAACCACTTGCCGCTCAATTTGATTTCCAAGGGGAAAAAGTGGTCGTGATCGGAGCGCATTTAAATTCTAAAGGTGGAGATCAGCCTTTATTCGGAAAACATCAGCCTCCATTCCTAGGCTCGGAAGCACAGCGAATAGAGATAGCAACGATGATTAATAATTTCATTAAAGCTGGACAAGCAAAAGATCCAGATTTAAAAGTAATCGTAGCAGGTGATATGAATGATTTCGAATTCACCCCTACTCTTGCTGCTTTAAAAGGTGGCATTTTAATGAATATGGTAGAAAAAGTACCAGCTGGTGAACGTTTTTCTTACTACTATCAAGGAAACAACCAAGTTTTAGACCATATTTTAGTAACGAATAACTTAGCAGAGAAAACTGCTGTAGATATGATTCATATTAACGCGAACTATATGGATATTCACGGCCGTGCTTCTGATCACGATCCAGTATTAATCCAAGTAGAATTTCACGAAAAAGAAACGTACACCCTACAAGCTAATAAGACATCTTTAGAATTAGAATCAGGTCAAACGGAGCAAATTACATTAACAGAAACTGCGACAAAACAAGACGGTACTATTTCAACGAAAGACGTAACAGCAGAAGCAACTTATAGTGGCTTTGATACGAAAATCGTTTCTGTTGAAAAGGGAGTTATTACTGCAAAGGCAGCTGGAAAAACAGCAATAACTGCAACATATGGAGATAATACAGTAACGATTAATGTCACTGTTCAATCTACCAACCCTGGTGAAGCAGTAATTACAGCCGATGAGGTAGATACTACTACTGCGGTTATTACTGTAGATGGTTCTGTACTGCATGATGCTGGAAATGTATATATTCGTTTCACAGAAGCAGCTACAAAGAAAATCGACTCGGCTAACAAAGATGTCGTTATTACACTTATAAACGGAACATTCACTATCCCTGCAAATAACTTTAATATTCTTGCTATGCATGGTGAATTTTCACTTCACTTGGATTACCATGTGCCACCAGGTCTATTGAAAGAAAAGAACAAAGATAAAATAAAAGACAATCTAAAGTTGAAAGATATAGCTTTCTTTGATATTAAACAGGAACAAATAACAACAGGATTCAAAGAAGACTTCATTATCTTTACAGAAGGTAAGAAACCTACCGTTGAAAGTGCTTACTACGATGCTAAATCAAAGAAGTGGAAATTCAAGAAAATTAAATAAGAAACTAACAAAAGCGCAAGCGCCTATGTTAGAGGAATACAGTCTAAGTTCGCGACATCGTGTCGCAACGCCTGCATGACCTGCATCCTGCAGGCCTCCGACAGGCAAATGGGGATGGGGTAGGTCTGCAAAGTGCGCCACATCCTGTGGCAAAGCAGACATGACTCGCATCATGCGGCCCCAGGAGGCAGCTCTCCAGCCACCACAAGCGATTTTGTTTGCGACAAGCTTTGCGCAGGAGCAGCTTTTTCACATTTGACCCCGAGGGGCACCGTTCTTCTGCGACGAGCTGTGCGCAGGAGCAAGGCGCTGGAGTCTGGACGAAGAATCACTTGTAGAAAGTTATCCACATGCCATAGATTTTATAATTTCCTAAAGAAGAACAAAACTCCGACTACGCTTTAGGCTAGTTGGAGTTTCATGTTAATATCGCTTATATTTTTCCTTTGTCATTTGTAAAAAAGCAAATGCAGCAGGTGATAATGGTACGTCCTTCACATAGCTGATAACTACCGTATTTTGGTAAATCGGATTTCCCAAAGTGAACAGATTCGCTTCTGTTTCAACATTATCTCGTTCTAGCACACATTCAGGAATAATGGTTAAACCTAACCCGCTATTGGATAAACGGAAAGCGTTCTCAATATTTTGCGTCTCCAAAACGATTTCTGGATCGATTCTATAATGCTCCAAAATTTGATCCGTTAATCTACGTAAACCAAGACCAGGCTTTAATAAAACGAAACGTTCATGATTTAATAAATTCGGATTAAAAGGAATATGTTTCGGCTCTTTGTATTTAGCATCATGTAAACGATGACCTTTTGGTACTAAAAGATAAAGATTCTCTACATATAATTCTTCATAAACCAATTCAGGGTTAGTAATGGGTAACATATTTAAACAAATGTCAATTTTGTTTTGTAAAAGTAAAGTTTCCATTTCCGATGCAGACTCTTCAACTAGTTCAATCTCCAAACCAGGATAAGTCTTGATAAATTTAGGCAAGAATTGATAAAGCGTATAGGAAGCTAATATCGGATTTATCCCTAAAATAATTCTCCCCTTTTTAAAGTGAGAAATAGCCTCAAACTCATGTTTCATCTTTAGATACTTTTCATCAATTTCCTTCATATAGGAAAGATACCGTTCACCAGCATAAGTAAGTGTTAGGGGCGTCACTTGACGATTCAAGAGTTTCACTCCGAGTTCTGACTCAAGGTTTTTAATATATTTACTTAAGTAAGGCTGTGAGATAAAAAGTGCCTTTGCGGCTTGTGAAATGTTCCCGTATTCGAGAATTGCATCTAAATATTGAGCCGAAAAGTATTTCATTTGATTCAACTAGAATCCCTCCTTTACCTATAACGTTATCATTATTATCGATTTCTAATTAAATATAACAGAAAAAGCACACAGCAAGTATTCTTCAGAACGGGGTTATATCCCATCTTTGTAATAGCACCAGCATCTTCTGAAGCTAGGAATAGAGCTGTTCCAGCAATTTCAGATGGCTCTAATATGCGTTGGATTCATGCATTTTCCATTCTTTAAATAATAAAATTGCCTATTTTGGTTACGAATGAAAAATTAGTTTGAATGCTCGTGGTGGAATCTATCCCTGTAAAAATAACAGCAAAAAAATTGCCTCCTTACGACAGGAGACAATCTTGAAAATGCTTATAAAAATTACATACCACCAGTTACAGGGATTGATTCGCCTGTAATAGCAGCGGCACCTTCTGAAGCTAAGAACACTGCAGTTTTACCGATTTCAGATGGTTCAAGTAAACGTTTAATCCATTGTTTACCTAAGATGTGATGAGCTACTGCTTCTTCTTCAGTAGTGCCGTCTTTTTCAGCTAATATTGGAATTTGTTTTTCAATTAATTCAGTGCGTACTGGACCTGGTTCGATACAGTTAACAGTAATTCCGTTTGTAGCATTTTCTAAAGCTACCACTTTAGAGAAACCAGTTTGTCCTGCTTTAGCAGCACAGTAAGCTGATTTGTAAGCATCCGGAATACGACCGTGAGCAGATACGATGTTGATGATACGACCATAGTTTTGAGCTTGCATGGATTTTAATGAGTGTTTTGTCATTAAGAATGTACCTTTTAAGATAACATCGTTTAATAGATCCCATTTTTCTACTGGGAAATCTTCTGTTTTGCAGATGAATTGTAAACCAGCGTTGTTAACAACTACGTCTATAGAACCGCGCTCAGCGATTACAGCGTCGATAGCAGTTTTAACTGAAGTCTCGTCAGCTACGTTCACTTTGTAACCTTTAGCGTTTCCTAATTTTTCAGCAGAAGCGATAGCAGCCTCTTCATTCAAGTCAAAGATTGCTACGAAGTCACCATTTGCAATAAATTCTTGTGCAATTGCATAACCGATACCTTGCGCAGCACCTGTGATTAATACAGTACGATTTGTCTTCATAATTTAGTACCCTCCAACTATTTTTATATTTGATTGCTTCATTTATTTTTATACACTGGGGAGAGACTCCAAACTTTCTCCCCAGTGTATGTTGTTAATAGAATATAATACCCATTATTAAAGCTACGATTAGTGCGAAAAATATTGGCGCTGTCATACTTATAAATGCATACTTAAATGAATTTTTATGATTCAACCCTGACAATGCGAACAGTGATAAAATCGCTCCAGCATGTGGTAATCCAGTCAATACTGACGATGCAATTGCCGAAATTCGGTGCATCGCCTCAGGATTCACTCCCATATCTAAATAAGTCTGTGCAAATGCTTCCATCGCTATTCCTAGCCCACCTGATGATGAACCTGTCATTGCACCAAGTGAGGCTGAAGCAATTGTTAAACTAATTAATGGATTTCCTGGAATACCCAAAATGAAATCTGAAATTAATTTAAACCCCGGTGCCATTGTAATAACCACACCAAAAGCAACTGTTGCCGCTGTAAAGAAAATAGGTGTGATAGAACCATTCGCCCCAAGACTAAGTGCTGTTTTATGTGAAGGTATGAACGGATGAAACAAGATTGCCGCTACAATAATACCCGCTGCTAGCCCGATTAATACGATATTATCGACTTTCATTGCACTACCAGTAAAAATAATGATGATTAGTACAAGAATTGGTAAGATACTTAAAAAGAAAGATGGAATTTTTTCTTTCAAAGCAAGTGCGTCTTCTTTTGCATCTTCGTAAGGAGCAAATGTATCACCAGCTGCAATGCTTTTTTTCATCGCATATCTCATATATACAATCCCCACAATAATTGCGACTAAGGATGCAACAAACCCCATCAACGGTGCAGCCATTAGTGTCGTCCCTAGGTATTTCATCGGGACAACGTTTTGAATGGATGGTGTTCCTGGCATCATCGTCATAGTGAATGTCCCAATACCTATAAATATTGGAATAACGACTAAATTCCATGCAATATTCAACTCTTTAAATAATGGTTTCGCTAATGGAATGACAACAAACAATACGACAAACAAACTAATTCCGCCGAATGTTAAAATTGCACTAATTACTAAGATCGCAACCAATACAGAAAAAGGTTTTTGCGTTCCTGTTATGGATAATACTTTTTGTGCAATGGATTGGGCTGCCCCACTTTTCTCAATATACTGGGCTAAAATTGCCCCTAATAAAAACACTGCAAAAAAATTGATTAAAAAACCAGATAAGCCTGTCATAAATGAAGTTTCATTTCCTATTAAAGAAGGAAAGAAATCCATACCATTCGTCACAATCACAACAATTGCTGCAATTGGTGCTATGAAAACGATACTGTAACCCTTCATTGCAAGAATAACGATTAAAGCAATCGCGATTAATATACCAGCTGTACCCATGATGTATTTTCTCCTTTTGAAAAATCATATTGTGTCATAAATTCATCATTTATGTGAACATTTTATGTCTAAACATATTATTGCACACTATATCTTTGATTCAAAATAACTATAAAGTTATTAATACAATAACCAAATTGTTATAATTTCATCAAAACGTTGGGGTATATGGTCTCATAATTTTTAGACAAATCAAGCACCTCATCAAATCATGCCCTTAGACCTAGTTCTGAATCGAATTACAGGAATCAAGTAAAGTAGTTTGAATTTTGTTATGATTAGGTTAGAAACAATTTACCTATCATAATGGAGGTTAAGACATGGGGAATAATAAAATATCGATGATGGATGCATATATGATTGAAGCGTTACGCACTAACAATATACCTAATGATGATATTCTTACTTTACTTGAGAAAAAGGATATTAGTAGTTGGGAGAACATAAAACCAAAGTTTGATTTCAATGAACTTATTAAATTATATGAGCAAGATAAAAGTGGATTTAAATCTGTGTTAGTAGATGGATATACAGTAAAATTTCTTACGATGAATGGATTAAAAAACCTGTTAAAAATGAAATTCGATAAAATCGCTGAACAAGATTATGAAATATCCGATACGGGTATCCATCATCTAGAAATCGAAACAGAAAACTTTGCCGCCTTGCAACAACTCTTATCTATTAACTGGATTATTGAAGAACTTAACGATACGGACAATGACTCTTCCAAGAAAATAGTGAATATACAACTCGTTTAAGAACTAAAGTGCAAGCGCCTATGTCTACCCCGATATGGCAAATGGAAATGAGTAATAATAATGGGATGTCGCACATAATAAGGAAACTGCGTCGTAGTAAAATTTTCCACTAGGATTTCCGCTGCAGGGCGGACGCTTTCCACGGGGTGAGCGATAAGCCATCGCCGACGCTAACGCGTTCGCCTGCGATGTCTCATCTTCTCACTCATCCCGTAGGAGTCGCCGCCCTTTCGCTCCAATCCATCAAAATTTATTGCCAATTTGCTATAAATTGAACAAATCCACTACTCAAAAGTTAGTATTCATCTTCGTCTTACTCCAAGTAAACTTGTTATCATAAGAATTGATTGCTTTCACTAGCAATTTGGTTGCTCTCGTGCTGATTTGATTGCTTTCCGAGTAGAACTGGTTGCTTTCAATTTCAATTAGTTGCCTTAAGCCATTTACTGGATACAAACATTCCATAAACTGTATAAAACCCTGTTTTTATCGAGTTGATATGGAGTAAGCAAGCAATTTCCATTGATTTTCGCTGCAGGCGGCGACTCCTGCCGGATAAGTGAGCAAAATGAGACTTCACAACGTACGCGTAGCGGCGGTGAAGGCTCATCGCTTACCCGGCGGAAAGCGTCCGACTGCTGCGAAAATCATAGCGGTCACCTTACGACGCAGTTTCCCTATACTGATCGACAAGCCATAGAGTTTATAATTTTCTTAGCCACGAAAAAGACTCTATTTGAAAAGGTGATCCCTTTCAAATAGAGTCTTTTATTTTTGTATATGTCCCGTATGCTCAATTGGATAAAAACAAGCCACGGTATGTTTTTCATCATCTTTCGGTTCTAGCAACGGGATATTCGACTTACAATAATCTTGCGCAATTGGACATCTTGTATGAAATACGCAACCAGAAGGCGGGTTTGCTGGAGAGGGTAAATCTCCTTTTAAGACGATACGTTCCCGCTCTTTTTCTTTCAGAGGATCTGGTAAAGGGATTGCCGATAATAATGCATTCGTATATGGATGTTGTGCATTTTGATAGAACGACTCATTATCCGACATTTCCATTACTTTCCCTAAATACATAACCCCAACTCGATCTGCCATATGTTTAATAACTGATAAATCATGCGCAATAAATATATATGTTAAACCTAACTCTTTTTGTAAATCTTCCAACAAGTTTATCACTTGAGCTTGAACGGATACATCGAGTGCACTAACTGGCTCGTCACATACGATCAATTTCGGTTCTAGCGCAATTGCGCGAGCAATTCCGATTCGCTGTCTTTGACCACCGGAAAATTCGTGTGGAAGTCGATGATAATATTCTGGTTTTAAACCAACGAGTTCCATCAGTTCTTGAACACGGTGTTTCACATTTTTTGTTGTCTTATATGCCTTTAAAGGAGCAGCAATTATGTCCCCTACTTGCATTCTTGGGTTTAAACTAGAAAAAGGATCTTGAAATACCATCTGTATATTACGTCGAAGCTCATGCATTTGCTTTGGATTGTAGTTTAATATACTTTCTCCTTCATACAAAATATCCCCAGAGGTAGGTTTTAATAATCCTAAAATGGTTTTTGCTAGAGTACTCTTTCCACATCCCGATTCCCCGACGATGCCTAGCGTTTCTCCTTTATTGACCGATAAGCTAACTCCGTTAACTGCCTTTACATAACCAGTTGTTTTTTGAAGCACTCCCTCTTTTATAGGGAAATGCATTTCTAAATCTTGAATCCGAAGCAATTCTTGTGACATTATAGATGAACTCCTTTCGTATCAAAATTCTCTAGTTGTAACTTACCTTCTTCAAACGCTGTTTTAGATAAAATACAAGCCGCATAATGCCCCGCTCCTCTTTCTGTTAAGCTTGGGTCTTTCTTTAAACATTCTGCGGTAGCAAATGGACATCTCGGATTAAAGTTACACCCTTCAGGTGGTGACACTAGATTTGGAGGTTGACCTTGAATGGGTATTAAGCGCTCGCGTGAATTTGTATCAATCCTTGGCATCGAACGTAATAAAGACCATGTATATGGCATCGCAGTATGATAAAAGATATCCTCTGTTCTTCCTTCTTCTACAATTCTTCCAGAATACATAACTACTATTTTGTCTGCTAATTGGGCTACTACTCCTAAGTCATGCGTGATGATTATAATAGCAGTACCATATTTTTTTTGAATGTCTTTCATTAAATCTAATATTTGGGCTTGAATCGTCACATCCAAAGCTGTCGTTGGTTCGTCTGCAATAAGAATCTTCGGTTTGCCAGCTAATGCAATCGCAATCATTACACGCTGTCTCATACCACCAGAAAGCTGATGTGGATAGTCATTCATGCGACGTTCCGGATCTGAAATTCCTACATCCTTTAACAATTCAATAGCATTCTTTTTCGCCTCAGCACGAGTAATATTCTGGTGTGTTCGGATAGCTTCCATTAGCTGAGTGCCTATTTTAAAAATTGGATTCAAACTAGACATTGGATCTTGAAAGATCATCGCAATGTCATTCCCTCTTAAATTACGTAACTCTTTCTCTTTTAAATGGAGTAAATTCTTTCCTTCCAATAAAATTTCACCTTGTGGATAAAATGTAGGAGGAGAAGGATTTAGTTGCATCAAAGAAAGGGCTAAAACACTTTTCCCACTCCCTGATTCACCCACAATCCCTATCGTTTCCCCAGCGTTTAAAGAGAAAGATACATCATCGACAGCTTTTACAATACCTGCTGGTGTATCTATATAAGCTTTCAAATTTTTCACCTCAAGCATGCTTTCTCCACTCCTCAAGTACGTATAGTACGATTACGCATATTTCTGTTGGCTAACTTTCTTTCTTTTTTTCATTTGTTTTTTCGTATGTGGATCAAACGCATCTCTTATTCCGTCTCCGAGCATGTTCAGCGCTAAAACTGTAAGGACAATTCCAAGCCCAGGAAAAATAGAAAACCAAGGAGCAATCGAAATATAGATTTGTGCTTCTTGAAGCATATTGCCCCATGTTGGAGTAGTCGGATTTACTCCGATACCTAAAAAACTAAGCGCTGCTTCTGCTAGTATTGCCCTCGCAAAAGTAAACGTCCCCTGCACTATTATTGGGGATAAAATATTTGGAAGTATGTAATTCGTCATAATAACAAAATCACTTGCTCCTGTAGTTTTAGCAGCTTCAATATATTGAACATTCTTCACTTGAAGTACCGCTGCACGAACGATCCTTGTCATAACAGGCCAAAACGCAAATCCTAACGCAATAATAATATTCGCAACCGAGCCTCCAAGGGCTGCAACTAATGCCAATGCAAGTATTAATGCCGGAAATGCTAACATACCATCGACGATTCGCATAACGATTGCATCTGCTTTTTTATAATATCCTGCAATTAGTCCCGTGACAGTTCCCAAAAATGTTGCTACTACCGCAACAACCGCTCCGACAATTAACGAAACTCTTGCGGCATATATAGCTCGTATGAATATATCTCTACCAAAGTGATCCGTACCAAACCAATGTTCACTCGACGGACTTAGCAATCGTAGAGTTGGATCGATAAAAGAAGGAGATGTCTCACTCCATAATGAAGCAGTAATCGTTGCGACAGTTATTAGAAGAAGTATGCCAACTGACAATAAATTTCTTTTTCGCTTCAGCATTTTATAATCCCCCTTTCCAATTTTTCAGACATTAGTCATATCGAATTCTAGGATCCAAAAACGTATAAAGTAGATCGACTAACAAGTTAACAACCACGTATACGACTGCGATAAATAAGATGACTCCTTGAATAATTGGATAATCCCGTCTATAAATAGAATCGACTAACAATTGTCCCATACCAGGTATCGTGAACATCGTTTCAATGATTACCGTCCCACCAAGTAAGCCTGCAACCATCGCTCCAATAACCGTCGTGGTAGGGATTAGTGCATTGGAAAATACATGTTTCATCAAAACGATACCTTCTTTCACGCCTTTTGCGCGAGCAGTTCGAATATAATCCTGGTTCACCGATTCAAGCATGCCATCTCGAAGCATTCTTGCCACTAATCCAATTTCAACAGCCGCTAGTACAAATGAAGGCAAGATCAAATGATATAACCACTGAAATATCCCATCTGCCATTGGGATGTAACCTGCTACAGGAAACAAAGGTATAGAAACTGCAAAACCAAGGACTAGTAGCATTGCAAACCAAAACTCAGGAATAGAAACTCCTAGAAGAGAGATAGATATAAATAATGGATCTATTAATGTATTTCGCTTCCAAACCGCGGCTATAGCTATTGGAATCGAAATTACTAATATCATGATTATAGATACAATCGTAATACTGAAAGTCGGACCAAGACGTCCTAAAATAATATCTAATACAGGTTCGGAAGAATAGACAGATTGTCCGAAATCCCCTGTCACGATATCTTTAAGCCAGTTAACATATTGCATAACAATAGGTTGATCTAATCCTAATTGTTCTTCCAACTGCTTAATACTATCTTCTGAAGCATCTTCCCCTAAAATTAGATATGCTGGATTTCCGGGTGTTAAATGAATAATCATAAACACAATAACACTCACGATGAACATTACCGGGATTAATGAAAGCAATCTCCGTATCGTATATTGTAGCAATTTACTCTCACCTCACAAGCGACTTTTTATGTAAAAGAAATAAAGAAAGCTTGTCAGAAATAGTACCCAACAAGCTTATCCTTAATACGAAATTATTCAGCTTTCCAAGTATTCCAGAATCGTTGACCTAACCAGTTTTCGTAGTTTTTAATTTTATTTGTTTTAATATCTAGGGTAGTCAGATTGGCAATTTTAATAAATGGAAGCTCATCATTCACAGTTTTATTCATTTCTGTTAGGATTTCTTTTCGTTGTTCTTTCGTTTCAGCCTCTCCCCACTGAGCGATTAAGTCAGACCATCTTGTACTCTCATACCAACCACTACTTGCTGTATCTGGTACAAGCATTCCTAATTCGTTTGGAGAGAAACGAGTAGACCATCCAATAACGACTAAATCCCAGTTTGCAGGATCGCCCCATTTTTCAAGATACGTTGCCCATTCGTAAGAAATAAGCTCTACTTTGAAACCAACCTCTTCTAGTTGCTGTTTAGCAACTTGCGCAATTTTATTGTATTCTTCGGAGTTGCTAGAATACACTACTTTTAACGTTTCCCCGTTATAGCTCGATTCTTCTAATAGTTTCTTCGCTAACTCTTTGTCGTAAGCCAAAAAGTCATCTGATCCTTTATCCGAATATAGTTCTACTTGTTCAGGAACGAAAAGCGCTCCATCTAATTGATAAAACTTGTCGGAGCCATATGTTGCTTCTGCAATAACCTTTTTATCTAGAGCATGATTTAAAGCTTGGCGGACTTTAATATCGTTAAAAGGCGCTTCTGATTTGTCTGGCGTAATAGTCGAGTAACCATTCATATAAGTTACAGGATCAATATTCGGTGTACTTGCAACAACCTCATTTAGATCCGTAGGAATAGATTGACCATAATCATACAAACCAGTTTTCAATCCGTTAAGGATTACTTGTGGATCTTTTACAATCATAAATTTAATTTCATTGAAATAAGCGGTTTTCTTCCCTGTTAACCCGCCCCAGTCTTCCTCTTCTCGTGCTGAATAGTCAGCGAATTTTTTCACAACGATTTCTTGACCTCTGTCCCACTTATCAAATGAGTAAGGGCCAGTTCCGATTAAATGCTCAGGTTTCAAAGGTTGCTCGCCCGCCGCTTCCGCAACTTTTGCCGGAATAATCATTAGTGCTGATTTCGGTGCAGCAAAATCTGCAAGTAAAGAGTTATAAGGTTCCAAAAGCTTTACTTGCACTTCATTTTCTGAAGTAGCAGTAACTGATTCAATATGAGTAATTGTGTTTTTGCCGACTGAAGATACTTTTCCCCAACGTTCAATGGAAGCAACGACATCAGCTGCTGTTAGAACTGAACCATCATGGAATTTAACTCCTTCTCGTACTTTTATCGTATAAAGAGTTCTGTCTTCATTCACATCATAGCTCTCCGCTAACATTGGTTGGATAGCAAAATCATTATCTAGTGCAAATAACATCTCGAAAATATGCCATGCTACATCCCTTGTCGGGGATGCACCTGTATAACTCCAGTCTAATGTATCTGGATCAGATGCATAGGCAACCTTTAGTGTCTCACTTACAACTGGTTCTCCTGCATCTTGTTCTTCGTCTCCTGTATTACTTGTATCAGCTTCTTTACCAGAGCAAGCAGCTAATCCTATTATTAATAGTAGACCTACTAATGCCATCATTAATTTATTTCTCTTAATAGATTGCATGTTTATCCTCCTTACAATATGTTTTTTTCGTTGGCAGCTTCAATTATCTTAAATTATTAAATTCAAATAATTTAATCCCTACAAAACCGATAAGATTATAATGCACTAAAGTAATAGAATATTCAATAGATAAATTAATAATCGTAATTTTCTGTTTTATGCCATCTTTTTTGCTATATTCTCCACATAAGAAAAGAATATAACCTTCACTTGCCTGCTTTCGGTTTGCTTTGAGCCTTCAGCTCATGTTATTCCCGCTAAAATCGCCTTCTTCCACTACAATCAATTTCCTACAAAATAGCTTAATATAAAAGCATAAAAAAATAGGTGTAGAAAAAGGACTCGTTTTTCTACACCAGCTTCAATTTAGAGACTTATTAGACAGCCACTAAACGTTTTTAATGTAACTTTTTACTGGTTGGTTTATCTACATATTTCCCATAGTCTGGCATCGCTATCTCGTCAAAATCTTTCACAAGGAATTGTAAATTACTAGTTAACAAATCACCGGACATTGGTAATCCGTGACCTGTTACTGCAACTTTCGGTTTTAAATCTGCTAATTTTTTCACCGACTCTCTAGCTGCCACCCAATCAGTAGTAAGATATCTCGGTGGTCCACTAATTTCCTGCTCCTGTGTCAGCACTTTATATAAGTATTCTTGCTTCACCGTGACAAACGCATCACCAACTATTAACACTCCATCTTCTTCTCTGAAAAAAGACACATGTCCTGGTGAATGCCCAGGTGTGTGAAACCATTTAAAACCGGTCATATAAGGAACTGTCCCGTCAGAAGGTAATTCTTTTACGTTATTTCCTAAATTAACTGGATCAGTAGGAAACATCGGAGACATTTTAGCGACCATACCACCTTCTACCGTTGAATCTGGTTTAGGATAACTTTCTTTTCCCGTCAAGAACGGAAATTCTAATGAATGTGCATAAACTGGAATTTTCCACTTGTTCACTAACTCAATAATTCCACCTACATGATCAAAATGACCGTGTGTTAAAATAATGGCGCTTGGTCGACTACCTGCACCAAAACGTTCCTCAATTACTGAAATAATCTCATCAGCCGAGTGAGGCATACCAGCATCCACTAACACAAACTCACTCGCCCCTGGATTTCCGACTAAACAAATATTGACGATTTGTACCGTATGACAATATATATCAGGCAGAACTTCCATTCCTATTCCGCTTGCTATCGAGGTTGCCGGAATAAATTTATAATCATCACCGTATGAAATACTATTATCCATAGTCTCCCTCTTCCCTTTTATAATCACAGTTAGCTTTTCACCACTAAATGAATTTATACCCAACTGACTCTTTTCAAAACAGTTTGACTTTTCTTGTTCCATTTGATACATTCAAATACAATATCTTAGATAAAGAGAGTAACAATTTCGGATTATGAAGCGAGCTAGGGATAGTGTAAGCCTAGTTAAGAAGAGTTGTGAACCGCACTTTGGAGATGCTTTTTATAAAAGTGGAAGCGCCTGATCTGCCCCGACAGGCAAATGAGGAATAGCGAGGAGGCAGCTCTCCAGCCACCGCAGCTATTTCACATTTGACCCCGAGTGGCAATGTTTTTCTGCGACGAGCTGTGCGCAGGAGCAAGGCGCTGAAGTCTGGACAGATACCGAGTAGCAATACTCTCTTGTCTTGTAGAAAGCCGGAGACTCACCGTTATGGAGAAAGTGGCCGATATAGGCAAATTGAGTGGTACCGCGGAAGTTAAGCTTTCGTCTCATTAATATAATGAGACGAAGGCTTTTTTGTTTAGGAGGAATTCAAATGAAAAAAGAAATTGTACACATTCTTAATAGCTTTACGACTGAAAGAATCGATGAAAATATGATTGAAATCCCTATGTACGCTCACTTAGGGGATTATGCACTACCTTGCTTTCCATTTGCTAAAAAGCTTAGAAAATCTCCTGTCCTTCTTGCGCAGGGGCTTGCGTCAAGTATTCAGGATGAAAGCATTGAAAAAGTCCAAGCAGTAAATGGGTATGTAAATATTTTTATAAAAAGAACGACATTCGCCCATTCGATTTTGACTACGATTCTCAATCAAGGAAAACAATACGGTACTTCCCATATAGGTGCTGGTGGAGTTGTTTCGATTGACATGTCCTCTCCTAATATTGCAAAACCATTTTCCATGGGGCATTTAAGATCTACAGTCATTGGAAATTCCATTGCTTTATTACATGAAAAAAGCGGCTATCAACCGGTTAAGATCAATCATCTTGGGGATTGGGGCACCCAATTTGGGAAGTTACTAGTAGCTTATCGTTTATGGGGGGATGAAAAGAAAGTACGTGAATGAACTGACCTAGCGATATGAGACACATATAAAACACCTATTTAGGCTGCCGCAATTCCAAATTCTTTTGGTGTTAGGTAGCCTAATTTTTCT
>NZ_JBIWEX010000031.1:0-44097 GCF_044762745.1 Psychrobacillus sp. NPDC096426 | reverse complement strand
CTAGTCCATGTTGCACGCAACATCTCGCATAAAGTACGCGTCGAAGATCGCGGTGAAATTTGTGAGGACTTCAAATCCGTGTACCGATCGGAAAACCAAGAAGCCGGGCAAAAAGCGCTGGAAGACTTCTGTTCCAAGTGGAAAAAAGCATACCCTAAAATCACAAAATCTCTTGCAGAAAATGCATATTTACTAACGTTTTACTGCTTCCCAAAGTCGATCTGGCGGAGCATTTACTCAACAAATTTAATTGAGTCCTTTAACAAGCAAATAAAGAAATATACAAAGCGCAAAGAGCAATTTCCGAACGAAGAAGCACTGGAACGATTTCTTGTGTCGCAATTTGAAGACTACAACCAACGCTTCGCCACTCGATGCCATATTGGATTTGACAAGGCCCGTGCTGAATTAGCAGCGATGTTTGAAACCCAAGAATAGGACGACTGCATGCATACGCAATTTTGATATTTGGGAAAGGGGTACCCCTTTCCCAAATATCAAAATCATTCCTTCGAATCCAGTGTATAAAATTCAAAAAGTGATAGTCTACAAGAGAAGGTTGGATTATCATTTACACAAAAATATTGACAGTCCCTTTCAGTTAAAATTCCACTATAATAGTATTAACAGAAATTTAAACTACGAATGAAGGAGTCATTTATGTTCATACCTAAGTTTTTTAACATAACGGATGTTGATGAAATCAGAGAATTTGTGCAACAGAACTCATTTGGAACAATTGTTACAACGAAACACGGTAAACCAATTGCGACTCATTTACCTTTAATGTTTCATAAAAATGGAGATCAACACTTTATAACCGGGCATATGGCCTATGGAAATCCTCAGTGGAGAACATTCGATACGAGTGATGATGTCCTCGTTTTGTTCCAGGGTCCACATGCTTACATTTCTTCTTCATGGTACGAACATGAAAATGTCCCAACATGGAATTATCAGGCTGTGCATGTATATGGAACTGCTAGTATTTTGGATGAAAAAGAATTAAAACAAGACTTAACCAGCCTACTTCAAAAATATGAAAAACATCGAGAAAATCCAATTTTATGGGAAAAACTTTCCCCACAACTTTTAGAAAAAGAACTAAAAGGGATTGTAGGATTTAAAATCGATGTGAAGGAAATTCAAGCTGCATATAAATTAAGTCAAAATCGTAACGAAAAGGATTATCTGAACATCGTAGAGGAACTGCATAAGGAGCAAGACATTAACTCTCAACAAATGGCAAAAGTGATGGAAGAGAGAAAAAGTAATTAATTGCCCAGCGATAAAAACTCACTTTGCGAACATGATTTTAACTAAATCGCTCATCCTAGATAAAAAGAGATGAGATGAAATCATGAGAAATACATTTCTGGCACTCGGAATTTTACTCACAATTAGTTCAGCATCAACACATACGTACGCACAGCAAGAAGTACCAGCTTACGCTCCGTGGGGAAAGCTCGCTATTAGGGAGACAAAAATAAAATATCCGGATGCAAATATTATTGACTACTTGCATGAAGGAAGCGAATCTAAAGAGGACTCTACGATTGAAAAGTTTAAACTATGGTTAAAAGATGGGGATCGTGAATTCGGTGTTTTTGTAACAATTACGTATAAGACCAAAACGGGCGAATTGGTTCATATTGAATTTAAAGAAACCGCTAGATAATTGAAAATCAGCTTCCAATGCCAGCACAAATTGAATTTATACTGGCACTGGAAGTCTATTTCATGTTCCGCAAAAAGTTTGGTAAGGGCGATCACATTGCTCCGGTAGTTTTGCGTATTCCAATTGTTCCGTTGTATGTGCATAAGGATTCGAAAGAACCTCAATTAACCGCTCCATAACACGCAAGTCCCCTAGTTGTGCAGCTTCTAGCGCTTCTTCTACTCGATGGTTGCGAGGTATTACCGCTGGATTGCTTTTTCGCATCAACTGTTGCGCGGATTCCTTTGATTCCTGTTGTCTGCTTCGTCTTTCTTGCCACTTCTCATACCATTGGTCAAATTCCTTCTTACCGAACAAAATGGTATCTTCCTTTTTATCAAAAGTTAGTGTACGGAAGGTATTTGTGTAGTCCGCTCGATACTTGTGCATCATGCCGAGGAGTTCTTCGATAAGTGCCTCATCTTCTGCCTCTTCATTAAATAATCCTAGTTTTGCTCGCATTCCCGATAACCAATTAGCGTAATAGAATTCAGGGAACGCTTGAAGCGCTTTTTCGGCCAGTTTATATGCTTCCTCTAGACTTTCATCAAGTAATGGCAATAACGATTCAGCTAATCGCGCTAGATTCCACCCACCGATATTTGGCTGATTGCCATATGCATAGCGACCTTGCGTATCTATGGAACTAAATACTGTTTTTAGGTCATACACATCCATAAAGGCACAAGGACCATAATCAATGGTTTCTCCACTAATGCTCATATTATCCGTGTTCATCACACCGTGAATAAAACCAACGAGTTGCCACTTTGAAATCAGCTCCGCTTGCCGCTTGATCACTTCCTGAAGCAGCGAAAGATAGCGATTCGAATCAGAGTCTACTTCCGGAAAATGGCGCTGCAATGTATAGTCAGCTAGCGTACGAAGATCCTCTTTCGTGCCCCATCTCGCAGCGTATTGAAACGTACCGACACGCAAATGACTACTAGCCACTCGAGTTAAAATGGCCCCAGGTAAATTCGTTTCACGAATGATCGTCTCACCTGTTGTCACTACTGCTAAGCTACGTGTAGTAGGAATACCAAGTGCGTGCATTGCTTCACTCATTATGTACTCACGAAGCATCGGTCCAAGTGCCGCACGACCATCTCCCCCTCGAGAATATATTGTTCTCCCTGAACCCTTCAGTTGAATATCGACCCGCGAATCGTTTGGAGTAATTTGCTCACCAAGCAGAATAGCCCGTCCATCTCCTAACATATTAAAATGCCCGAACTGATGTCCTGCATAAGCCTGAGCAAGTGGCGCAGCACCTTCTGGAACTCTGTTACCCGCTAGCTCTGCAACACCTTCTTCGGTTTGTAACGACTGAGCATCTAACCCCAAAGAATTTGCTAGCGGTTCATTTAGTATCGTCAACTTAGGAACGCGAACAGAATTTAACTCATGTTTTGTGAAAAATATTTTCGGTAGACGAGCATAACTATTATCGAAATTCCACGTCTCTTTCACTTCTTGTTTTTTTGTCATCTTGTCTCCTTATCTTTTTCATTCTTTATCGTCCATTTATTATACCCTTTTAGTGAAATTAATCCTCTTTCTTACTTTTTGATGCATCCTCAATTATCCAGTCCGCGGCACTTAAGAGGTCAGGAAAAACGGCGTCCGCAATCGGGTCACTCTTACCTAAAAATACTCCTTTTGTACCTGCCTTCTTCCCTGCAATAATATCTGTATCGGTATCGCCAACCATGTAAGACTGCGATAAATTAATATCATATTTTTTACCGAGATCTACGATTAACTTGCTGTTTGGCTTGCGACAAGCACACCCAGCTTTTGGTTTATGTGCACAATAGACCGCCTCGTGAATAATCGCTCCTTCTTTCTTGAGCTCCGCAATCATATAATCATGAATTTTAATGAGTTGTGATTCCTTCATAAATCCTAGTCCAACACCGCCTTGATTC
Source organism: Psychrobacillus sp. NPDC096426 (assembly GCF_044762745.1). Taxonomy (NCBI): domain Bacteria; kingdom Bacillati; phylum Bacillota; class Bacilli; order Caryophanales; family Bacillaceae; genus Psychrobacillus; species Psychrobacillus sp. NPDC096426. The sequence goes on along the minus strand of NZ_JBIWEX010000031.1, from coordinate 40,449 downwards.
GTTACAACGAATATGTAATCAAAGAAAGTATTTAACTTTTTGATAGCTTCCGACACGCCCGGTAAAAAGTATAGCTCATGTGGCTTGTTCACAAATTTAACGCGCTCAGTCAGTACTTCATTGATGACACCATCACGATCCAAAAATACCGCCTTTTTCATTTACTTCACGCCTTTCCAGTATGGTTCCTTGTATCTGCCACTGAGATAAGATTCATCTTTTTCAGACTCCTCTTGTTTAAATGTAACGGACTTTGCTTTATACATTTTACCATTCCAAAAGTAGGCAATAGTTAAATGACCAAGCAATCCTCCATAAACACTATCATCTCGTTATACGTAGGCGCTCATAGTTCCTATTACTGCTCCATTTTCGATAGAATATTCAATTGTCTCCATACTGACATAAGGTTTCCGAGGATTAGTGAAATTATGCTTAGAAATATCAACTTCATATTTCATTTTGCCCGCAATAATAGTCGCAATATTATCATACTTCACTATTTTCAGAAGGCAATTAATGCTCAAGTTAATAGGTTCAACTTGGGCCTCTTCAAATTTATAAGGGTCCTGTATTTGATTGAGGATATGAATATCTTTAAGAGGCTTTCCAATACTAGCTTTATCATTATTTAACACGATGAGAACATCCTCTAGCGTGTCGTGTCACCATTAATATCTCATAATTTAATGCAGGATCGTACTTTCCATGGTACCAGTTTGGAAAATCATAAACTAATTCTCCACGATCACCAATTTGAACAGTAAAATTTTCATAGTCCATCCAGCTTTTTTTATCTGCAATTAAGTAGACTCTTTTATACCATATATCGGACGGTACGCTTATTAATAGCACCACTCGTTCCCTCGCATAAGCCTTTTCTAAACTTAATGATAACATCGAAGTATAAGACAGCTTGCATAAATCATTTCGAACATCTATAAAATCCTTTTGTATTTAAGTTTCCCAGCAGGAGCTTTAAAATACAATTTAATAAATGCTCATCTTGAAGAAACCGCTTGTCAGTAGACTGTTTGATACAATAGCTCTTGCAGCCTTTTTACAATAGAATGAACGGTTATTAATTTAGGAATGGAAATAAGTTGCCCTTTACAAACATGGAGTCCCTAATAATTAGCAATTCATAAATCAACATACTTGTTGCCCTGAAAATTACCAATGAAAATAACAACACTACAAATGATCTAATAATTGCTTCAATCTTATAAAACTAGCATCTATTAACTTGCAGATTATAGGCTTTACCATTCAGCAGATTAATGACAGAATTAAAGCCGTTGCTTTCATGGTAGTCAATCCGCAGTAAATATTTTCCTCGCAATGTCGCGACAGAAGCAAAAAAAGTTCGAATCTAGAAATTCGAACAGTGCAATAAACTACATTTATCCTTATCGACAATCGAACAAACATTTATGTCATACATTGAGAACATCCAAAACAAAGTTTAATCCTTTTATTTACATCCCCATTAATCTGATGATTCATATTGATTGTTCTCCAATCTGCAAAGCAATTTTTCCAAACTGTTCTCCTTCACTCATGCGTTTAAATGCATATAAAGTATCAGAATGTAAAAAGACTTCGTCAATTACTGGCCTCAACTGATATTTTTCGACAAGTTGAAGCATTTCTTTAAACTCTTCACGACTTCCCATCGTTGTTCCTAGTATATTATATTGTCCGAAATAAAGTGATTTTAAATTAATATGAATATCCTCACCAGTCGTAGCTCCAAAACAAACAACAGTTCCACCATCCTGTATTACATCCATAACTTTATCCCAAGTAGCTGGACCGACACTATCAATGATTAAATCAATTTTTTCATTCTTTAATTCTTCTTTCCAATCGCTTTTACTGTTTATAGCCAAATCTGCTCCAAGATCTAGCGCCCGATTCATTTTCTCTTCACTTCTGGAAGATACAATTACCCTTGCACCAATTGCCTTAGCCATCAACAATACAAAAGTTGCAACACCGCTACCTATGCCGGGAATTAAAATCGTTTGTTCAGGTTTCACTTTACCTCTGGTAAACAGTGCACGATAAGCAGTTAGAGCAGCTAATGGAAGAACACCTGCCTCCTCCCATGACAGATGCTTTGGCTTTAATTCCACATTTTGAAATGGTACGTTGATAAATTCTGCAAATGTACCGTGTGAAGGAACACCGAGTATTTCAAATTCACTTGGAGGTGCATCACTTTTAATAGACCATTTCAAACTAGGATTAATAATTACCTCGTCTCCAACTTTCACATTTTCTACACCTTCTCCGATGGCTACAATTATTCCCGCTGCATCCGAGCCTATTACGACAGGCTCGGAATCTTCTTTTCTACGGTGCAGATTCAATAAATCGCGATGGTTCAATCCAGCTGTTTTAATTCGTACTTTTACTTCCTCTTTTTTGGGTTCCAGTTCTTCCATATCCGTGAAATACGTATTTTCAATACCTGGTTTTCCTTTGTGTACGAAAGCTTTCAATACGACCCCTCCAAGTTTATTAAGTTACTATAATATAACTTCAATTACGAACGCATCATCAAAGCTACTCTTTTTGCAGACACAACAAGTTCCCCTTTTTGGTTATACCCTCTATGATCAAACCAAACAATCCCTCTATCAGGATTAGACTTTGATTCTCGTTTATCAATTACTTCAGTTTCACCTCTGAGTGTATCCCCAATCCTCACCGGTGCCGGAAACTTCATTTCTTCATAACCCAAATTTCCAAAGGTGGTTCCTAGTGTTAAATCTGACACAGAGATTCCAACGATAAACGCAGCTGTAAAAAAGCTATTTATTATAATACTTCCATACATACTCGCCTCTCCAAATTCTTTATCCAAATGTAAAGGTTGTGTATTATGAGTCAATGTAGAAAATAATAAGTTATCCGTCTCTGTAACTGTACGTGTAACATCATGTGTATATATATCCCCTATATTTAACTCCTCAAAGTATTTCCCTTTCGCCATTAAACCCACTCCCTAATTAATATTTTTTTCATTACCTCTTAAAATTGTTTGCAAAATCGAGCATTTGTTTAGCTGTTTTAACATGTGCATAATCGATATGTTCCCCATCATATAAAACAGCCGCCTTGCCATTTTTTACACCTGTTTCAAAACTACTGATTAGACCTTTATAATAAGCTATTTGTTCATCTGATATTGAAAACACTTCATTAACTATTTCTACGTTTGAAGGATGTACAATCATTTCGCCTTCAAATCCTAATTGTCTATTAAAACTTACTGCTTTTCTTAATCCTTCTAAGTCATGAACATCCTGCCAAAGTCCACCGATTGGAATAACATTGGCTGCTTTAGCTGCTAGCACAACACGCGAACGAATGTATAGTCTTTCTAAGCCTTCTGCTGTCCACTGATAACCAAGGGATCTCTCAACATCACCACTTTTAGGACTTACACCAGCTAATCCGACCACACGTTCTTTTACTGCTATATCATAAGCAAGATGAATGGACTTAGCAGTTTCTAATGTGGCAATAAACTTAGTCGATCCAACTTCGATTCCTTTTTTAAATTCAATTTCCGAAACAATACTTGTTAAAATATCTATATCTTCCGGTCCTTCTATTTTCGGTAAAACAATGCCTTCTATTTCCGAATGAATAACAGATTCTAAATCATCGATATTAAAACAATACGGTCCCTTATTTATGCGTACATAAACTCGTTGCCCCTTTTGGCTTAAAGCCCCTATTACCTCAGACACTTGAGTTCTTGCTTCCTCTTTTAAGTTATCGGGTACACTATCTTCTAAATCTAGAATTATTGTATCTGAATTATAGTCAGGTATCTTTTCAAACCACTTTTTCTTGGATCCTGGTACAAACAACATCGAGCGAATTGGTTTCATTATTAGTCTCCTTTTAATTAATGGATTTCATTAATAAAGTAATAGATAAAACTAAAATGATTTAGGTAACCCTAAAACTTTTACTGCTACAAAACTTTTTACCAACTCATTCGTGATTGGGGCAAGTCTCGGTAGTCTAGCCATGCGGAACATTCGTTCAATATTGTATTCCTTTGCATACCCATATCCACCAAACACTTGAAAAGCTGCATCCACTGCTTCAAATCCTGCTTCTGAAGCACGTAACTTCGCCATATTTGCTTCTGCACCACAAGGTTTTCCATTTTCATATAACCAGCATGCTTGATAAATCAAAAGTTCAGCTGCTCTCAAGTGTGAATATGCATCTGCTAATGGAAATTGAACCCCTTGATTTTGACCAATCGGTCTATTAAACACAATACGTTCATTCGCATATTTAACAGCCCTTTCTATCCCTCCGTAACCCATACCAACCGCCTCTGCTGCAATCAGCATTCTTTCAGGATTTAAACCGTCCAACAAATAATAAAATCCCTTTCCTTCCTCACCGATCAAGTCAAATTCATCTACAACTAAATTCTCAATAAAAAGTTCATTTGTATCAATCCCATTTCGACCCATTTTCTCAATTTCTTTAATGGTTATGGCAGAGCGATCTAATGGAGCAAAAAACAACGACATTCCGTCTGTCTTTTTCTCCACCTCATCATATGGTGTAGTACGAGTAAGGAGTAAGATTCTATCCGAATGTTGTGCCTTTGTTATAAATACTTTATGTCCATTAATGATATATTTATCGCCTTGTTTCTTAGCAAATGTAGTAATTCTAGATGTATCTGTTCCTGCATTAGGCTCTGTTACTCCAAAACATACATGCATTTTCCCACTGGCAACATCGGGAAGATACTTTTGTAGTTGTTCTTTATTTCCATGATAAAATAATGGATTTGCACCAAACATAGATAAATGAATCGTTGAGGCACCATCCATGCCAGCTGCAGATTTAGCTATCTCCATTAAGATAATGACTGCATCTGTAATGTTAAGCCCCGCTCCGCCATATTCTTCAGATATTAATACACCTATTAAACCTGCTTCCGCACACTGATTCCAAAATTCTGTAGGAAAAGTATGTTCCTTCTCAATATTTCTCCAATACTCATCATCAAAAGACTTACAAATATCTCTTGTAATTTTTTTTAGCATTTCTTGTTCTGGAGTTAATTCAAAATTCATTTCCTATTCCTCCTTGTTCTTTTTTAAATAATTTTATCTAGCTTTAATTGACGAATATCACTATCTGTATAACCGAATTCCTTAAGAATTTCGACGTTATGTTCTCCGAGTTTTGGTACAGGTCGTTGGATTTTTGACTCAGCATGAAGAAACTTGTATGGAAAATTTATTCCAGAAACCTCTCCTAAGTTTCCTTGCGTCCAGTTTACGATCAAATCTCTTGCTTTTGTTTGATCCTTATTTAAAACTTGAGCAATATCATTCACCAATGAACATGGAACCCCCTTTTCCTTTAGTAACTTCACCCACTCGGAACCTTGCTTTTTAAGCAAGCCCTGTTGTACTTGACCATCTATTTCATCTCTGTTATTTAGTCTTCCTATATCAGTTGTGTACGGTGTTTTTTTATATTTTTCTTCAAGATCTAATACTTCGCATAGCTCAAGCCATTGTTTATTATTACAAATCACATGTAAATAAGTTCCATCTCCCGTTAAATAATTCTTACTTGGAACTCGATGTGGATGTTGCGACCCCATACGTTCAGGCACATTATCCGTAAAAAAGGGGATTGCTGTTAGTACTCCTAATAACGAAACAACGGAATCAAAAAGGGCTATGTCAATATTTTCCCCTTGTCCAGTTATTGCACGTTTGTATAGTGCAGCTGATACTGCAAAAGCCCCATATAAACCCGCCGAAATATCAGCAATTGGGAACATTGTTTTAACTGGAGCACCATTTTGATCTCCCGTTAAACTCATAACGCCAGCATCTGCCTGAATAATAGGGTCATACCCTTTTACGGTTCTATTAGGTCCAGTTTGACCATATGCAGATAAACTCAAATAGATTATTTTGGGATTTATTTCTTTCAGTCTTTCATAGGATATACCGAGTTTTTCTGCTACACCCGGAGCAAAGTTTTCTACCACAACATCACATGTTTCGACCAAATCTTTAATAATTTTAAGAGATTCCTCAGTTTTCAAATTTAATGTAAGGGATCTTTTACTTCTATTCAAAGCCATAAAGTACCCACTCCACTCTTCCTTAATGGGGTACCAATTTCTAGTCTCATCACCAATAGTAGTCTCTTCTACCTTAATAACATCTGCACCCAATTCTGCAAGCATTTGAGTACAATATGGACCAGAAAAAACACGAGTGAAGTCTAAAACACGTATATTTTCAAACAAATTCATCACTCCTTTCTAAATATTTTCATTACACTAATCTCAGAAAAAAGTTATAGAGAACGTCAAATCTCAAAATCTACTATGACTAAGTCAATTAGGCCAATGTTATTAAGATATGATACAACCTCTTGATGTTTTGGGTGTGGTCCGTACTCTTCTAAAGCTAATTTATTTGTTAATATTACTGAAAGTCCAATATCATAACCTTTATTTCTTTCAGAAAAGTTATGTCCTGCTTTCAAGTCTTCAATCCCAGGGATACTGTCTTTTAGTGATTTTAATCTTAAAATAGCTTCTTTTTTTTGTTCGTCACTGGTAGATGAATCAAACTTAAATAAGACTAGATGATTATACATCTGCTATTATCACCTCTAGTTATTAAAATTTGCATTTCTTCTATTAAATAAACGAGCGATCTCCTTTTAACAGGCGTTTCGCAATTGTATTTTTTTGAATTTCAGTTGTTCCATCAGGAATTCGTTGGGATCTGGCCCATCTCCATACTTTTTCCAGTTTTAATTCATTTGTTAAGCCCATCCCACCGTGAATCTGCATGCAACGATCAGCAACTCGTTGTAACATTTCTGTAGAAAAGGCTTTAATCATTGAGATTTCTTTAATAGGAATACTCTCTTGATTTTCCATTTTCCATGCACAATGTAGAAGCATATTACGAGCTGCATAAATATCCAATGCACAATCAGCCAACATTATTTGTACAGCTTGATGCTGTCCAATAGTAACACCAAAAGTTTTTCGTTCATTTGCATAATCTATTGCCAAGTCCAAAGCCCACTGCGCAGCTCCTACACAGTTTGCCGCCATTACTACACGACCAATATCAACACCATGCAATGCTTTGCCAAATCCTTGATGCAAATCACCAATGATATATTTTTCATGTACTCGGGCATTTTCAAGTGATACAATACCAATTCTTCCACCTAAATGTCCTAATATAGGTATAACCGATGTATTTACACATGTTTCACCATCAAATGGAACTAAGAAACAGCTTATGCCACCTTTTCTTTTTGCAAATAATTCGGAATCTGTAATTGCAAAAACCATTGAATATTGAGCGTAAGGTGAATAAGAAATCCATTGTTTTGTGCCATTTATAATCCAGTGATCACCATCTTTTTCTGCTTTTGTTTTCATACTCCATACATCTGAACCAGCATCTGGTTCACTTAAGCCGAAACAAAGCAAGGTTTCACCACTTTCTACACCAGGTAATATTTCATCTTTTACTTCCGGGTGAAGTCCTAGTAAGACAGGTGTAAGACCATTTGTGAATAACCCTCCAGGGAATATTTCCATAATAAGTGGATCATATCCATGTTTTTTCATAATTGACTCGTGGACTAGCGCTACCGCTATAGGACCAAACATATCCCCATTTCCACCAAGAGCAGGGTCACCAAACATATTGTAAAATCCAGCCTCTGCTGATTTCATTCTTATTTCCCGCATTGCATCTAGAATTTCTTTAGAAAACCGGCCGTCCTCATCATAATAGTATCTTTCATTTTCTATCTGTTTCTGATATTTACTCTTAATAGGTGTTATTTCTCGTTCAATAAATTTATCTATAGAAGTAATAACTTCTTTAATCTCATCAGGTATTTTGAAATCAATCACTGACACCCCTCCTAGTTAGTATATTTTAAATTTTCAGACTATTTATATCAAAATAATATTACTAATTGTTTGGAGGGAGAATTGCTTCAAATATCCCAGAACCTTTTATTTCTCCATCGCTATTTTTTGCAACAACCTCACATACCATTTTATTATCTGATCCAATGCTAATTACTTTCCCACTTATTTCAATTTTTTCCTCTGGAAAAGTCATTTTTTGAAAACGAAATTTTAATTTACTAACATACTTCCTTGGAATCCAAGAAGTCACAGCTTGACCAGCCATTCCCATAATCAACATACCATGGGCGATAATTCCAGAGCCTGCTTTCTCTCCAACTTCTTCTACCGTGTGAAGTGGATTAAAATCTCCCGATGCCCCCGCATATTTCACCAATTGAACCCTTGTTATAGGCTCTTTTTTGAGGACAGGAAATATATATCCTTCTTTTAAATAATCAAGATTCATCAATCTCTCACTCCCTCTATACAACATACTTTTCAAGCACGATTAATAATCACATTTCTAGATATAGCAACTAATTTATCTTGATCATTTCTATATTGATTTTCTGTTGTGATTAAATCCATTTTTCCAGTTGATCCCGTTTTCGTTTCGTGATGAATAACTTTACTTGTAACGGTAATCTGATCCCCAGCATAAATTTCCCCTAAGTATTCAAATTCTTGTTCACCGTTTAAAACTTTAATCTTATTTAGTTTCAGCTTTTTCGCTTTTTCTTCAAATCCATATCCGCCCCACAAATCAATTGTATTGAGAAAAGTAAGAGGAATAGGAATGCCATCATATCCTGCTTCTTTCGCAGCTTCTATACTTGTGTAAATCGGGTTATCATCACCAATTGCATTCATTAGTTCTCTGATCTTCCCTTTTTCTATATCAAAACTGTAAGGTTTAAATTCAACTCCAATTAAATCCTGTGTATTTGACAAATTCATTTATTTCTCCCTCCAAAAAAGATGTACTTCCCTTCCACTCTTTTTACACTAAAGGATCCCAATTAAATAATTCCCCACTCGTTTGAACTGGAGTAAAATCCGATTTAAACGATTGTTTCATCCCAGCTAGACTTTCGACCGTCCAACCTTCCGCATTGTATGCAGTACGCACTGGCTTGGGTTGTGAAAACAGTATTATCTCTTTACCTCTTACTCCAAATAATTGACCATTTACATCTGCAGCATCCTCTGTTGCTAGATAAGCCACCATTGGCGCAATAAGTTGTGGTGATAATTTTTTTAGTTTTTCAACCTTTGCCATTTCTTCTGGTGTATCTGTTGGTTTCGTTCCTACTAATCTACTCCAAGCAAATGGGGCAATTGCATTAGCCGTAACATTATAGCGGGCCATATCTATCGCTGTAGATTTCGTTAACCCTACAATCCCAAGTTTTGCCGCTGAATAATTTGCTTGACCAACATTCCCAATGAGACCAGAAGTGGATGTGAAGTTGATAAATCTACCACTTTTTTGCTCTTTGAAATATGGGGCAGCAATGCGTGTTAAATTAAAGCATCCTTTTAAATGTACGGCAATTACTGCATCCCACTCTTCTTCTGACATTTTAAAGATCATTCTATCCCTGACAATCCCAGCGTTGTTTACTACAATATCTAACGTTCCAAATTGATTAAATGCAGTTTGTACCATATTTTCAACGTTTTCATATTCTGTAATGGAATCATAATTGGCAATAGCTTCTCCACCAAATTCCTTTATAGCATCAACTGTTTGATCAGCTACCTCTACGGTTTTACCAGTTCCGTCACTCTCGCCACCGAGATCATTTACGATTACTTTTGCTCCTTCTTTTGCTAATAAAATAGCAATTTCACGGCCAATTCCGCGGCCAGCTCCGGTAACTATTGCGACTTTATCTTCTAGACTTTGCATATTTATATAACCCCCCTTAAAGTTCTTCTTTTTAAACCATGGTTAAACCGCCACTTACAGAAATAGTTTGCCCAGTAACATAATCTGCATCGTTAGAAGCAAAGTAAGCAACAGCTTTTGCAATATCTTCTGCTTGTGCTAATCTTCTAAATGGAATAGATTTTTCAAGTGCCTCTTTCAAGCCTTCATTACTCATCTCTGCAAAAAGTGGAGTATCTGTTGGACCAGGAGCGATGCAGTTTATATTGATATTATATCGAGCCATTTCCCTTGCAATAGTCTTTGAAAAAGCGATCAAGCCACCTTTTGTACCCGAGTAAACTGCTTCACCAACAGAACCCACTCGTCCAGCATCTGAGGCAATATTAATAATTTTTCCAGCTTTTTGTTCAATCATCATCGGTAAAATGGCTTTACATGTATGAATTGGACCTAAGAAGTTAATCTTAATTACTTTATCCCATGTTTCTGGTTCGCTTTTTAAAAAGGGTTCTACTTTATCCCAACCTGCATTATTTACTAAAATATCAATTTTTCCGTAATGATTTTTTACTTTTTCTACTGCCTGGGTTACGTCGAACAAACTGGTTACATCACAGTGAACAGCTAATGCTTTTCCTCCACTTTCTTCAATTGCTTTGACAGTCTTCTTTGCATCGTCTTCATTTATATCCGCAACAACAATAGACATTCCATTTGATGCTAATTCTAATGCTATTGCTTCGCCCATACCTCTACCAGCACCAGTTACAAAAGCTACCTTATAATTAGACATTTAACACTCATCTCCCCTATTTATTGCAATTTATCGACTGGACCAAATTGGTTGTCTTTTCTCAACGAATGCTTTTGTACCTTCAATTCTATCTTCTGCTCCATATAATACAGCGATCGTTTGTTTTTCCAGTTCAATGGCAGTTTGTAAATTAGTGTTCAACTGAATATTCGCTAGTCTTTTTGCAGCCCCAATAACAGCAGGTGCTTTGTTAGTAAGGTTACTAGCAAATTCAACGGCCGTTTCCATTACAAGATCACTTGATACTACCTTATTTACTAGACCAAAGGAGGCTGCATCGACTGCTGTTAATGGTTCCCCTGTTAAAAGCATTTCCTTGAATTTTGGAAAAGGTACTAATTTCTGCAAACGAGATGCACCGCCCCAACCTGGGATCAACCCTAGTTTTATCTCTGGTATGGCAAATTTGCCGTCATCTGCAGCAATTCGAAAATCACAAGCAAGACTGATTTCACATCCACCACCATATGCAATTCCATTTACTACAGCAATAGATGGTTTGCTTAATTGTTCCAACCGCAGTAGGACCTCATGCCCTAAATCAGTTGTATTTAATAATTCTGCTGTTGATTGATATGAATTTAATTCATCAATATCAGCTCCCGCAGCAAAAACTTTTCTATTTCCAGTAATAATTAAAACTTTAATATCATCGTCCTTTTCTACAATTCCAATAAGCTCATTTAGTTCAGAAAGCATCTCTCGACTAATTGCATTTAACTTCTTCGGTCGATTCAGCGTGATATAAGCAATCTCTTTAACCTTCTCAAATAATAAAGTATTAAGTATCATATTAATTCCTACTTTCTAAATTTATTAAAATTAACTGGACGCTTTTCAACAAAGGCATTTTTACCTTCTAGTGCTTCTTCGGTATTGTAGTACATGGCAACGCTACCTAATCCCATTTGGGAAATCCCTTGGATATTAGCACTGTCTGCGTTAAATGAATACTTAATCATTTTTAAAGCAGTAGGACTTTTCTCTAAAATTAAATTGCACCATTCCTCCACGCTTTCATCTAATTTTTCATGAGGCACTACCTTGTTAATAAGTCCCATTTGTAAAGCCTGTTCCGCATTATATTGAAGACAAAGATACCAAATTTCTCTTGCCTTTTTCTCTCCAATAATTCTTGCTAAATAAGCTGTTCCTAGTCCAGCGTCAAAGCTTCCTACTTTAGGTCCTGTTTGACCAAAAATAGCTTTATCTGAGGCAATAGTTAAGTCACAAATTACTTGTAATACATGCCCTCCACCAATTGCATAACCATTTACTGCAGCGATAACAGGTTTAGGAATATCTCTCATAACACCATGAAGTGCTTCAATTTCTAAACCAACACCACCTCCCAATCCTTTTGAATCACCATACCCATCAAGATCACGCGCTTTTTGGTCTCCACCAGTACAAAAGGATTTATCTCCAGCACCTGTTAATACGACAACTCCGACAGTATTATCATCCCAAGCATCTCTAAATGCCCAGATCATTTCTCTTACCGTTTGTGGTCGAAATGCATTATATACTTGGGGACGGTTCATCGTGATTTTTGCAATTCCATTTGTTTTCTCATATAAAATGTCTAATAATTCCATCTTAAATCCCTCCATTAGTTGTATTTAAAGCTTGAATTCTTTTCCAAACAATTTTTTTCCAATGACTATTTTTTGTATTTGTGCTGTTCCATCGCCAATTTCCATTCCCATAACATCACGTAATCTCTGTTCAATTGGCATTTCTTTCGTGTAAGCATAATGGCCATTTAATAGTAAACAATCCTGAATCGCTTCTCGCGAGACTTTTGGTCCGAGCCATTTACACATAGCAGCTTCAGCTGTATGTGTCATACCCTGATCTCTCATCCATAGACCACGATAACATTGCCAACGTACCAACTCCATTTGTGTATAATGTTCAACTATTGGAAAAGATACACCCTGATTTCTTACTAAAGGTTTACCAAAAGACTCTCTAGTTTTCACATGCTCTATTGTTTCCTCAATAGTTTGGTAGGCTGAACCTAAAGCTTGTAAACCTAGTAAGAATCGGCTAAAGTCAAACCCATTCATCACTTGATAGAATCCTTTTCCTTCTTCACCAAGTAAGTTTTCTTTTGGTATTTCTACTCGATCCAAATAAAGTGATCCGCGTCCAGTAGGAATATTGCCTACATCTTCGTATCCTTTTTTATCAAATCCAATACGATCTGATTCGATTAAAAATGCACTAACACCACGAGAACCTAGCTCTGGATCCGTTTTTGCAAAAACGATAAAGGCATCTGCTACTGTTGCTAACGTAATCCCCGATTTTTCCCCAGAAATAATGTAGGAGTCGCCTCTTCGTTCCGCTTTCGTTTTAAGCCCTGCCGCATCAGATCCTGAACCCGGCTCCGTTATAGCAATCCCAATTATCTTTTCACCACTTGCAAAAGGAGGTAGCCATTTACTTTTCATCTCTTCAGAAGCATGCTTCGTAATAATTTCTCCAATAAGCGCATTCGACGAGACAGCAGCAGTCATGCTAAAATTACCACGTCCAATTTCTTCCGCTGCTATACCTGTAGTGACACAATCGACTTCACTGCCTCCATATTTAGCAGGTATTCGCAGTCCCGTAAGTCCTATTTCTCCCATTTTTTTCCAAAGACGACCTGGAAAAATCCCTTTTCGATCCCATTCCATGTAAGTCGGCAATAGCTCTGATTTCGTAAAATCCTTAAGTACTTTACGAAATTCTTCTTGTTCTTCTGTAAATGCAAAATTCAACATGAGTATTCCCACCTTCTCGCTTATGATATTTATAATTTTTTAATAGCCCACTAGTTATTTAGGAATAATAAGGTGGTGCTGTCAGCGTAATTCCTCCGTCGACAACAATTGTTTGACCACAGATAAATTCAGATTCAGGGGAACATAAAAAAGCAATAACACCTGCTATATCCTGTGGTGTTCCCATTCTGCCTTTTGGTGTTGCAGCAAGCCATTCCTTATTCCATGATTCCCAATTGTCTCCAGCATATGTCCGTGATGAATCTGTTTCTATTGCTCCAGGGTTCACAGAGTTTACATTTATCCCATGATTTGCAAGTTCACATGCCCAATAACGAGTTAGGGATTCAAGTGAAGCTTTGACTGCACCTAACATCCCATGAAATTTTACGTATTTTATACTATCAAATCCGGAAACTGTAACAATTTTTCCAGATCGACCCGACATGAGCGGTGTTGCCTCTTGTACTGCAACTAATGCTCCTTTAATGGTTAGATTAAATGTTCGGTCCATGTTGTGTTCTTTCAAATCGTTAAGTGGTTTAAAGGCTGTAGCCGCAGCATTTAATACTAGAGCGTCCAAGTGCCCTATTTTACTTCGAATCTCATTAACCATTGCCCTAATTTCATCAGTGTTTTCTAGATCAGCAGCTATTGTTAATCCGTCTGCTCCCAATTCTCTAACTTCTTCCAAAACCTGTTTTGCTAAAGATTCATTTTTCTTATAATGTACGATTATGTCATATCCTTGCTTTGCCAATTCAAGGGCTGTCGCTCGACCAATCCCACGTGAACTTCCTGTAATAAGTGCTGTTTTTGTCATGAGACCTCTCCTACTTTCCCTACTATTATTCTTTGAATCTAATATGACTTAATGAATCTTTGCCATATTTCCGATTACAAACTATAATGCAATTTCCATGCCAACTTTTAACTCATTGTTTAATTGGGTGTATGTATAAATTTTTTTGATCCGGCGAATTAAGTCGCAAGAATACGAAGCGGGAGTGCAAATAGTGATTTATGCAACAGATTTTTCCATTAAATATTCAGCAAAAAAATAAAAGGGCTGTCCAGAAAGTAAGTTTTCACCTAACTTTCTGGACAGCCATCCTTTCACACAAAAATATTAATTAGTCGCCTTACGCAAAATATATTGGTAATGTAGGGTTTTGTTTAATCTAAATTAACCCAGATACTCTTCGTTTCTGTGAACATATCAATAGCAGCAGAACCATTTTCTCTGCCCAGTCCACTTTGTTTGTAACCCCCATAGGGTGAGGCTGGATCTAAAAGATTGTAGGTGTTTATCCAGACATTCCCCGTTCTCATTGCATTGGCTACTTTGTGTGCTTTACGGATATCTGTTGTGCAGACCCCACCACCCAACCCGTATTCCGTTTGGTTTGCTAACCGAATCACTTTATCGATATCGTTAAATGGCATCCCTGTTACAACTGGACCAAAGATCTCCTCTCTAGCAATTGTCATATCATTCGAAACATTCGCCAGAACAGTAGGTTTCACATAGTAACCATTTGCTAACTCGGCCTCAGTAGGATTTCCACCAACTAATAGTTCAGCACCTTCTTGCAGACCAATATCCACGTAGCCCAGCACGCTATTTTTCTGTTTTTCGGAAATAAGTGGTCCTAAAATAGTTGATTGATCAAATCCATTCCCCAGTTTGAAATTCTTCGTGTATTCTGCTAAATCACTCATGAATTTATCGTAAATTTTGTTTTCAACAAATAATCTAGAGCCAGCAATGCACGCTTGACCCGAATTAAAGAAGACAGCATTTGCCGCATTCTGAAGTGCGGTTTCATAATCAGCATCTGCAAAAATAATATGTGCAGATTTACCACCGAGTTCAAGGGATACTTTTTTCACATTGTCAGCACTCGATCTAATAATTTGTTTCCCAACTTCGGTAGAACCTGTAAATGAAATTTTATCAACATTCGGATGCTCGGTTAAAGCTGCGCCTGCAATCGAGCCAGAACCAGGCACAATGTTCACAACGCCATCCGGGAATCCAGCTTCCTGAACAAGTTCACCAAGTCGTAAAACAGTCAATGGCGTCAGTGAAGCAGGGTTAAGCACCACCGTATTACCTGTAGCTAATGGAGCTGATAATTTTAATATAGCCATATAGAGAGGGCCATTCCATGGTGTAATTCCACCGATAACACCAATTGGTTCTCTTCGTGTATAATTGAAAATATTACCTGGTACAGAAACAGGTATTGTTTCACCTGTAATTTTCGTTGTCCATCCCGCAAAATAACGTAAATTATCTACACTCAAACTCACAAAACTTTCAGTGATACTTAGTGGCGCACCATTATCAAGTGTTTCTAAATGAGAAAATTCTTCTGCGTTTGCTTCGAGAAGATCAGCAAACTTTAGGAGTAAGTTCCCCCGTTCGTTTGGTTTCATTTTCGGCCATGGTCCTTCTTCAAATGCTTTACGTGCGGCCGCTACTGCTCGGTTAATATCTTCCACACCACCTTCTGGAACCGTGGTTATCACCTCACCAGTTGCAGGATTCTTTGTTTCAATTCTTTTTCCAGATGCAGCTTCCACCCATTGACCGTTAATAAGCATCTTTCTAGGTGTGGCAATAAATTTAGCAGCGTTCGCATTTAGCGAAGTTAATGTTGTTTGCAAAATAATACCCCTCTCTTCTGAATCTTTTTACTAATATCTCAATATTCGTTTCAAAATTGACTTGGGTTAGCAAGACTTTTCAAAACCACAGCAATATTATTAAGAGTCGTATCACCCCTTTCCTTATTTTCCTTTAAAATGTTTGAAAATTATAATTACTTTTTACTATTATTAAATTTAACTATGAGATGGAAATATGATAAATGGAATTCGTGACTTAACACTCTTCAGTAAAGTTAAAATAGGGTATACTATAGTTTTTACAATTATTTCATCACACTTTTGCCCTCTTCATTAATGTGTACATGCAAGTACTATGCCAACTTTTAATTAATCACTATATCAGTCAAAATAGATAATGTATTATCAATTTTGCTAAATGTTTTGCATTTATGCGACGAAATTACGCGAATCATAAAGCGATTTTTATGCTTGTTAACAACGCCAAATAATGCTCACAAAGAAAGATGGGAAATTCTAGCGCTTACATAAAAAAAATAAAGAAGAAGTCATGAGGTATTGAAGGATCCACCTCATCCGATAAAGCAAAATCTCTGTTTTTTTTGGAGATCGAAATACAGAGTGCCACAACCCTATTCGCTATCAGATACTGACACTTATAAATGAAAAAGACGAAAAATAGCAGAAAAAATCCGATTTTTGTTCAAATTGAACAATATCGGATTTTCTTTTTTTTTATAAGCTTTAAAATTTAAAAGGTAAATTTTTCAGCTGCCTCTGGGCTATCGAGTCTTTTTTCCATTGGAATTCAAGCCATTTGAATCGGCCTATTTTATTTGGAAAATCCAATAACACATAATTATACTGCTTTTCATCGCATACTTATATGGTTTTTGAAAAAAGCGATTATAACTTCAATCCCTTTCCACAATTTTTTGGTGCAAACATTAGCCGTGATATGGAAAATGTCGTTTTCCATTTCCAATGTAGATTAAGGGTTAAGAGCGAGTGAGGTTTACCTACATTTGGGTAATCTCTGACTTGTTTTTTTCTATTTTCCATTCGCTAATACCTATTCCTTTTATATAGCCTTCTGCATCATTATATTTTTTTTAAAATTAAGGTTGTACTTTTCGTAATATCCCTATACTGCGACCATAGGATCGTTTGGGAAAATAAAACCCGTAGATCTGACTACTACCTCAAGCAGTATCTCCATTTCTTGTTCGAACTTCTCCCCCGAAGGCCCCTCCTCTGGCATCACATGCTGGAAGTTGCAGCTTCTAGCCAGCTTATCGACCTGAGTGTATTCTAATACGGAAGGGTGATTGACCGACTAGTTCATTGAGGCATCCCAAAGAGTCAATTTTCCCAAGATTCCACAATGAAAGTAGAATAAACAGTAAGTTCGCTAGATAAGAAAGCCTGTATCATGGGTGTTGGTGGCGAAAATTTCGATGATAATTTAAGGGACATCCTTTCTACGTGATGAAAATGTTGAGATTATCGAAGAAAACACGATTTTAGGAATTGAGTTAGGCATGTGAGCTACTTCCTTTTACACTTGGCGTCCAGCTATGTTTCTTTTATGAAACGGTAAAATTTGCAAATACACGACTATTTTTATTTAGCATGATTCATGGGTGGTTCAGCCATCGAATTACACCGTTGCACCTGTCATTGTTACAGTTCCACGTTCCCCGCCTCTTTTTTCAGTTGTTATTATTAATGAGCAAATCATTCTAATTTAGGTTTGGCTTCATGTTTTAAACTTTCAAAACTACGTGCTAATATAGGATTTTTAAAATTACTATATTTTTCTTGAATAAAACATATGGCTATTGCCGCTAATACGCCTGGAAAAGCAAAACCAATAAAATTTACATGTGTTGGTAAACTTAGGTCTAGTAAAAATCCGCCGAATATAGGTCCAATAACTGCACCAAAACGTCCAATTCCTAAAGACCAACCAATCCCAGTGGATCTTATAAATGTTGGATAAAATAATGATAAATACGCATTATTGACCGTGGAAGTTCCTGTTGAACACGCTCCAGCAATTGCAACCAATAAATACATAATGATTTCCGGCGATCTGAATCCAAGGAATATTAAACTTAAAGAGCCAATCAAAAACATAATTACAATAACCCTTTTTGAACCTAAACGGTCAGCTAACCAGCCTCCGCCTACCTGTCCGGTAACTGCCCCTATATTCAAGGCAAATAAAAAGATTAAACTAGATTTTAACGGAAATCCAGCCTCTACCATTAATTTAGGTAACCATGTTCCCAATCCATACACAACTAGCAAAACCATGAAAGATGTAACCCAGAACGCTAGTGTTGAAATACTTCGTTTTTCTTCAAATAGTTTTTTTACTGTCATACCGCTTGTTGGTAAATTCACTTGAAATTTGTCATCCTTAATAGGTTCATAAGTAGGATTTGCGCGTTCTAATATTTTCCTTACTTTTTCGTCTTCCCCCTTGACAACAAGAAATGCTAATGATTCTGGTAAATGTTTAATTAAAAACGGAACAGTTAATAACGGTATTGCAGCAAGATAAAACATCCATTGCCAGCCTATATTTGGAATAACAAATATCCCTAATAATGCTACCAACATTCCCCCTACTGCAAACCCTGTGGATACCATACCAATCAACATACTACTACTCTTCTTGGGAGAGTATTCAAAAGTAAGGGCAGTTATTAATGGCGGCATTCCGCCCAAACCTAATCCTGCAACAAAGCGATATATGGAGAAGTCCAACGGTCCCTGTGCAAAACCTGCTAATAAAGTAAAAAGATTAAAAATAATGAAACCAAAAATGATTACTTTTTTTCTGCCTAATTTGTCTCCCAAAGTTCCACTAACTAAGCAACCAATTAAACTTCCAAGCAGTGTTAGACTTCCGACATAACCTGCTGTACTTGAGGTCAATCCCCATTCCTCAATAAGACTAGGAATTACAGTACCATAAACCATCATATCGAAGCCATCACATACCAATATAAAAACGCCCATTGCTATGATTTTAAAATGAAAGGAGTTCAATTTACTTTCACCGATTATCTGAGCTATATTAATATTCCTCATTTGAATCCCCCTCTAATGTGTGAAATTAATAATAGGAAACCAGAACCTTATTAATGAACTGATTAAAAAGTGAAAGAAAATCCGCTGCATTTCCCCCTTTAAAAACTCTTTAGCTTAAATAATTTCTTGTAGTCAGGATACACAAATACTTTCCCAACAATTTGGTTCATCATCACTTTTTTTGATTTCACAGCCTCTAGAATTAGCTGAATCTGAATTTGCTTAAGAATTTATATACGAGGAAAATAAAAAGAAAAACTCTTTTAGTTTTCTTCCTATACTTCTGTATTAATTATTTTCATTTCCTATAAAGTTTCTCTTTACTAACTCTATTTCCCAATCATCAATACCTGTTTCTTTTAAATAGCCTTCTGCATTTTTATATTTTTTATTTATATATTGTAAAAACTCAAGCATTGTTTCAGGATTACAATCAAGTATATTTTCGTCTTTTATTCCATACGTTTCTATTAATCTGTCTCGTCTTTCTTTAAGCAATGGTTGGAGATAGATGGCTGAAAGTGCATAGTTCTGAGCAATTATATTATGAGGAACGCCTGCCAAATCAAGTAGTAAAGCTGAAATAATACCTGTTCGGTCTTTACCTGATGCACAATGAAATAGAATCGCTTTATCTTGCCCCGCAATAATATGTTGCATAATCTGATAAATGCTTTTTTGTTTTAAATCGATGATGTCGCAATACATATCTAGAAGACTTGTAGATTCTTTATCTTTTAGGTTAGCAGGATCTAACAATGGAATATTGACGTATTTGATGCCTAATTCCTTATAGAAATAGTAGGGACCTTCATATGGAAAACGAAGATCGATAATTAATCCAATCCCTTTCCCAATTAGAGCTTCTTGGCTTTCCAATGGTAACCGATGTATTGAATCTGAGCGAAAATACTTTTCCCATTGGGTATATTTCCCACCGGTTGCGGGATATCCTCCTAAATCTCGAACATTAAAAGCCCCATATAGCTTCATAAGGCGTCTCTGGTCCTTAGTTTTTAAATCGGACACATTTATTTCCTCCTATAAGTTTACTTATAGTCTAAACTTTCAGTACGGATGGGGTTGGAACTACGGGTAGACTTTTCCCAAACGTTCTCGTGGTAATTGTCTAGGTATACCACGTAGAGTCCAACATTAATTTCAGTATTTGTTTAGAGCTCCAAAAATTAATTATCCAGATAATTGAGTTAATTGAGATTGACATGGAATCTATTTCTGTTTATCGTTGGCATCTATCAAGGGAAAAATTTGCAAATACAAATATATAAGAGTTTGGTATTATGTTTTAAAGATTTTATACAAATTTCTCAACACTGTTTAGTTCCTTAGCCTGTTGACGCATAACAAAGCGCTGAATTTTTCCCGAAGGTGTCATTGGGAAGCTTTCTACGATTTTAATCGCTTCTGGCCAACGCTTATTGCTAAGTCCTTTTTTATCCAAAAATTGAGTAACATCTTCTAACTCTAACCCTTCCAACGAATTCTTTAATATTATAAAAGCTGCAATTCTTTCCCCTAATCTTTCATCGGGCATTGCAATAACTGCTACTTGGCTGATGTTTGGATGAGTATAAAGCGCCTCTTCTATTTCCCGCGGATCAATTTTATAGCCACCTCTATTAATGAGATCATCCGCCCTTCCTAGGAAGGTACAATACCCTTTTTCATCCATGCTTACAACATCAGACGAATGGAACCATCCCTCTTCATCAAACATCTTTCGATTATTTTCAGGTTGACGATAATAACCTGGAATGAAATTGGCTCCTCTTGTCATTACTTCACCTTCACATGGGCCTTGGAGTTCATTACCAAACTCATCAACAACTTTTGCTTCAATTCCATCCACTACTTTACCGAAGGTTTTAGATGTAATTGAAGTATCATCACCAGCACGCGTACCATGGGTGATACCTGCTTCAGAATACCCATAAAATGCTGTAATTTCACAGTTATATTCTTGAGTATAAACATTTAGGATTTTTGCTGGACAAGGTGCTCCTGCATATACGATATTTGTTAAGGAACTAAAGTCCCTATTTTCTGAACCTGCTAAGTCAATTAACATCGGAGTTGCTCCAACAAAATAAGAAGGCTTCTCATTTTCAATCAATTCCATGGCCTTAGCTGCATTCCATGAAGAAAGTAATACGACTGTCCCTCCTCTTTGTATGGTTGTCAGCGCACCCAATGCCAAACCTACCAAATGAGCCATAGGAGTAGCCAATAAGAGTTTTTCGTCATTAGGAACATTTAAACTATCATTTATCTTTTTTGTAAAGAACAGATTATTCGCATGTAAATGAAAAACAGCCTTCGGTTTTCCAGTTGTGCCTGAGGTAAACAAAATATAAAAAGGATCTGTTCCAACAGGTCGTACTTTATTTAACTCAAATGAAGAAGATTTGCTTTCTTTTTGAAGTAGGCTATAAAAATTAATTGTCCCTTCATATAATTTATCTGAAACAACGATTACATGTTCTAGACATTCATGTTTTTCTTGGAGATTCTTAATCATCTGAATATAATCCTTATTTTTAAATCGATCAGGTATGATCATTGCCTTTGATTCAGTTAACCCTATTATATAATCTAAGTCATGTTCAATATAAGGCATATGACAAAAGACTGGGATAATACCAGCCTTTGCTGCTCCCATTAAGGTTACAACTAACTCACTGCAGTTTGGCAGTTGAACAGCAATGCGATCTCCAGGTTGTAATCCTAATTCAAGAAAGGCCAATGCAAGTTGGTCAGTTTTTTTATTTAATTCAGCATAAGTCGTATTCTTACCATTATCATCAGTAATCACGACTTTATTAGGGTTTCGTTTTGCATGATGTTCTAGGTAATCTACATAAGTTTCAACGCCCCATTGACCTGAACTTAAGTATTCCTCTACTTGTTCTCTCTTGAGTCTTATATCCTCTCTGGATAGAAGTCGTTCTATGCTTTTTTCTAATTTGATTTTCTGTACCATTTTTACATCACCCTTCTTGTCTATTTATATGAATCTCAAAAAGTATTTTTGGGGTTTTTAATTACCAAGTTCCAATATAAGGTGATTAATAGATATAAAGATATACTATCTCCAATCTTGCGAAAGGGATTAAGAAGCAAAACTTACTCCATCTTTCTATGGCATAGATTTAGAAGAGATAGTTGAAAAAACACAATTGAAATTTTATTTCCTAGACACTTTAATGCTTTTGGTACGAGTATCAATTTGTATATTCTTTTGTTCTATTGGAAAACCAATTCGTTAATTTAATTCCTTGCCACCTCATCAAATCAGCGTATTATTAGGTATCGAACCTATTAAATACACAAAAGCAGGTGACAAGTTTTGGTAATGAAGCTGTTTTCTTGCTTACTTGCTTAAATTGTTGACTTCCAACATAAAATAATCGCTTTTTCATGGCGCTTGCGTTTGGATAATCATACATAGATGGCCGTCGTTTTCCCGTCATAGAATCGACCTCTTTTTTGATTGAGATCTTTCAAGCTAGCGGTTTTCATTACTACACCGTATCCTTCTTTACCCTCAAGAGACCATTCCATTAATGAGTTAAATGTCATAGCGTTAGGTCCTGCAATCCACGGGGCACCAATATCTACAGTAGCCTTAAGATTGAATTGCTTTCCTCGAACATCGTTTACAGACATCTTTAAACTTGTACACATTAAGCCATGGTGTTGTGCCGTGATAACCGCATCGTTGGTTAGTCCATAAACCTTGTCACCTTCCATTACATAGCCGTGAGTTAACTCAAACGCTTCAGGACCAACCTTCTCTGGATCCCATGGGCAAATCATATGGAAAGCAAGATCTGGCTCGAACGAAGCAGAAATTATAAACACATTCGGAACCTGCATTGGATGGCGAGGACCCCAACTACGATCCATACGTTCCATACTGTCAACTTTATACGTCCGTCCACGTACAGTAAGGCTTCCTGTAATCCTTCCAGTCATGTCGAAATGACCACCCAGATCGTAATGTTTAGTATCCTGGTCAGTATGAATATCTTTAGGACCCGCTATAGCTTGGGGGCTGTGGGACGGATTACGTATATCAAAAGGAGGCATCATCCCCTTCCAAGTAACATGTATTTCAGTACCATCCTCGTGCTCATAATCAATAGCGAAATCTCGGGGTAAATCGAGAGCCTGAATTTTTAAACCAAGAGGTGATTGTACATCTTTGTAATTTTTTGGTGCTGGTAAGTAGTTATTTTCATTATAATGCAGTAGATCTGTCCTGCTTTCGGTCAATGTTCCGCACACCATCACTTGGTTCCACATTACTCCAAGGCTAGGACGAACATTTAAATATACTAATGCATACAGATGCTCCTCCGGTATAACTATAGGAAATAACAATGTTTCAACCCATAAGTGATCAGCATCCGACGGATTCTGAAACTCAAAATTTTTGCTAGTTATCATTTTTATTCCTCCATATATTTATCATTTTTATTTCTCAAATGGTATTTTAAGACAAACTAAACATAAAATCCTTAATTTCTCACGATACCAATGATGAAGGCAGGGCTGAAACTGGCTGAAATTAAAACAACTTAATTATTCGTGATGCCATGTTTTAGCGAACTCACCAAATCACTAATACATCGATATTGTATTAAGGAAACAACTATCGGAAACAAATACATTTAGCTCCTGTTATGTTCGGCTATTACTGTGTTTTTCTATTCTTCGCTATCTAGTAAAAGTCGGTTGTGCTTGCTCCATGTATAATTGCCTTTCGAGGTCAGGAACCAAATCTGAATCAGCTACCAGACCTGTTGGCACCAACCACGCACGGTGAAGATCCAATACTCGTTTACTATCAAGCAAGATCACTGACTCAATACGATTACGTTGTTGTTCTTCTTGATCATGCGAGTATCTAATTAGATCACTTAATGTAGTTCGGAGTTTCTCTGCCAACTTCTCCAACAAACCAGGCTCTGGGGTAGGTGTTGTGAGTACCACATCGACTTCATTCCGCACTTTTAACGTACTTTCTGCTTGGTCTGGCAATAAAACGACAATGTCCTCCCAAAGTTTTTCAGTCATATCGGCGTATATCTTCAATTCTAACCAGTCTCGCTGTTGGACATAAGGAATCCGCTCCCTCATAAACTTAAGCAATTGAGTAATAGTAGTCACCTGTTCTTGAGCTAGCGGGTTTTTTATGTCCACTGCCGGAATAATAGTCTCTTCCATCGAACGTATAGCAGCCTGCAATATATAATCGATATTATTTGGCATGAACAATTTCCTCCTTAAGCAAACCCCTTAAGACCTCAGCCTGTGAATAACCGACACCTTCAACCCATGCTATTAGCACGTCTTGATGGGTTTTTCCTAATCGAATTAGCCGATAAGCCGTAGCGATTGTCGTAACCATCATTTGATAAGTATTTAGTATACGGTAAAACTTCAGCCGTTTAGGGTCTACAGTTAAACCCGACAGTCTCTCGTATTTAGCAAAAAAATCATCTATAGGGATTAATCCACTTACAAGAAATGTCGAACCATCCTCAGCGTAACTACCAAATGAGCTTGACATTGTCCAGGCAAGATCACGATGCCTATCACCTATATAGCCTCGTTCCCAATCAAGCCACGCCGTAATCTTTTCGGTTGCTTCATCGAACAAGAAATTTCCTGCACGATACTCGCCATGAAGTATGCTTGGGCGGTCTAGTTTAGGCAAATTTCGTGAAAGCCAATTGGTGGCCACCTCAAAGATTGGGAATTCGTATCCACGGTCTTCCTCCCACACCCGACGTGCCCTATTCAATTGTAAGAGTGCACTTTCCGTTGAATCCACTGCGGGGATGTCGAAAGCAGTCAGTTGACTATGATCGAGTTCTTGAGAATGTATGCGTGCTAGATGCTCTACAAATGGGATTCCCAATGAACCACGCAGCTTTTCTGGAAACTTCAGACCAATGCCACTAACGCTACTTTTCATCCCTGCAGGCTTTGTCACACCCTCAGCAAACGCATACACGAAAGCTGGTTGAGGAAACCATTGTGCGTCCGCATCTAGCCAATAGACACGCGGTACAGGGATGATGTTACGAAAGTAGTTCAAGAGTTGGAATTCACGTCTTCTACTTGTAGAGTTGAGCGACTCGACAGGCTCCATTCTCAATACCATTGAAGTCGTTGTCCGTCCGACATTAGGCTCCATCCAATTTAGTTCGAATGCAATTTGTATCTTTGAAGCACCGCCAGACAGCCACCGCATGTTTTGTATCGAAAACTCATCATTTAGTTTCTCATGAAGCATGGCACGAATACTTACTTCTAGCTCATCTAAAGAGTAAGAACTGGCGCTCGGTTGAATACGACGCTCCAGTTTCGAATGCAATATTCCTTCAATTTCTTTCTCTACAGGATATAGCTTGGTCATACGACGCATAAACTCGACCGTCGGCCTATCACGTAAATCAATCTCCGTATTTTTATTTGCCATATAATAATCCCTCCTCGAAAATTTTTTAATAAACTCCTGATCTAACGTATTCTCATAGATTTCATTATCTAGCGATTAACCCCTCATAATTGTAAGGTTACTAGACGGTGCATTCCTAGACTATAAAACAAACACAAACGTAATAATGTACCCTTTTCTACTATTAACTATATTTTGTAAGATAAGAGCCTTACACGTCTATGCTTGCAGGTCTGCAGAAAGGAATCGAGAAACCATAAACATCATTCCACTCCCCCTTTCAGTGTTTTAATATGCAACTTTTATGCCAATTAAGGGCTGTTGATTAATAATTATGGTTCATCATCACTTTTTGTGATTTAACAGCCACTAGAATTGGCAGATCTGACATTGCTAATCAAGAACTTTCCCTACTCATTCAGTCGTCCATTTTGAGAAAATAATGATCGAGGAGCTCTGCGTTTATTGGCTACACAATAGATAATTCTTAATCCTGCGAATAAGAGTCGCAAATGCATGAAATAAATATGAGAAAAATAAAAGGAAAAACTCTTTAGTTTTATCATCTTTGACTGTTACAAATCAAAATGATTATTTCCCAATAAATTCTGGCTTTCTCTTTTCAAGAATTGCACGAACAGCCTCCTTATGATCTTGTGTTTTTAATGCAAAGCTTTGAACATATGTTTCGAACTCTAATGCGGATGCCAAATCCATTCCTTGTTCTTTATTTAGAGCATGTTTAGTTAGAGAAATACCTATTGGTGGACCTTCAGTAATTCGCTTAGCCCATTCCTCTGCTGTTGCTTCCAATTTATCATGAGCAACAACTTTATTTATCATGCCAATCCTTTCCGCTTCTTCTGAAGTTATGACCTCTCCAAACAATAACAATTCAGATGCCTTTGCATAGCCAACATTTCTTGGTAGAAAGTATGTCATTCCCATGTCTGCAGCAGACAAACCGATTTTCACGAATCCCATGTGAAATTTAGCACGTTCAGAGGCAATGATAATATCCGAAGCTAGTGCTAACGCAACACCACCTCCTACTGCTAGTCCGTTAACAACCGAAATGATCGGTTTATCCATATTCCTCATTTTCAATGGAATTCTTAAGAAATCCCGGACAAAATTCCGTTCCTTCATTAGTTCAACTTCCTCAACACTCAATGCATCTTTAAGATCGCCACCGGCAGAGAATGCATCACCTTCCCCCGTTAGGAGAACGACTTTGATCGAATTATCTTTTTCAATCTCATCTAAATGTTCGTTCATTTCAATAGGGAAAAGGGCATTCAATGGATTTTTCTGAGCCGGTCGATCAAAAGTGATCTTTGCAACGGAACCTATTTTTTCGAGTCTTGTATTTCTTTCCACTACTAACCATTCCTTTCTCTAATAAATTTCAACTAGACTTCATTGTAATTATTATAAGATTTACTTCCCACTTCTCGTCAGTGTCTCAAGCTCATCCCACTGCTCTTCCTTCAATTCTGTAAGTCCATTAAATACCCCGGCACCTTTTAACCATTCACCGCCGTCGATAGTAATAACCTCACCATTTATGAATCCAGCATTATCAGATATTAAAAATGCAACGAGATCCGTAAGCTCCTGTTGTTCTCCAAAACGCCCCAAAGGAATTCTTTCAATCATTCCGTCTGAGATTTCAGGGGTCGGTGCTAAACGCGACCAGGCTCCTTCTGTTGGAAAAGAACCAGGGGCAATGGCAACTTGTCTGATTCCATACTTTGCCCATTCGACAGCGAGAGAGCGTGTTAATGCTAAAACACCTGCTTTAGCTGCCGCAGATGGGACTACAAACGCAGAACCTGTTTCAGCATATACGGTAACCATGTTCAACATCGTTCCACCTCTACCTTGTTCAATCCAATGTTTTCCTACTTCAAGTGTCGTATAAAATGAACCATGCAATACCGTATTTAAGATGGCATCCACACCTCTAGATGAGAGTCTCTCTGTAGGACTTATAAAGTTTGCAGCAGCATTATTAATCAACACATCAATCTTTCCATAACGATTCTCCACCTTATTTACCATCAATTCGATTTGACTCGCGTCTCGTATATCACAAGTCGTGTAGAAAACTTCCCCACCGTTTGCACCCATTTCATTCGCAGCTGATTGTAAAACTTCCTCGCGTCGCCCAGTTATCGCCAACTTCGCACCCAATTGTAATAGCTTTTCACCTATTGCACGGCCAAGACCGGTTCCACCGCCAGTGATAAGCACTACTTTATCTTTTAATAAATCTGATTTAAACACTGTAATATTCCTCCTTGTTTGTCATTTGATCTACCTATTACTCTCTTTGATTTCTTAATATTCAGTTATTATTGTTTACAAATGCGGAGATATCCCACC
Source organism: Psychrobacillus sp. NPDC096426 (assembly GCF_044762745.1). NCBI lineage: Bacteria > Bacillati > Bacillota > Bacilli > Caryophanales > Bacillaceae > Psychrobacillus > Psychrobacillus sp. NPDC096426. The sequence goes on along the minus strand of NZ_JBIWEX010000031.1, from coordinate 12,381 downwards.
AGAAACCGCAATAATCTGCCCAGTTATATTCCTTGATTCCTCATTTGATAGAAATAATGCCGTATTGGCAATATCGATTGGTTCGCCAAGCCTTCCTGTAAGTGTTTGATTCCTATAAGACTCCAGTTCACTTTGCTCCATCCTTGTAGTAATCGACGTTTGGATGATTCCAGGAGCAATGCAATTCACATTAACATAAGGACTTAATTCAATTGCCGCCGTTTTTGTTAAAGATGCGACACCTGCCTTAGCTGCGCCATAATCTGATAGACCCGCTTCCCCTGCAAAACCAATAGAGGAGATATTTACAATTTTCCCGTATTGACCTTTAATCATTTGTGGTGCAACTAGTTGAATGCAATTGACGCTTCCTTTCATATTTAACGCCATGGTATCATCCCATCGATCCCCATCAATTTCTAAAATTGATTGATTCATTGGTTGACTTCTAATACCACCTACGACATTAATTAATATGTCAATTTTGTCCATGTGAGTATATGCATTAGCCACGACACTTTTAACTTCATCATAATTTAATACGTTAGACCTTACAGCGATAACATCCTTTTTTAATACGGTTAAAATTTGCTTGGTTTCTTCTAATCTTCTTTCTGATATATCTGTGAGTACCAAATTTGCCCCCTCTTCAGCAAATCGTAAAGCAATTGCCCGCCCCATTGGTCCCCCGGCACCCGTGATCATAGCTACTCTATTTTTTAGACGCATTTTTTCACCTCACATTGTAAGACTTGATATAAAAGCAAAATATTCTTTCGGAATTTTCAGTTTATTAACGAAAGTATAATACTTCCTACGATTATCCTTTCATTAATACAAGTGTAGAAGCTCCCTATGGACACATTGTTTACACAACAATTACTGATTAGTTATTTATGAAACAATATCTTTATTTGATCTGACCAATCAGTGATTGTTGAAATTGTTATTTTTTATAAATTTTTTTATTTTGCCAATTTTAACTCTTTCGCCTGTTCACGCATTGCAAAACGCTGAATTTTACCTGATGCAGTCATAGGGAAACTATCAACTATTCTTACTGCCTCTGGCCAATTTTTCTTATTCAAACCCTTTTCTGAAAGATATGCTGTAATATCCGCTAAAGATAGTTCTTTCGAATTGTCCTTAAGAATAACAAAGGCTGCTATCCTTTCTCCAAGTCTCTCATCTGGCATAGCGATAACAGCTATTTGGCTTATCATTGGATGACCATAAAGTGTCTCTTCAATTTCGCGTGGATCAATTTTATATCCACCTCTGTTTATAAGATCATCTTTGCGAGCTAGAAAAGTACAATATCCATTCTCATCCATCCGAACGATATCTGAAGAATGGAACCACCCTTCTGCATCAAAAGCTTTAGTATTGTTTTGCGGTTGACGATAATATCCTGGTATAAAATTTGCTCCTCTTACTACTACCTCTCCTTCACAAGGGGCTTGTAGTTCAGTTCCAAATTCATCAACAATTTTTGCTTCTATTCCCTTTGCAGCTTTACCAAAACTCGTACTGGTAATAGCTACATCATCCCCTGCACGGGTACCATGAGTTAAACCTGCTTCAGAATACCCATAAAAAGCTATAATTTCACAATTATATTTTTTTGTATAGATATTTAAAATTTCCGCCGGGCAGGGTGCACCCGCATAAATGATATTCTTTAAAGAACTAATATCTCTTGTTTCCAAGCCCTCGTATCTTGCTAAGTCAATTAGCATTGGCGTTACACCAAGAAAATGGGTAGGTTTTTCATTTTCTATTAAATCTACGGCTTTTTTTACATTCCAAGAAGAAAGTAAAACTACCGATCCACCTCTATGCAAAGTTGTCAAAACTCCGAATGCTAAACCCGTTAGATGAGCTAAAGGTGGAACCGCCAACATTTTTCCGTTTTTTGGAATACTTAATTGTTCATTTAATGTTTCAATATAAAACAGATTATTGGCATGTAAATGATATACCGCCTTTGGTTTCCCAGTTGTCCCGGAAGTAAACATGATGAAAAAAGGATCTGTTCCAACAGGACGAACTTCCTCCAACTTGGAAGAAGGAGATTTGATTTCCTTTTGCAAAAGATCATAGAAGTTGATTGTTCCTTCATACTCCTTATCAGAAACTACAATTATATGTTTTAAACAGGGATGTTTTTCTTGTACACTTCTAATCATATCTATATAGTTTTTGTTGTTGAAACTATCAGGTATAACTATAGCTTTTGCCTCAGTCAAACCAATTACATAATCTAAGTCATGCTCTATATATGGCATATGACAAAATACTGGCAAGATACTGGCTTTAGCAGCTCCCATTAAAGAAATAACTAGCTCACTACAATTTGGTAATTGAAGTGCGATTCGATCCTCAGGCTGTATTCCTAATTCCAATAATGTTAAAGCGAATTGTTCTGTTTGGTGATGTAATTGAGAATAAGTCGTTTTTTTCCCGTTTTCATCCGTAATAGCAACTTTATTTGGATTGCTTTCTGCATGCTGTTCCAGATAATCTACAAAACTTTTAACGCCCCATTGTCCAGTATTCAAGTAATGATTAACCTGATCTCTTGAAAGTCTCACATCATCTCTGGAGAGGAGACGCTCAACGCTTTTTTCCACTTTCAATTTTTGTACCATAATTACATCACCCTTCTTTTTATAATTATTAATAAGATTTCACTTTAACTATTGAACGTTCAAAAAAAGCGGCAAACCCTATAGTATGCAATCAGAATTGAAATTGAATTTTAATTAGTTCTACGTACTCCATTCTTATTATGAAAAAAAGCAAATAAATCAACTATTTTAATAGTCCTCCTTTGAATTTTTAAAGATTGCCACTCTCCTCATTTCTTTCTGTAATATCTAATGCAATATTCGTGCCATATTTGGACATAGGATTTAAGACTACTAAAAACCGATAATTCTTAAATCTGCAAAAAAAAACGCAAATTTGCGATATAAAAATGCAAAAGCGTTTGGAAATACTCCATACATTCAGAGCTAGTATAGATGTATGGACATAATTTTTATTAAGTCCATACATCTATACTAGCTCTATCAAAATTTATTATTTCAAGTTGTACTTATTTAACTTTCTATATAAACTAGCAATATGAATTTTTAATATATGTGCTGCAGCCATTCTGTCCCCATTGGTCTTTTTTAAAGCACGATGGATTGCGGAAATTTCAGCCTTAGCTACTTCCTCTTCCATTGGTAAAAACTCTTCATCTACACTGTCTTCGACACTATATAAATCGGAGTGTAATCCTACGTTATCCAAATAGAGCGTGTTCCCTTCTACAATATTCATTCCTCGTTCAATGGCGGCTTGTAATTCTCGAACATTACCAGGCCATTGATAATTTAATAACCATTGTTTAAGAGAAGGATCTATATTTTTAACATCTAAACCAAGTTCATTGTTAAATCGTTCAATAAAGTGCCAGGTTAATGTCAATATATCTTCTTTTCTTTTCCTTAATGGCGGAACATTTAATTCGAAGACTTTAAGGCGATAATAAAGATCCTGCCTAAACTTCCCTTCATTAACAAGTGTTTCAAGATTTTTATTAGTAGCGGCGATTATTCGAATATCAACAAATTTCCAACCTGTTGCCCCTATTCTTTCAACCTCTCGTTCCTGCAATACTCGTAAAATTTTCCCTTGAACTAATAAAGGAAGCTCTGAGATTTCATCCAAAAATAAGGTTCCGTTTTGTGCTAACTCCACTTTCCCAGGTTTTCCTTCACGTTTTGCTCCACTAAATGATCCACCCTCATACCCGAATAGTTCTGATTCAAAAAGGTGTTCGGGAATCGCAGTACAATTAATCGCTACAAACGGTCCTGTTCTCCTTGAACTTAAGTCATGAGTTGATTGGGCAAATAACTCTTTTCCTGTACCGCTTTCCCCCGTAATCAAAACCGTTGAACGGCTCTTAGCAACTTTAGAAGCAAGTTCTATAACCTCATTCATAGCTGGACTTGACCCGATAAGTTGATCAAAACTATATTTATGAGAATAGTTATTTTGAGGATTCTTTTTTTTCTTATTATTTTCCTCAGGGTTCATGGATTTCCAAAAGTCTAAAACATCATTCGCTTCTATGTCCTCCTTAAGGAGAATAACTGAGCAAGTATATTCACTTCTATTTTCTTCATAACTGGGTGAAATTGAAATAAGACAAGCTACCTCACCGATGACTCCAAAAACTACTTTATTTTCATTCTCTATTTTCCCCAATTTTTCTCGAAAAGCTCGACTAGTTAAAAGGTTTTCTACTGGAACACCAATTTTTTCATTTTTACTTAATCCAAATCTTTTGCACAAATCGGAACTTAGGTAGCTTACTATTCCAAATGAATCAATTTTAAAGTAACCAAAATTCAATAAATTATTATTAACTTTTGTTGCTTCCATTATGAAGTCACCTACTCACTAGTATTTATGATAACCAAAGCTACGATTTGTCCAGTTATTACCACTTCTCCAAGTTGATTGGTGCATTGTACCATTAGTGTGATCCAACGTCGCCTCAAATCTATATCGATGATTTCCACTTTAGCTGTAATATTATCTCCTATATAAACTGGATGGTGATAAATCAGTTCCTTTTGCAATAATAATCCGGGACTACCAGGAAGCTCCTTTGAACTCACTTCCATGATTAAACCCTCACTTAATAATCCTGGAACAACTCTACCTTTCAATTGAACTTTCTTCATAAATACATCATCCGAGTAAACGGAATTTTCTTCTCTTGTTAGTTCCATATAACTTTTTACATCTCTTTCTGTAAAAGTTCTTTCAATACTACTACTTTGCCCAATGTAAAATTTCGATATTTTTTTTTCTCCTATAGTCAAATGCTTTCATCCTTCCTAAAGTTTACTATTAACTTGTCCTTTTTTTGGCTAGTGCTAACCAGTATACTCATGAAGGTTGGTTTGATAATATTGCTGTCGCTTGGGCAGACAAGGTACCGCCATTACCGTGTACAAGAGCTATATCACATTTGTCCAACTGCCGTTCACCTGTCTCACCGCGTAACTGTCGTACTGCCTCAACTATCAAAAAAATACCAAGCATACCTGGATGACAATTAGATAGACCTCCGCCATTTGTATTTACTGCTAGTTGCCCACCTGGGGCGATTCTTCCATTAGAAACAAAAGCTCCTCCCTCGCCTTTAGGACAGAATCCTAAATCTTCTAAAAACAAAATCACGTTTATGGTAAAAGCGTCATATAACATTAATAAATCAACATCTGATTGACTTACCCCAGCCATTTTAAAGGCAGCTTCTCCAGAATACCTTGCTGCTGTTTCTGTTAAGTCAGGCATTGAACTGATGGAACGATGGGAATGTGATTCACCAGCTCCCAATAAATATACCGGTTTTTTCTTCAAAGTCCGTGCACGCTCTGCAGATGTAAGAACGATTGCTCCACCTGCATCTGTTACCAGACAACAGTCTAATAAATGTAGAGGTGAACTAATCATAGGTGAATCTAATACATCTTGGATCGTTAGCGGGTCTCGCTTCGTTGCTTTTGGATTTTTCATAGCCCATTGTCTTGCTGCAACCGCCACTTCTGCCAATTGCTCGCTTGTCGTCCCATATTGATGCATATGCCTTTGTGCAGCTAACGCATAAGAACCAAGTGGATAAGGAAAACCAAAAGAATCCTCGAATGGATTTTTTTCCGACATACTCATTACCTTTCCAGCGTCACTTCGCTGTGTGCTTGCATAACAAATTAAAGCTACTTTACAAACCCCAGAAGAAATTGCAGTTGCAGCATGAAGTAAGTAAGATATAAATGAAGCACCGCCAATAGTTGTAGAATCTGTATATCTAGGTGAAATTCCTAAATATTCTCCGAGCGAAATCGTCGGCATATGGTAATTAGAAGAAGCCGAAAATAATCCATCCACTTCCGACTTATCAATTCCTGCTTCCTCTAAAGCTCTTTTGGCTTCTTTTGCCATAATATCTAACGGAGAAAGGTCAGGTAAATTCCAACTATCTGTTTCAGATACCCCAACAATAGCAACTTTTCCTTTAATACTCATTACTCTTCTCCTCCTCTACTACGCTAAAAACTGGAAATGTAAATTCATCTGAAACTCTTTTATATGTTACGGAAACATTTTGTTCTATTCGCAGTGTTTCTGGAGCATCCCACCCAATAATATTTCCCATCACACGAATACCTTCCTCTAAGTCAATTAATCCCACCGCATATGGAACATCTTCTTTATAGCCTGGTAATGAAGTTCGGTGAATAACTGTGAATGAATATATCTTTCCCCTACCAATTGCTTCATTCCATGAAAGATTCTCCGACATGCAGTCTGGACAAACGACTCTTGCGTAAAAAATTGGCGAACCACAATCATCGCAAGTTTGATACATAAATTTTTCCTTTTTCAAGTCACTCCAAAATTTATTGGTAGCAAAGCCTTTAATGTTATTAGGAATTGAGTTTTTATAACCATTCATAACCATTAACCATCCTTTCTTTCTATCATTAAATAAATATATTCATATACAAAAAGACACACCTTAAGTAACCGTGGTTCTTAGTTGTATCTTTCCCGCAATACATTTTTCTGTATCTTCCCAATCGACGTCCTTGGAAATTCATCCACAAAGTAAAATTCCTCTGGTATTTTAAAAGCAGAAAGTCGTTCCGCACAATATTCTCTTAGCGTATCTGCCGTTACTTTAGAATCGCTTGGCTCAATATAAGCTATCACTTTTTCTTCCCTTAATTCATCCGGCGCTGCCACAATGGCACAATTCGCTACGGAAGGATGGCCAGATAAAACATTTTCTATTTCCAAAGAGGATATATTTTCTCCAGCTCGTTTGATCATGTCTTTGTTACGATCAACAAACCATACATAACCTTCCTCATTCATGTATCCATTGTCTCCTGTATAAAGCCAGCCGTTTCTTATCGTTTTATTCGTTTCAATATCATTTTTGTAGTAGCCTTTCATTAATGAAGGACTTTTTATAATAATTTCTCCTACAGTATTAATTGGACATTCTAATCCTTCTGCATTAACAATTTTCACTTCTTGCCCTAGTCCTGCTTTTCCAATAGATAGTATTCCAGTTTCTTCATCCACTTGCATATCTGTATATAAAGGTGTGGTAATATTTGTTGTAATTGATTCTGTCATACCGAACCACTGAAATATATGAATTCCAAAACGCTCTATAAATGTTTCTACATCATTTTTGGTAACAAATAATCCATATCCAATCTGTCTTATTGAATGTTTCTTTTCATATGGATGTAAATCTAGTTTCAATAAAATCTTAATGATTGTTGCAACAAAACTAGAAACAGTGGGTTGGTATCTTTCAACATCATTCCAAAAAGTATTTGCACTAAATTTCTCTTGTAGAATAATTGTTCCACCAACAACTAGTGTAGCCATTGATGAATAATACTGTGAGTTAACATGAAATAATGGCAAAAAGATTAAATAGCGGTCCTCTGGTGTTAATTGCTGATAAAGCGCAGAAGAGTGCCCGGCATATAAATAATTTTCATGTGTAATTAATACACCCTTTGGATTAGCAGTTGTACCTGATGTATACATAATTCCGCATATATCTTGAGATCCAACGTTTTTATCATGTGAAGTACCTCCTAATAGATTAACTTCTTTTTTCCACTTTGAGCTTGTTGGTTGATGAAAAAGAATCGGCACATCATTAATTACATGTTCATGTTTACTTGTTATAAGTGAATCATCATATATAAATCCTTTACTATCTGAATGCTCAAGAAAATACCTTAATTCAGATGCTGTAGAAGCAATATTAATCGGGACTATAGTAGCTCCCAATGCACCACAAGCGAACCATATATCATAAAAAACAGGTGAATTTTTCAACATGACAGACACTTTATCACCTTTTCGTATCCCTTTTTTCTTTAACCAATCCGCTGTCTTATTTGTACGTTCTACCATCTCTGAATAAGAAATGACTTCATCTTCAAAATAAATAAAAGGTTTTGATGTGAATTTTTTTGCTTGCTTTTCAAGATACGTATAAATCGTCATATTTCCATGTGTAAGCATTTAATATTTCTCCCTTCTTAATCTAATTACATATTTATTGAACAATGGAGTTGGAAATCGATGTTACAATAGGTTGTAGAGTAAAAGATATAGGATCAATAATTACTTTTGAGAGCCCCCCAAAAAAGTAATGTTTTTGGAAAAATTCTCAACACCATTGATAGCGCTTACATATTTAATATATAAATTTCAGAAAGCAATATAAATTCCAACTTAATTTTGGCAGACCATAGTCCCTTTGTCAATATATTTTGAATTTTCTATATAAGGAGAGGTAGAATGAATATCCGACAATTCAAGGCACTACAAACGAAGAAAAAAATATCCGATACTGCACTGAAACTTTTTAATGAAAAAAGTTTCAGCCAGGTGACAGTAGATGAAATTATCAATAAAACTAATACATCTAAAGGTGCTTTTTATACTCATTTTAAAAGTAAACATGATATTTTCTTAGAAAAATTCAAAGAAGTAGATAATTATTACCTAAACCAATTAGTTGATATTATCGCCACAGAAAAAACATACATTGATAAATTAACGGTCTTTCTAGGCTTACAAATGACATATATTGAACAGGACCTCGGCTGGGATCTTATAAGGACTATCTATGAAAGTGAATTAAATACTGAAAGGGATAGTTTTTTCTTGTTGCCAAATAGAGCATTGTATTCTATTCTTCTTAGTATTTTCGAAAAAGGACAAAAAAATAATGAGTTTAGGCATGACTTTACACCTGAATATATGATGTCTATCTGCGTTCGAGTAATGCGTGGCATTTTATATGATTGGAGTCTTCATAGGGGCGATTTTTCACTAATTAAGGAACAGGAGAACTTATTTGGTATCATGATAAAGGGATTAAAAAAGGAGTAAAAAGAGTATACAAATCACATAAATTTGAAGAAATCAGTTAAAGATTGGTCCTTTTTCCGGTTTTCCGCAGGTTGTTGTATTCTTTTTGAAGATAAGTACTTACTAGACAAATAATTTACTCTTGATATGCACCCTATTAGATAGATTAATTTTCACTTTTCTTCTGTCTACCTAATTAGGGTGCCTAATTATTTGTATAAACCACTCATTCACTCTCATAAGCCTTTTCTAAACTTAATGATAACATCTATAGTATAAGACAGCTTGCATAAATTATTTTGAACATCTATAAAATCCTTTTATACTTAAGGTTCCCAGCAGGAGCTATAAAATACTGCTTTATATATGCTTTTCTATATAGGCTCTTTCAACTTTTTAACTCACCCTTTTTTTCAACTTCTCTAAGCATATATGGAACCGTATTTCTATCCATTATCAGCCCTTCAAACGTACTTGAAATATGTATATATTTTTCCGCTTGTTTTAGATCCATCCAAGTCACTTCCTCAATTTCTTCCGGAAATGATATATTTATTTCTCCACCAATTATTTTTCCGATAAAAGTAAAGAAGATGGCGTGGTGTCCCCTTTCTTCAAAAAACGCTTCACTCACGGAGAAAATGCCATCAACTTGAACATCTAATCCCGTTTCCTCTTTTACTTCACGAATAGCAGCTTGCTTTAGCGTTTCACCCTTTTCCACCGCTCCTCCTGGGAGTGTATAGTAAGAGGGCCCTGTACCTTTGTTTTTCACCATTAATACATTCTGTCCAAGTTCATCAAACAGAAGGACATATGTAACATCTACTCTTTTCATGTTTTCTGATCCCCTCTAAAATTATATTGTTTGCTAACCTTCACTATATAGATAAAGAATTATATATTTCACCAATAATTCCTTCCAATTGATGAATTCCTAAATCTGTATTTGTCATGATGACTACACCTTTTCTTAAATATGGATAAGCTACCATCATACATTGGAAACCTACGCCCCAACCAAGGGAAGAAATTTCAATCTCTTGACCTGATCCATCTAAAAATAATCCAAGCCCAGTCCATTCCCTTCCACCTTGTGGACTTATCATCTCTTTCGCTTTACGCGCAGAAAGTCCAATAGTACTTTGCCCTTTTAAAGAATCCATTAATTCAATAACCAATATGGCTAAATCTGAAGATGTTGTCCATAATCCGGCAGCTGCAGGATAAGGATATATCGGATATTTTCCGTCTACTAATTTTCTACTTTTGTTATGACCACTAGAAAGCCATTCTCTTTTTGCTTCTGGTATCGTTGTTTTCAATGTGCTATTTTTCATGTTTAATAGCTGAAATAGTTGTTCTTCCATAACTTGTTGAAAAGGTAATCCTGTGACATCTTCTATTAATAGTTGAATGATACAAAAACCTGCATCTGAATATTGAAAATTACTCTCTGGTTCATACCTCACTTCAATTGGTAGATTGCAATACGATGTTCTACCTTCTAATAGCTCAACCATTGAAGGTATACCTTTTATCAAAGTAAGTTCCGTAAAACTACCTTCTGGATCTATTATTCCAGCTTGATGACTAAGCAAATTTCGTAAGGTCACTTTTTTATTTTTTGTAAAATCATTTTCAGGTACTTTCCACGAGGAAAGCTTCTTATTTACATCCTCATCCAAGTCCAGAATACCTTGCTCCGAGAGCTTCATCACTAGAAAGGATGTAAGAAACTTACTGATTGAAGCTGCACTAAAAATAGAATTACTGTCTACCTTTTTATTGGTTCCTTCTTCAAGCAAGCCGAAGCATTCTGTAGTACTGATTTGACCTCCTTCAATTACTGTAATGCTTAAACCGGAAACTTTATAATAATCCATCCGCTCTTTAATATTCATATTAATTAGATTCATATGAAACCTCCCATTATTTGTAGCATTATTATATCACAAACATAAGAATGTATGTTCTCTATATTGGAATTTTCTATGAATTGCGTGCAAAGTTAAACCAATATAAAAGAGTTACAGATTAGTTGTTTGATCTGCAACTCTTTAACTATTATTACAATTTATTTAATCAGTTATTTTAATCTTCTTGTTGATTGTAACAGCTTGATTTATAAACAAACCTGTGTACACAAAGAAGATTCCTATCATCAAAATAATGCCAATATAAACGGACATCATCGTAGGTATTAAAAATGCACCGATGATAATAGTAGAGCGTGCGATTAAGTCCGCTCCGCTAAATGAAATGTTCGAAAATGCAGAGTAGGAACCTCTTTTATCCGTTGGAATCATATTTGCCTGCTCGGCATTTCTAACTGGTGAATAAATTAATTCACCAGTTGTCGCAATTAGATTGAACAGAATCAGTATGTACCAAGTGTTCGCTGAAGTCACAGTAATATATCCGATACTGTAAATAATAAGACCTATCAATAACACTTTTTGCTTACTGAAACGATCTGTAAACTTATTAATCAAAAACGTGAAGCAAACAACGAGTAGCATATTTTCTATATTAAGTATGCTTAACATGCGCACACCCACTAGTTCAAATGCTCCAATTTGTACAGATTTGAACGTTTCTGCAAGCCGAACTCCGATATAACTGTTTAAAGTAAATTCAGCGGAAAAGATAAACATAGAACCTACTACTACTTTGACAAAAGGTAGATCTTGAAAAGCCACCTTATAGTTTTGAAATAAATCAATAAACACGTTTTCATACCGCTTTTGTAACGTATGTGTATGTTCATCAATCAACCAAATCTTGTAAGCTATCGGTAGAATAATCGAAGTTATAGTTAGTAATGCAAATAATTCAATTTGGTGATTTAAATACAGTAAACCCCCAAGTGCCGCCCCTATAGCCATTGATAAATTTACTAGCCAATAATCGAGTGCATACACTTCTTTTCTATTTTCTGGTGTAGTTGAATCAATAATAATAGCATGCATCGCTGGCCGACCAAGACTGCTCGTAATTATATAGCGGTGTTTGTCAATATAGTTGTCGCATTTAGCTAGTTTAATATCTTTAAAATACATATTCTTATATCTTGTAATCCCTAATTCAATCAAGGCTACCGCGCTGTGCTTGCTGGCCTGGTGATTTGAATGGAAAGGAAGAGCGTTCTTTCCATTCAAACCACCAGGATAAGGGGGGATTACGGTTGAACCAATGCTTCTGTTTTTCCCTCATCTCGCATGGGATTGAGCGCGACTTGTTGATGTGGTGCCCAGTCTCTTGTGTCCCGTGCCCAACGTTCTGGGTGCTTTTCTTTTGCCGCTTCATACACTTCTTTTCGTTTTTCTAGTATGTCCACATGTGCCCCAGTGTGACATTGTATAGGTGTAACGAAGTTAAGCCCGCTGTGTAAATGAA
>NZ_JBIWEX010000030.1:0-48470 GCF_044762745.1 Psychrobacillus sp. NPDC096426 | reverse complement strand
TATAAGCTCTTGTCCGTATAATCTTAAAATAAAATGAAAAAAGTGAAATCGCACGCGATTTCACTTTTTTCATTGATTGAGGCTACTTCTGTCCCTGCCTCTTTTTCATTTCTTGCTCATTCGAACTGTTAATTCTGATACGATGTACACGGCTATAGGTATGAGGAACATTGGAAGCGTAAACGCACCTTGCACTAAAACTACAACGAGTACCAAAACTGCCTGTACAAATTGAATCATACGCATTAATTTATTGACTGCCCACTTTCTAGCATTCGGATCCACCGGAAATAACTGATCCATTCGAAACTCGTGACCAGCTAATAACGCATGTCGTAATTGGACAACTGTTGCAAACGCAAGCGCACTTGTGAAAATAACTGCAACGATTGGAAACGGGATAAAGATTACGCCAATAACCGATAATGCTGTAAGTCGAACCCACAAAAAGAAATAATCATTTGTACGGATAAAGGTACGTAACACTAAATATAGCTGACTATTTTTTTGCGCGTATGGAACAAGATTATAAACCACATCCAGCCATTTTCTTCTTTTCGTCATCCCTCGTATATGCGGAACATCGGTGAAATAATTCGCAAATCGATAAAACCGCATCATGCGAGATTGTTCCACTTCGATAAAATGATCAAATGGAAACGGTACTTCATTCTTTTTCTTCTGCCAAACGAATGCATATATCAGTTGAATAATAACAACCACGATTAAAAATAAATAGTTTCCACTTAATAAGAAATAGAGCGCCGCAAATAGTAAAAGAAAACGTATAAAACGGTCAGCCCACACCGCTCTGCCATTCGAAGCAAAACGATAATTAAATTCCGCGTAAATACTCCAGTACTTCATCACTAAAACAAAAACGAAAAAAGATAAAATCTCTTCTTTCGTAGCACTCGCAACTTTCGTAAGTAACGGTATAGAAACAAGAAAAGCCGCAAGTGATAGAAAAACAGATGAAAAGTAGGTCCATCTTAGCGCAAGCTTTAAATATTCCTTAAGCTTCGTTTCTAACGGTAAAAAATACACACTATCTGCGTGCTTCATCAGTGTAGCCGGTGTACTCATCGCCAGTAAAATACTTAAAATGAAAGCTACAACTAAAAAAGCGGGAAAATTCTTCGGAGCTGTATTAAGCCATTCACTGTACGTATATCCCCCTGCGCCTAAGACGAAAACAATTACAATTGCAATATGCCCAGTGAAAATATACTTTAAGTATTTTTGTAATTCATTTATATAATAGACAAAACGCTTACCCCATATTTCACGCAAATTGTTCATCTTGTTGTTCCTTCGTCATTTCGATATATAAATCATCTAATGTCGCATGTGGCTTGTTAAAAGCAACTCGTAGATCGTCCATTGTTCCTTGTGCACGTATTTTCCCATTATGCAAAAGAAGGATTCGATCACAATATTTCTCCGCTGTCGATAAAATATGGGTAGACATTAGAACAGAGGCACCTTCGTCTTTTCGTGCCTTCATTTGATCAAGTAGCGATTGAATACCTAATGGATCTAATCCTACAAAGGGTTCATCAATAATATATAAATCAGGATTTACTAAAAACGCACACATAATCATTACTTTTTGACGCATTCCTTTAGAAAAATGTGCTGGAAACCAGTTCAATCGTTTCTCCATTCGGAACTCTTTTAGTAAAGACTCTTTCCTTGCTTCGAATACGGTTTGTTCTAGATTATAAGCCATTGCAGTAAGCTCTAAATGTTCTTTTAATGTTAACTCATCGTATAATACTGGTGTTTCCGGTATATACGAAAAAGAAGTACGGTACGTTGCCGGATCCTCTTTTAACGATTTTCCGTTTAGTAGAATCTCCCCTTTGGCAGCGTTCATCGTTCCAATAATATGTTTGATTGTTGTACTCTTCCCTGCTCCATTCAATCCTATTAACCCAACTAATTCCCCTTTCCCAATGGAAAAAGTTAGATTATGCAGCACTGGCTTTCTTGTATAGCCACCTGTTACGTTAGTTACTTTTAGTACAGTCATCTTTCGCACCTCAACTTTCTATTTAAATAGTTTACCAAAGCTATTAGAAAAAATCTTCTCTTAATCAAATTCGCAACCCCCAACCCTTTTCACAAAAAATGTTTTTACTGTAAAAAGGTTAAACAAACCTGTCCCATTATATGATAAACTTTTTGTAACAATGAATAGGAGGTTTTTCCATGAGTGAATGTATTTTTTGCAAAATAATCGACGGTTCTATTCCAAGTGCGAAAGTTTATGAGGATGAGCATGTATATGCCTTTATGGATATACAGCCACTAACAAAAGGACATACACTTATTATCCCCAAAAATCATAAAGAGAATGTGTATGATTTATCGGAAGAAGAAGCAAGTAATTTATTTAAAGTAGTTCCAAAGATTGCTTCTGTTCTAAAAGAAACATTTGGACCTGTTGGCATGAATTTACTTAATAATAATGGAGCTCCTGCCGGGCAAAGTGTTTTCCATTTTCACTTGCACTTTATTCCTCGTTATGATCAAACGGATGGCTTCCGTGCAACTTGGATGACAAAAGAAAAAACATTTACGCCTGAAGTTATTCAAGGCTTAGCAAAAGAATTAGCTGAAAAACTTGCAAACTAGTTGTTGCAATTAAGGGTAAAAAGACTTACAATCAGTGGTAAGATTCTTGCTAACGATCAAGAGGATACGTTAGAGGGATATAAACAAATAGAGCTTAGAAAAGCTGAGGAGAGATGAGAATTGAATACGAAAAATTTAGTATTAATGTCCCTATTAATAGGGGTCGGTGCAGTACTTTATATTATTATCCCTGGATTTAATGGTGGGATGAAACCAGATTTTATGTTGACCATGATGTTTATTGGCATACTGTTGTTCCCTGACGTAAAGAGTGTATTTCTACTTGGTATTTCAACAGGTGTTATTTCTGGATTGTTTTCGACATTTCCAGGCGGATTCGTTCCGAACATTATCGATAAATCGGTAACAGCATTTGTCTTCTTTGGATTAGTACTATTACTCACTAAATTTGCTATCAAGTTACCAGTTGCAGTAGTTCTTACATGTGTAGGAACACTTGTATCGGGTACGGTATTTTTATCAACTGCGATTTTTGTGTTTGGAGCAGGAGCAGTATTTGGAGAATTATTTGTTATAGTAGTTCTTCCTGCAATTGCGATCAATGCAGTAGCATTCTTTATTATTTATCCGATTATCGGAAAGTTGATCAAACGTTCTAAATTCAAAACAGCTCTTACAGTTTAAATTATTGCTTTCCTTTTCGAAGGAAAGCTTTTTTTGTTCAAATTATTATGTTTTAATTATGTTATGAAAAGGAATACTAGATTACATAAGGGGTGAACTCAAATGAAAATAGGACCATTATTTTTAGGGATTTCAACAGGAGTATTAGCTGGAGCAACTGCAGTTTTATTATCCACTCCTAAGTCGGGTAGTGAAGTACGTATTTCCTTAAAATCGACTTCCACCGATCTCCGGGATAAATTATCTGATATTAAAGTCCAAATGCAAGATTTAAAAAATTCGATACGTAATCTCACGAAAGAGTCGAAAGAAGTTATTCCACATGCTATAGAAGAGATTAAAGCAGATGTGGAGCAATGGAAAAGCGAAACCGCCCCATTACAGGCAAAACTTCAAGAAGAAATTTCCGCTATTCAATCAGCAATCGAAGAAATGGAAAAAACGTTGCCAAAGAAAAAAGAAGCTACTAGCTAACCACCTCTTCAAATAAAATAGGACATTTCTTGTTTAACTTGAAACAAGAAATGTCCTATTTTTTATAGTCTACGAAGTTATAGATTGAATGTTAAAGCCCAATCTAGAAATACAATTATTGGTATTTCACTTCAAGTTAACTGGGTGCTTTCCAAAACTTATTGATTAATCTTAGCCATTTACTGGATACCTATACATCGATATACTACAGCACATTCAGTCCATTCAACTGTTTATTGGAATTTACTTCTAGGAAACACTACATAAGACTGAATTTAGAGCAGTGGAGCGGAAGGGCGGCGATGACTCATCGCTAACCCGGCGGAAATCATTGCGGTCACCCCTTGCATGTACTATCCTTTATAAACTATCATTTATTTTTGATAATATGTATTCAGTTACATACTTTCTTGCTATAATGTTTGAAAGATTATAATAGAGAAAGAAGGCATACATATGACTGAACAGTTTTATACGATGAAAGAAGCAATGCTCTATAGTCAGCGTATTGCACAGCTATCCAAAGCATTATGGAAAGCTGTAGAAAAAGATTGGCAAGCATGGATAAAACCTTATGACTTGAATATTAATGAACATCACATTTTATGGATCTCTTATCATTTACAAGGTGCTACCGTATCTGAAGTTGCAAAATTCGGGGTTATGCATGTTTCAACTGCTTTTAATTTCTCCAAAAAGCTAGAAGAGCGCGGTTTACTTGCTTTTTCCAAAAGAGACGATGACAAACGAAACACTTACGTAGAAATTACTCCAAAAGGAAAAACACTACTCGACGAAATGTATGAAAATTATCATGATACACCACATTCCGTGATAGAAGGGTCCCGTTCAATGAAACAATTATATGGTAAATTTCCAGAATTTTTAGACGTAATGGCCGTTATTCGGAATATTTATGGGGATGACTTCATGGAGATATTTGAACGTTCTATTAATAATATCGATGAATCCTTCATTCAAAAAGAATAGATTTTTGCTAGTGTAAGCGCTCTATAATTTTTAATAATTTATGGTATTGCATTTTAAATATAAAAGTCGTATTGTATGTATCTGAAGCTAATTCTCTTCTATAGGAGTTGCATACACTTTGCATTGTTGGAAAACAATTAATGTACAAAAACAATATGGCTTGGAAAGGTTATTTCTATTATCGTCTCTCTTAGTTATAATCGTTTTTTCTTTCGCATACGTTTTGTTAGTAATTATTAATAATACAAATAAATCAGACGAATATTTTTTAGTATTTATCTTTGCATTTTTAAGCGTTTATCCGCTTCACAAGTTATTACACTTCATTCCACTTTTTCAATATCGTGAAAACATTAAAATAGTAAACAAAAAACAATTTGGATTTTTACCAACTGTATCGTTAAGAATTGTGGAACCAATTAATAAAAATAGATTTATCTTTTCTTTATTAGCACCTTTTATTTTTATTAATGTGGTATTAATTATCGGAGCATTACTTCTTCCTGTTTTTTCGCATTATTTCACTATATTATTTGCGTACCATTGCGGTATTTGTTTAATCGATTTAATATATGTAAAGCATTTAAGTAAGTCTCCAAAAAGTGCATATATTGAAGAAACAGAAGCTGGCTTCGAAATTCTAATCACTCCGACACATAATTAGCAAGAAGTAACACTTGTAAAACTCGCATCTTCTTTGATATGCTTACTAGTATATGAAGGGAGTTTGGACATGATCATATTTACTTTAGTTCTATTCTCAGCATTTTATTTGCTACAAATAAACCGAATGACATACGCTTTAGTTATGTCAAAAGAAATACCAGAAGAAAAACACCCAAAGATTTTTCGTACTATTAACATACTAATTACGATACTTCTTGTTTCCTTCTATGTAGAACTAGTTTACGCAGTTTAAGAGAAAAAAAATGGACCCAAATCATCGGAATGATTTCGGGTCATTTCTTTTTTGGCTTATAAATGAATAGAGAACTAAGATCGATTTTACACGATCTTAGTTCACGTCTTCATTAGTAAATAAACGCTGCCCCTACAATGATCAAAAGAATAAATAAAACAACAATTAACGCAAAACCAGAACCAGCTCCATAACCACCGCTATATTGTCCGCCCATTTAAAAACACCTCCTTTTCCATGTATCCTATGCGATTTTTTCAATAATCGGTAGGCAAATGAAAGGGAACCATTTTTGTTTTTATTTCGTTTATGTTATAGTAACTACGGCAGTAACAAGAAGTTAGGAGAGATTACCATGAAAAAAACAGTATTAACATTAGCACTTGCAGGATCCGTTCTTGCATTAGGTGCTTGTAGCAACGATTCCGCAGCTAGCAATGAAGTGATCGCTACTTCAAAAGTTGGAGATATTACTCAGAATGACTTATATCAAGAAATGAAAGCATCTATTGGAGATCAAGCATTTCAACTTCTGATGATTGAAAAAGTACTAGCATCGAAATATAAAGTGACAGAAGATGAAGTAAACGCTCAATTAGAAGCGGACAAAGAACGATATGGCGATAGCTTCGAAGCTATAATCGCACAACAAGGTTATACAGAAGCTTCTTATAAAAAATTCATAGAACTTAATTTGATGCAAGAAAAAGCTTTAATTGAAGACGTGGATGTAACAGAAGATGAAATTAAAGCTGAATACGAAAATATTAAAAACGAAATCAAAGCTCGTCATATAGTAGTAGAAGATGAAGAGACTGCTAAAAAGGTGAAAACAGAACTAGAATCTGGGAAAGATTTTGCAGAAGTTGCAAAAGAATATTCCATTGAACAAGCAGCACAAACAACTGGTGGAGATTTAGGTTGGTTTAACAAATCAACTAATATGGATCAACAGTTTTTAGAAGGTGCATTTTCATTGGAGAAAAACGTTATAAGCGATCCAATCTTATCTAGCTTTGGCTATCACATCATTGAAGTGACGGACAAGCGTGAGATAAAAGAATCTTACGAAGATAAAAAAGCGGAGCTTGAAAAACAATTAAAGCTTGAAAAAGCAGATACTTCAGCGCTATTAACGAAAGTAGCGAAAATGATGAAAGATGCGGATATCAAGATCAAAGATGAAGATCTAAAAACAGCGTTGGATGAGTTTTTAGCTGCAGCTGATACACCAGCGCCAACTGAAACAGATACAACGACTGAAGATGCAGATACTTCAAAGGAAGAAAGTAGTAAATAATCATCTCGCATATAAAAAGCGTAAAGGACAAGTACCTTTACGCTTTTTTGTTATTCAAATGTAGGTTTATAAAACGAACGGTTTTCTAATGGGAATAAACGTTCAGTAAACTCCCCGGGATTAGTTTTGTCTAATGCTCGATTTAGCATATTCATTTTTGCATCGATATTATCAATATAATGCAAGATTTCCGCTTCGCGGACCATCGGACGTTTTGGACTTCCCCATTCTTCTTTACCATGGTGAGAGAGCACCATATGTTGGAGAAGCATTACTTCTTCACCTTCAATTTGAAGTTCATCCGCTGCTTTTGAAATTTCATTGACCATTATCGTAATATGACCAAGTAAATTCCCTTCAGTTGTGTATGTTGTTGCAACCGGACCAGATAGCTCAATTACTTTTCCGATATCATGTAAAATTATTCCCGCATATAAAAGGTCTTTGTTAAGTGTCGGATATAAATCACATAATGCTTTCGCAAGTTTTAACATGGAAACAACGTGATCGATTAAACCAGATGCATAATCATGGTGATTTTTCGTTGCCGCTGGATATGTCATAAAAGCAGGTTGATGTTTTTTAAGTAAATGACGAGTAATACGCTGGATTAAAGGATTTTTCATTTCGAAGAAAAACTGCATCAGTTCTTCCATTAGCTCTTCTTTCGACTTCTCCGCTGATGGCACGAGGTCTTGAATAGTCACCTGTTCATCTGATTTTGCTGGGCGAATGCTTTTTACGCGAAGTTGGAACTTTCCTCGATAATCTTGAATTTCTCCTCCGACACGGACAATTTGACTCGCAGCATACAGTTTTTCATGCTCCTCATTTGTGTCCCATAGTTTTGCTTCAATATCGCCGCTCTTATCTTGTAAAACTAGTGACATAAATGGCTTGCCAACAGTTGTTATACCTTTTGTTGATTGTTTGATTAGTAAGAAATGATCTACTGGATCTCCTACTCGTAATTGTGTAATACCTTTCATTTCACATTCCCTCCACTTCCGGCTAAAATGTTCACTACTTGAACGATGTGTGCTTCTTTCCAGCCATATCGCATATTTTCATGACATGTAAAATATAGTAGCTGATGTTTTTTTTGTAGCTCTGTCATTAATTGTACCATGTGTTGTAGCCTGAAACGATCGAAATGTACAAATGGATCGTCCATAATGATTGGAAAAGATATTGTCCCTTTTAATGCTACTGCAAGTGCAATTCGTAGCGAAATGTATGCTTGTTCTTTCGTCGCTTGGCTAAGCTCGGCAACTTTGAAACGTTGCCCGTTTGGTCTGACAGCTTCAAAATTTCCTTCTGGCGTTAGGATTAATGCTTCATAAACATTGCCTGTTAGCGTGCGGAAATAGCTCTGTGCGTGCGCTAATACTTCTGGAAGACGTTCTTCTTTTAATTGCAACAAAGTTTGTTGTATCGTTTCTACAACGGCCTTATAAGCAGCCCACTTTTTCACTAGTTCATGCAGCTCTGTTTTTTTCTGTTCTAGTTGTTGTAGTTTTTCACTTTGTTCATCATTTTCGAGTAACTTTTGTGTTTTATATAAAAGGGATGCTTTTTCTTCTAATAATTGGTTACGTTCCTGTTGAAAGGCTTGCAATTTTTCTTTACATTCATGTTCAAAGTTTTCTTCATAATCATGTACGCTAATTCGATTATCTCCTAGTTGCATATGAATCTGCTGAATTTCCTTTTCTATGGTTAATTTTTCTTCATACAAATTATACGTAGTGTAATAATCTTCTTCCGTTTTTACCTTCGCTTCTTCAAAAAGCTCACTAGTTTTTTGAGCGTATGCAGTAAGAAGTAATCTAGTTTCCTGTAGTTTAGTTTCGAGTTGGACAATTTTTTTAGCTATGAACTGCTGCTCTTCTGCTTTTTTCTTTTCTGTTAAATAATGTTCACGAAGCTGGTGGAATAGCATATCTTCTATTAAGTGAATGGTTGCCGCTTCTTGTGCTTGTACAAATAGCTTTTGAAGTCTTTCACTGACTTCGTATAATTTCGTTTCCATTTGATCTAATTGCATTTGTTGTTCTTGAATAATCCGAAGTCTATTAAATAACTCTGGTAATAAGCTAGGTGAAAGCTGTTCACTCATATGGTATTTCATTAAAAATGCATGTACTTGCTGACCGATTTGGTTTTTTTCTCGCTCAAGTTCACGAATAGTATCATCGAGTTGTGCAATTTGTTCCTTTAATGCCTGGTGCTCTTTCAATAATAAACTTTCATATTTTTGAATGTCATTTGATTGTTGCACCGTTTTAAGCAGGAACGCAAAGCCAACATATACTAATACACTAATAAGAACTGTTGTCAGTGCAATTATCCAATTTGCTTGGAGAAAACTAAAGGCTAATCCTACTAGGAGAATGATTCCAATGAGCAGAAAAGCTATTCCGTTTGCATTGTTTTTCTGTGAAGCGGATCTTTTCGTACGTTTCGATTCGTTTATATGATTTTGATGCTTTCCGAGGTCTTCTTTTTTCATTTGCAATAAACGATTTTCTTGTATGATTTGTCTTTCTAATTGTTCCTGTTTTTGAAGATAGGAAACAAGCTTATCCTCTTGAGCAATAGATACATCTGCTTCTACAATATGCGTCAAACTTTTTTCCCAATCCACACCAATTAGGGCTAATTGTTGCATTTGACTTTGCAATGTTTTGCTTTGTTCCTCTTCTATTTGTATTCGCTTCGCTCTGAGCTCATGCCACTGGGTTTCATTAGTTAAAAAGGCTTGTAGCGCTTCTAATTCTTCTTGCGTTAAGACTTGGAGATTATTTGTTGTAGTTGCGAGTTCTTCTTTTAATTGTTCGAGCGTAATTTTCACATTAACTTCTTTATCTTTGATTAACTCATAGCGACGTATTCCATCTATTGGAAAGGTAATATACTTTACTTTTTCCAAAGCTTGTTCTAACTCTATTTCTTTTTCTTTTATGGGCTTTAGTTGCTTCCAGCTTAGATAATGTTGTAATTGATCAGAAATAATTTTCTCCTTCTCTATCATTTCTGTTATCAGCAGCTCAAGTTCATGTAACCGTTTGATGGAAGGCTCGTATTTTTGTACTTCTTCCATTTGCTTTTTCCATGTAAACTCTAATTCTCGTATCTCTTCTATTTTTTGATTGATCAATGGTTTCTTACCAGTTGGTTTAAAAAGTTCTCCCATCTCTTTTACAAATTGAGTTTCCACACTGGTTAGCATGTCCATCCCTGTCGTCCCCGATGTCAAGAGTGTTCTTGTCAACTCTTCTTCTGTCATTTTTTCAAACCCTTGCAATTGAAGTAATGAGAAAGAAAAAATTGCTTCAAAATCTGCACGACTGTATGAATGAAGCAAAGAGGAAAGTTCCTTATCTCCACCTCGGGTGCCATCTTCAAAGAATAATGTGACGTCCCCAATCGCCTTCCCCTTTACACGTTCTACTATCATACGAGCTCCATGCTCATCTACTAGATGAATTTTCCCACCGTACATAGCCCCATTTTTAGGTTCGTACCGTAATAGCTGAGCATTTTTTGGCGGGAATCCAAATAGAATATGCAAAATGAATTGCTGAATTGTAGACTTTCCAGCTTCATTCTCCCCATACAAAACATTTATGCCATCTGCTAAATCTATTTCTACATTTACGTGTTTTCCAAAGCCGTAAATATGGAGTTTTTCTATTTTCATTGTTTATTCACCCCTTGTCACAACTTTTGAAAGGATTTGTTCCGCTTCCTGCATCGTTTCATCCGTAAATAGTTCGTCAATTGTAGGCAAATATCTACTACCCTTAGGATGTTGATAAAGATCTTTTAAAACATATTTCCAATCAGAAGGATTCCAATCTCTCATTATTTCTAGCAACATATTCAATTCTTTTCGTTCTTTTTTAGGAAGATTTACATGCAATTCTTTTACGATTATAAACGTATGATCCATCTCTAAACTTTCTTGAATAAGTGTTAGCCATTCCTCTTTAGATGATCCTTGTATGAGCTCACTTGTCTCTCCTGTTATATCCGTTAAAATAAGTTCGACAATTGCATTTCCGTTTGCTTCCCTGTATAAGTTTAGAGATTGTTCAACACAGTTTATTAATTCATTGGCATGAACAATCCCCTCACAAGAAACTTCTACCACATCATATATAAATGCAGAGGAATGGATAAACTGTAGCGTTGCATTATTATTTGTTAATGTGACATCATAAAATCCTTTTAAGCCCTTTTCGTTTCGATGACGACTTTGTGTATTACCTGGATAAACAATAGGCGGATCATTATGCAATGTTTGTCGCTTATGGATATGACCTAGTGCCCAATAATCATAGCCTTTTGCAATTAAATCATTTTTACGAAAAGGGGCATATACATCATGCTCCACGTTTCCTTCCACACTTCCATGCAGCATTCCTATATGAATATGTTGTCCATTTGATGTTGGGTAATGGCTATGCATTCCTTCTAAAACATGCCGCTCTTTATAGCTAAATCCAGATATATGGATTTTATCCCCTCGAATTTCCAATGTTTTTGTTTCCACTTCTTCCCCAAATACTTGCACATTATCTGGAAGCTGAAACCGTACCCAATTTCCACTTAAATGATCATGGTTTCCATAACAAATAAGAACTGGAATTCCTTCTGACTGTAACATCTCCATTCCTTTTTGAAATAAATGTTGGGCACGTAAACTCCTATTTTCTCCATCATAAATATCACCAACTATTAACACGAAATCTGGCTTTTTTTCCACTGCATATTCCATAATATTTGTAAAAGCTTTAAATGTGCTTTCACGTATATCCTTCCACTTGCTTTGCGGAATGGAGGAAATCCCTTTAAAAGGGCTGTCCAAATGCAAATCAGCTATATGGAGAAATCGGATTTCTGTCATTGCTTCCACCTCGCTAAAAATCGAATATTTGTTCTTATTTTATCATAAAGAAAAGACTGCATACAAATGAATATGTTGCAATCTTTTATACTTTCATCTGTTTTATTTTTTCTTAGTTGGATCTACTAGCAATGAATGATCCGATTGCATAAGAGATCATATGAATAACCCAAATCGCCGTCATCATGAAAAAAGCTAACCTTGGTCCCTCCATAAAAATAATAATCATCCACACTATTAATATAGTTATCGTAGTTACCGTCCAAGATAAAGAACGTGCTTTTTCATGGATTTTATAATATCGTTCATCAAACCATCTTCTTTTCTTTCCTATTCTTCTCATCGTGAAAAATACAATTGCAATGATCACAATTGCAAGCGGTAATCCTAACAAAAATGCTAATAAATCAAACTCTTCATACATGGCTATTCCTCCTCATATATAAATATTTCCTCTATCGTACATTGGAACAATTTCGAAAGCTTAAAAGCTAATGTGATAGATGGATTATATCGTCCCTTTTCTAAAGAAATAATTGTTTGCCTAGAAACATCCAACATGACCGACAATTCATCTTGCGTCATGCCTAGAGCCACTCGCTTTTCTCTAACTAAATTTTCCATCATAATTCCTACTTCCTTTTGTAAAGCTAACTTTACGTAAAGTATACTTTACTATTCATCTGATTGTCAAGCTCACTTTACATTCCTCTTTTAAATTTTTTGATGTATAATCAAATGTAAGTAAAATAAAGGGGTGTTGATTCATGAAAACGTATAAATTTACTGCATTTGAACCAACAGGAAAGCTGATTGTTGAAGAAACATGGACTTTCGAAAATGACGATGAGGCGAAGAAAAAAGGGGAAGCAGCAATCGAAGAAAAAGGACTGCTTGAAACGACGCATCGTTTAGTAAATAGTGCAGGGAAGCTTGTATTATTTCATGTTTGAGCTTGTGAAAGGACTAAAACCTTCTTGGTTTTAGTCCTTTTTTTGTTTGTTTTTCTAGGGAAATACGTTTAGTTGTAATTTTGAAGTGGTTAGTTGGAAAAATAGATGGTTTAGTTGTAATTTCGGTGTGTTTAGTTGTAATAATCGTAGCGTTAGTTGTAAAAGGATATTTTTCCCACAAAAAAGCGACCAGTCTCTAGGAATGGTCGCTACTTACTACTAACTAACACTTCGCATTTTTTTATTTTTCCCAGTTCCAATAGGTGATTTCTCCCAGTTGAACGCTGCGAATCTCTTTTATATCTTTCAATTTTAATAATTCTTTTACCGGACCTGTCACGACTGCACCATACGCTTGGAAGCCTTCATCATGTAAGTAATCATATCTTTCTTGCAAGTTCTGTGTATTAAGCAATACTTCCGCAAGTTTTTTATTGTCTTTTAACATCATTTGCATATTGTCTAGCATTGCTTTTTCGCTATCTTCTACCGAACTTGAATCAAGACTCTTCGCTAAGTACCCACTTCCAAATTGTTTATCGATAACTCTAGCTCCGGACAATCCCCATGGTGAATCTATCCTCATCGAATCATCTCCCCAACCCCAACCAACTCCTGTAAATCGCTCATTTTCTCCCATATATAAAGGCATCCAAGTAATATCAAGATCATAAGCAGATATAAGCTCAATTATTTCTTTTGGAGAGTAATACTCATCTGTAGAAAACGCCAGATCAGCAACATTCCCTTCATGAATTTTTTCTAATTTACTCCATACTTGAGGAGATTCACTTCCCTTTAGCTTACGGTCGGAATTTAAATAATATGGCAAATTAAAATAAAACTTACTTTCCGAAGAACTGTAGGGATAATTTTTCTCAATTTCTACATGACTAAGTGTGCTGAATAATCGTTTGCTTAAGGTTAACTCTGAAACTACATAATCCTCATTTCCAATTCTCCTCGTAAGTGGGATTTCTATTTTTTGTGTAAGGAATGGAGTAATTTCATGCACTTGGCTCATGCTAATCCCACTTGATACTTCCGGATAAGTCCAATCGATCGCTAGTTTTTGATAAAACTCTACTCTTTTTCCTCCACTACCACTGTTAAATGCTATAGATATTATCATCATATAAATAAAATATAAAAAAATGATTGCTGCTACTACACGTATTACTTTTAATGAAAATCTCCAAGAAAACCGCTTTTTATACTTTCCTACAATTTGTTGAGCTTTCTCTTCATTCCACTCCATCATTTCCACCTCTTTCAAAATCTTTCCCTAACCGTTCAGCTAGCTGTTTAAATCGCTGTCTGGCTCGATGCAAATTCACTTTTACTTGATTTAGCGAAATATCTAGCGTACCGGCTAATTCTTCATACGAAAACTGCTCATATTCTCTCAAATAAAGAATCGTTCGGTAATTTTCCGGTAGCAATTCCAATATATCCTTCACTTCATCTGCAATTTCCTTCACCGATAAATCATCCTCCGGTACCCCATATGGGCTAACAAAATCTGTAGAATTGGAAAGATGATTATAAAAAGGAACCCACCCCCATCGCTTTCTTTTGCGCCATTCATCCATATATGTATTACGTGCTACTTTAAATAACCAGCTTTTTACTTGCCCATCTTCATATAAATCCAGTGATAAGGTTGCCCTGTAAAATGTTTCTTGTACAAGCTCTTCTGCCATTATGTCGGAGCCAGTTAGTTTCAACAAGTAATAGTAAAGAGGCTTTGCGAAAGCTAAATAGACTATTTCTAACTCGTCTTGCCTGTTTTTCTTCAACTTTCCGCCTCCCTTCCTACTTAAAACGATCCACTATGTATATTGTTACAGTTAAATTTGTTTTTTCAATAAATAATTTAGGTTTTACTTAGATCCTGCCTGTTAGTTAGAAAAAATGATATTTTAGTTGGAATTTTAGAGCATTTAGTTGTAATTTCGGTGTGTTTAGTTGTAAAAATCGTAGCGTTAGTTGTAAAAGGATATTTTTCCCACAAAAAAAAGCGACCAGTCTCTAGGAATGGTCGCTACTTACATACTTCCAACTATCCATTTCTGGCAACCAAAAAAGCTGAAGGCCGATGAAAATCGACCTTCAACTTCTAAATTCCACTAGTTTCCATTAAACGCCGGCTGACGCTTTTCCACAAATGCTTCTATTCCTTCTAAATGATCCGCAGTTTTTCTCATCGCTATTTGTGCAACCGATTCTTTTTCTAATATTAATTCTAATTCCTTTACTTTTCCTGCATGTAAGATTTCCTTCGTCGCAATCATTGCAGCAATAGGAGATTGTATAAGTTTATGTGCATACGATGTTGCTGTTGACCAACCTAAACCGTCTGATGCCAATTCATCTACTAAACCAAGCGCTTTCGCTTCGGTACTAGTTAACTTTCTGCCTTCCCATATTAAATGTTTGGCTTTTGAAACACCTATTCTTTCTCTTAAGAAGAAATGCCCACCACCATCTGGTACTAGCCCAATTCCTATAAAGTTCATCGCGAGTTTACTATTTTCTTCTGCAATGATTACATCACATCCAAGTGCAAGACTACATCCAAGTCCCGCTGCTGCACCGTGTACGGAAGCTATTGTAATTTGTGGTAACGTATATAGGGATAATGCAATGCGTGACACATACTTCATTACTTCATCCAGATTAAATGGAGTTTTTGTATCGATCATCGCTTTTATATCTCCACCAGCTGAAAATGCACGTCCTTCTCCTTTGATCAATAACACTTGTACCGCGGTATCTTCTTTTAAAGATTCCAAACATACCGCAAGCTCCTTCATCATCTCTTCATTCATCGAGTTCATCGCTTCAGGACGATTTAATGTTAATGTAGCGATTCGTCCTTCTTTTTCTAACTTAATGGTTGTATACATTTCATTCTCCCCTTTGTAAATGAATAATCCCTCATCTCTAAATAGATTCGTCATGTATGTCCGTATTCCTGCTGTCTATTACAAAACAGGCAAACAAAAAGGATCTCATCCGATTTTGGAGAGATCCATTTACATTAAATACCGTCGTAAAGTTCTTGTACTGGTTTGATTAGTACACGGTTTACTTCCTCAATTAACTGACTTAAACTCATTTCTGCTTGAAGCATTTGTGCAATTTTTGCATTGTTTTGGGCAAGCTGCGCAGTTTTTTGTGCGTATTCTAATTCTTCGCCAGCAATTTCTTCGCCTCTCATTTGTTTCTCTTGAAGGGTTAATTGGATTTTGCGAAAGCTTTGAAATAGTGCTAATGCCTCTGCATCAGCTTTTACAGCATCAACAGCTATCTTTACGTTAGCGAATTCGTTTGTTTTACGCAATGTCGCTTCTAATTTGTTAATATCGTCATAAATATTTATCATGTTATTGGCTCCTTTTTTATCCCGTAATAAATACAATGATTCCTTGAATGATCCCGATAAGACCTCCAAGCACTCCACCTAGAACGGTAATCATTTTAAATTCTCGTTTCGAAATACCAAGTACGATATCTTCCAAGCGTGCAACTGGGAAAGAATCGACTTGCTCTTTTACCATATCTTCTAATTTCATTTTACGCAATACTTCTTCTAATTTTGCTTCTGCTTCTGCAAATGCAAAAGAAGTAAGTTTAGGAACTAGCGTTGTTTGCGTCCATTCCGTTGCTTCTGGGAAATAATAAACTAAGCTATGACTTAGACGTTCTTCGATTGCCAGCTGCTCTGTCAAATACTTCTTCACATTCGCCATGACCGGTTCAAAATCAAAGCCGTCTATCATCTCCACAATTGGACGATCCTTCAGCTTTTCCCATTCGTTTCGCACAATATTTTCTAACATACTTTTCGTTCCAGGTGCTCTTAAAAACTTTAAAATTTCGGGCTGTACTTTTCCTGCAAGCGAAGAAGATTCTCCAACAAACATTTGAATCATACTTCCAAGTGTTCCTTTAGTCGAAAGGAAATCATCAATTAAGTTTTTAACAGCGATTTTCCCTTGTTCCGATTCGAAAAAGTCTTCTCCCTTTTTAAGAATATATGCAACAATTTCTCCGACTTTCATATCTGCTTTTTGTTGCCAATCTAAAGGGGCTAGCTCACGGATTGTCTCATGTTCAAATCTTGATTTTAATTGATCAAATTGAATATCCACTTGCTTTTCGATTTTTTCATTTGCCATAGAAGCAATATTTTCAAGACCACCAAGCTTCAACCAATCTGCAATTGTTTTATCGGAAAGTAATATTTTTTCATTCAATTGTCGAACGATCAATTTGGTTGTTTTTTCTTCCATTTCTTCATTAAAATATTTTCGTTTAAAAATTTCAGGTGTTAATAGGTGATTAATCACTGTATTTCCTAATTGTTTTGCCAGTTCATCCCGTCTTTTTGGTATTAGACCTGGTGTGAATGGAAGTCGCCATGATCCGATATATTTTGCTTCATGTGGTCTGAATAACATTTTAATAGCTAAATGATTTGTAACTGCTCCAATAGCTGCTCCAACGATTGCCATAAATGCGATTGTCCAAATAAAATTCATCTGTTTCACCTTTTTCCTCTAGCTTCTCATTTATTATAGCAGAGGAAGGACAAACACTAAAATATTATACAATGCTGTTACAACGCGTTAAACATGGTCGAAAAACGAATAGCATGCTCCGTTTCGTCATGCATCGCTACAAATAGTGGTGCATATGCTTGCTGAATCGGTATTTGGAGCAGCATTTCCTTATACAATTCGGCAGCCTCTAACTCATCTCTAATTGCGATCTTTGCACATTCTTTTAAATTAAAACACTCTTTAGGCTCCGGGAAATTTTGAACAAATGTCCCTGTAAGCATATAATATAATTGTTGGAACATTTCGTAATGGCTTTTTTCATCTATATACACATGCTCGATAAAACTTTGCCAATACGGATCGTCAGTTAAATTATACATAGAACGATAAAAATGATAATCTTCATATTCATTTAGTATTGCTTGTTTTAATTTTTCAGTAAACAATTAGACGCTCCTCCATTAGTCATTTCTACTAGTGTATGCGAATAAATTATGCCACATGAAAGGTTGATAGAATTGCTACAGCATTTTAGCTTCAAACCGTTATATGAAAACAAACAACTACCTGGTTGGTCTATTTCTTTCTTCTATAAACAAACACGATACGCAGCTGAGTATGAATCAGATGGTACGATCAAATGGATAGGTGAGGCACCTGTCGACGAAGAAACAGTCAAGAAAATGATTCATGAGCTCATGCTTTTTCATGTATATGACTAAGAAAAGCGCAAGGGATTTTTTTCTCCCCCGCGCTTTTTTTATACAGCCCCTAATTTCTTTCGTCCAAATAAAATATAAAAATAAGTAGATGCGATAATATATAAAACACCTGTAATCGAAAATGTATATGCATAACCCCAGTAGAATCCGTGCGCCATGACAAGCCCCGTAGCAATTCCTCCAGTGCTCGCCCATCCAATGTGGAATACCATTTGATTGACAGAGTTTGCAAGCCCTTTATATTTATCATGCACAAGATCCATCGCAATCGCACTTTGAATTGGATTTCCAGCATTCATCAGTGCTTGACGAAGTAAAAATCCGAGGGATGCAATGATTAAAGAATTTGTGTAGCCCGTGATAAATAAAAATGGAATGGAAAGTAATTGAAATATGACTAATGCACGAACTTGCCCCACTCGTTTTACAAGAGCTGGACCTAATAACATGGCAACTGCTGTCATCGCAGAGCCAAGGGATAGGATGAGTCCAATATAAGCATTGGAAGCGTCAAATCGATTCGAAAAGTATAAATTCAAATAAGGAATGACTAAACCTGAACCCGTTCCTATTAGTAAATTGGCAAATCCAAATAACGCAATGACAGTAATATTTCGTTTAAAATTACTTGGTATTACCTTTATTCGTTCTTCCGCTGTCTCTTCTTTTTCAACAATCTTTTCACTTGTTTTTAATCGGAATAAAGGAAATAAACCTAATGCGAAAATGATTGTTCCTACTATTAATACCCACTTGATCGAATCAAGAACAGGCAGGTTAGCATATACATGTAATGCATCTGCTAATACCCCACCCCCTAAACTTCCAATCACACCAGCAATTGTTACAAATGAAAAATGAATGCTAAACAAATGCATACGTTCACTAGCATGCGAGTTTTCCGCAAGAAAAGGGACTCCGGAAACTTGAACTAGTGCCATAAACAAACCTGTTACAAATGCTGCATATATGAGGGATTGCTCACCTACTGCTACACTTCGGTAAAAAAGAGTTACTACTGTAATAACAGTTCCCAGAATAATCATGCCTTTTCGGCCGTAACGATCGCTTAAAAAACCTGCAGGGATAAGCATAATTGCCGTCGCAAGTGAGGTCATGGAGATTACTTTCCCATTTACCGTTTCCGGAAATCCCAATTCTTTAATATATAAATTGTACATAACAGAAAATACACCCATTCCGATTTGAATGAGTATATTTGCAAGCATAAATAATCGTATGTTTTTATTGAAATAAACTATTTTTGTTTTCCAATCTAGTAGCCAATGGATCATGCAGAACCTCTTTTTCTTTTTATTTCGTCTCTCTAAATATACGACGGCCGTCAGAAAACTTCAATAGTATTATTCGTTCCATATAAATAACTGCATTTATAAGTGATTGTTGCTCTTTAATAGGGATTGTGCGTCTTAATGAGATACCGCAATAGCAGTTGATTTTCGCTCCAGGCGGACGCTTTCCGCGGGCACGGCTTCAATCAACAAAATGTGCTAACGAAATAGTGAGTAGTAGCTTCTATATGTTAGAATTAACCAAATAATGTATATTTTCATCATCATAATGGCCTTCTCTAATTCAGTAAATTCCTTGTTTAGAGAATTGATTGCTTTCATACGCAAATCGGTTGCTCATGTGCTAATTTGATTGCTTTCAACTTAGAACTAGTTGCCTCCCATAATCAATTGGTTGCCCTTAGCCATCTACTGGATATTACTTAATGAAATATTTGCTAAAAGTGTATTTTCCTCTGCTAATAAATCTATCAATTTTTAAAGCAATTCGCTAATTAGTAGCAATCTTGTGGATTGGAGCGGAAGGGCGGCGACTTCGGCGGAGGCCAACAGGATGTTGGTCACGAAGGCGTTGCCACACGATGTGGCGCTCTTAGCCTTTGTTCCTTAGTGAGACAGAGATAAGCCATCGCAGGCGTACGCGTTAGCGGCGGTGAAGGCTCATCGCTCACCCCACGGAAAGCGTCCGCCCTGCAGCGGGAATCCCAGCGGTCACTAGTCAACTTTCTTCGACACATTATCCCTTCAATACGATTAATATAAAAAAGGGAATACCCCCACGCGCATTATGCGTGTGAAGGTACTCCTGCTTGTAATTTATACATCTGTTCATAGCGGCCTTGAAGTTGCAACAATTCTTCATGCGTCCCACTTTCTACAATTTCTCCGCGGTCTAATACTAAAATACGATCTGCATTTTTAATAGTAGAAAGTCGGTGTGCAATGATAAAAGTCGTTCTTCCTTTTTTCAATACATCCATTGCATGTTGAATGATTTCTTCCGTTTCCGTATCAATATTAGATGTTGCTTCATCTAAAATTAGGATAGCCGGGTCGAACGCCAGCGCTCTTGCAAAAGAGACGAGCTGTCTTTGACCAGAGGATAATGTACTCCCCTTCTCAATAACCGGTTCATCCAATCCTTTTTCAAGATTTTTCAACACCCGCTCCCCGCCAACTGCATGGAGTGCTGCTTCTACTCTCTCTCGCGAAATCTTCGGATCGTTCAGGCTCACATTCGATGCAATCGTCCCGGAAAATAAATAAGGATCTTGCAAAACAATACCCATATGTTCTCGAATGGTTTGCCTTGGTAATGACGTAATATCGTTACCATCTATGAGAATTTTTCCTTTAGATGGATCATAGAAACGGAACAATAAATTCATAATGGAACTTTTACCGGATCCTGTATGCCCTACAAGTGCCACCGTTTCACCTTTATTAGCAATAAAGTTCAAGTTCTTCAACACATACTCTTTTTCTTTGTATGCAAATGAAACATTTTGAAACTCTACATTTCCTTCGTATCGCTCCATTTTCTTATCCGCTACTTTTTCACCTGGCTCATCGAGTAATGTGAACACACGAGAACCGGCTACTAGTGATCTTTCCAATTGCGAGAACTGATTGACAATTCCTGTAATTGGATTAAATAATCTAGTCGTATAGTCAACAAAGGCATAGAGCATACCAGCTGAAACGATGTTAATTGGCTCCATCGACTGAAAGCCGAAATACGTAATAAACATAATAAACATAATGGAACGCAAAACGCTAACTAAGTTAAACGATGTAGCAGAATCGAGTACTAATAATTTCTTTTGATAACGATAATGCTCTTCATTCATCTCTTCAAATTCACGGTCCATTTGCTTTTCCCGTTTAAAAGCTTGAATAATGGACATTCCTTGGATCGATTCGTTGAGCATGGCATTCAAATCGGCAATTTTCGTTCGAACAATATGATTATACTTAGACGCATATTTCCGATAACCAATCATCCAAATATAAACGATTGGAAGAACAAATAAAGCCATTAAAGCCATTCGGACATTTAATATGAAAAGTGCAACGTATACCCCTAAAATAGAAATAATACTTGTCGCAAATTGTGATAGTACTTGCACATACAAATTACGAATGGCCTCTGTATCATTTGTTACACGAGCAACTACTTTACCAGCAGGCAAGTTGTCAAAATACTGAATCGGTAGCGTCTGTATATGTTGAAATACATCGTTTCGTAGTTTTTGTACAACTCGGTTTGCCCCTATTTGTAATTGGATAAACATGAAATATCGAAAGACTGCCGTAACAATACTTAATCCAAAAAATAGTGCTAGCAACAGTAGAATCGGTTGAAATTCAATAGAACCTTCTACAATATGTTCATCAATAATTGTTTTCGCGATGAATGGACCGGATAAATCGGCAAACACCGCAATTGTTAAAAAGATTAAACCGAGCAAAATTGGTTTTTTATAAAATAATGCGTAATGGTAGAGTCGTTTTCCTGTACTCATTACGACACCCCCTCAAGCTGTTGACGATCGTATTGCTCTTTGTACCAACCATTTTGCAAAAGAAGTTCTTCATGAGTACCTTCTTCTACTATCAGTCCTTCATCTAGTACGATAATTCGGTCTGCATGCTGAATACCGGATAATCGATGCGTCGTAATAATTGTTGTCTTTCCACTACGTTCTGTTTGTATATTTTCAATAATTTTCGCTTCTGTTTTCGCGTCAACCGCTGAGAGCGAATCGTCTAATAATAGAATTTCTGGATTTTTAATAAGCGCACGCGCAATCGACACACGTTGTTTTTGGCCACCTGATAAGGAAACACCTTTTTCTCCTACTAATGTTTCAAGTCCCATCGGCAAATTCATCAAATCCTGTTGGAAATGAGCTAAGCGAATAGCATCTTCTAACTCTTCTTCCGTTGCATCCTCTTTCCCAAAAAGGATGTTTTGACGGATCGTTCGTGAAAATAACACATGGTCTTGTGGAACATAACCGATCCATTCCAAAACTTGATCTTTTGTTTGTTCTGAAATAGCTGTTTCTCCGATAGTTAATACCCCTGTACCAATCGGATATTCCTTTAGTAATTGTTTCATAAACGTCGTCTTCCCAGACCCCGTTTTCCCGACAATACCAAGCGTTTGCCCTTTTTCCAGTTCTACTCGGATATTTTGCAAGTTTTTCACTTGTGACAATGGGTATTGGAATCCAACTTGTTCAAATCCAATGGAACTAGCGTCTTGTAGCGTAATTGGGTTCGCCGGATCTTTTACATCTTGTTCATAATCCAACGTTTCCTGCACACGATCTAAAGAAGCATTACCGCGTTGCATGACATTTATCAACTCACCAATTGCGAACATTGGCCAGATCGCCATACCTAAGTAAACATTAAAAGTGATCAAGTTCCCAACTGTCATTTCGCCTCTAGAAACTAAGTACGCCCCATATCCTAAAGCAACTACATAACTAATGCCCGTACCTACTTTCGTAATAGGTCCAAACAGTGCATCTATTCGTTCAACGACCATATTTTTTTGAAATACATCTTCACTCATATCAGCAAACTTTTTTTCATCTGCACGTTCTTGCACATATGCACGAATAACTCGAACGCCAGCTATTGATTCTAATACGCGGTCGTTTAACTCGCCGAATGCATCTTGAGCCGTCATATATTTTTCATGAATGATTTTCCCTAAATATTGCATGATAAATGCCATAATCGGTATAGGTAATAGTGCGAACAATGTAAGCTTCCATGAAATGATGAAACCCATTGCGAGTATTAGTGCAGCCATATACATGGTCGAATCGATTAACGTCATAATTCCAAACCCTGCAGTTTGGGATACCGCATTTAAATCATTTGTTGCACGAGCCATCAAATCTCCTGTACGATTTTTTTCATAAAAGGTTGGCGTCATGCGTAAAAATTTACGATTCAACTTCGTACGTAAAATTCGCTCAATGGAGATTGAACCACCGAATAACTGATATTGCCATATAAAATTGAGTGCATATGCGACAACAATAATTACTAAAAATATGAAAAAGTATTGCCACAATTGACTTGACGTAATTTCCCCCAAAGTAATCGTATCAATTGCATTGCCGACAACCCAAGGTGGTAAAATTTCTATAACACTTGCAACTATAAGCAATCCTACTGCAATCGTATATCGCTTCCAGTTTTCTTGGAAAAACCATTTTAATTTAAATAAAACAGAAAACATCCGTTAACCCCTCTTTTCTCTTCAAATCTGCTTATACATTTGGCTATCCGCCTTCTAGAGATTCCTTTAGTAAAATTTGTTTTGTTCGTTGAATAATCATATTCAACACTCCTCTCCATACTTTTAACTAAAAATGGAAATGATTGAATGCAAAAAAGCACATTACCCATAATACGGTAATGTGCTTTAAAAATAGACATTATTATTCCTTTACACGTCTACTTATAAATCATTTTTCGTCTAATGGTAGGTATGAACAAATTATTAAGTTTTTTAAGCCATCTTTTAAACGAATCATTTTTCATACCTCCATTTCCATTTATTTAGTGTCCCTTAACATTAGCATACAGAATTTTCTGTTGTCAATACTTTTCGAAAAAAGAAATAAATTAGATAAATTGAACAACTGCACCAAGTAACATACTAACTAATACTACTTTAATTGGCGCCCATTTATACACGACTAATAACGTAAATGTAATTAATACGATGATAAAATCAATTGTACTTGTGATCGCACTCGTAAATACGGGATCATATAATGCAGCAAGGAGAATTCCAACTACGGCTGCATTGACACCTTTCAATGCAGCTTGAATTCCTTTTTTTGACCTGATAAAAGACCAAAAGGGTAAAGTGCCAATCACTAATAAAAATGACGGCAAAAACATTGCAATAACTGCCACAATTGCACCAGGAATTCCTGCAGTTACTTGCCCCAAATAACCTGCTAGTGTAAATAGTGGTCCCGGAACTGCTTGAGCTGCTCCGTATCCAGCAAGAAATACATCCGGGGCTACCTCAACTTCCCGTTCAAGCATCGGTAAAACGACATGTCCCCCACCGAATACTATAGACCCAACTCGATAATACGTATCAATAATAGAATAATAGACAGTTTGAAAAAAGGGTTTGAAAACAGGTAATAAAATTAGTAATCCCAAAAATAAAATCCAACTAATAATACCTGTATTTTTACCAAAAGTGAGTACCATACTAGGAGCGAGTTCCACTGCTTCTTTTTTATAATATAAATAACCAAATATCCCTGCTGCAACAATGATACTAATTTGTCCAATAGCAGTGGGGATAAGCAAAGTCAAAATAGCACATGCTATTGCAATAGAAATTCGCACCTTATCAGGAGCAAGCGATTTTTGCATACCAAGTAGTGCATGAGCAACAACTGCCACTGCAACAATTTTCAAACCATGAATCCAACCGCTATCAAACAATCCCGTTGTTGTAACGAAGCCTGCAAATAGCATTAACAAAATGACGGATGGTAGCGTGAAGCCAATCCAAGATAGGACTCCTCCTAATATACCACCCCTTAACAAACCAATCGAAATTCCAACTTGGGAAGATGCGGGACCAGGTAAAAACTGGCATAGTGCTACGATATCTGCATACATTTTATCGTCCAACCATTTTCTTTTTTGTACGTATTCTTCCCGAAAATACCCAATATGTGCAGCTGGTCCTCCAAATGATGTTAACCCAAGTTTCGTAGAAGCTTTTATTATTTCTAAATAGTTATTTTTCAATGGCATTGCCTCCAATCTATCAACTTCTATTATCGCTTTTTCCGTGACATTTGAGTAATAAGTTTATGTTAATTTTCTATAGAAATTCGTTTCAAGTGAGAAGAAAGATTTGTATTTTCTTTTTATATATTTTATTATTAAACGTATAAACTATTTTTTATTAAAACAGGAGGTGTACACTTTGTTCTACCCCTCATTCGGGTTAGGGACAAAGTAATTATTTGGACATAGCCATACGATTGACAGCATTTGCTGTCTTAATCGCATTCACTGCATTTTTCGTTGCAAGTGAATTTGCAATTGTAAAAGTAAGAACGACAAGAATTGATCAGCTTATTGCTGAAGGAAACACTAGGGCCATAAATGCGAAAAAACTTGTTTCCAATTTGGATGAATATTTATCTGCTTGCCAGCTTGGTATCACCATTACAGCCCTAGGTTTAGGGTGGCTTGGAGAACCAACAATAGAAGCGATATTACATCCAGTCTTTGAGTATTTTGCCCTTCCGGAGAGTGTTACCTCCGTACTTTCATTTATTATTGCATTTTCTCTTGTAACATTTATACATGTAGTTGTTGGGGAACTAACACCAAAAACAATGGCAATTCAAAAGTCGGAAGAAATTACATTAGCAGTTGCAAAACCGCTTATCATTTTTGACCGTCTTATGTATCCGGTTATTCACGGGATGAATGGGTCTGCTCGATTTTTAGCTACACGAGTTTTCGGTTTAAAAGCCGTATCAGAATCAGAAGTGGCCCATTCAGAAGAAGAGCTTCGTATGATT
The DNA here is from genome assembly GCF_044762745.1 of Psychrobacillus sp. NPDC096426. NCBI lineage: Bacteria > Bacillati > Bacillota > Bacilli > Caryophanales > Bacillaceae > Psychrobacillus > Psychrobacillus sp. NPDC096426. The sequence continues at coordinate 22,435 of NZ_JBIWEX010000030.1, read as the reverse complement.
CTTTCTGAAAGCTTTAAAGGCGGAGAGATAAACCAAGCCGAATATAAATACGTAAACAAGATTTTCGAATTTGATGATCGTATTGCTAAAGAAATTATGGTTCCTCGAACAGAAATTATTTCGATCGAAAAAGATTTAACATTAAACGAAGTATTTGAGTTAATTGGTGTGGAACAATATACAAGATACCCTGTCACTGATGGGGATAAAGACCATATTATTGGACTCGTTAATATGAAAAACTTATTAACAGCATATATAAAAGACCCTGCAAATGCATCTACTCCAGTAATTGACTATATGCAGCCAATTATTCGAGTGATTGAAAATATGCCAATTGGTGATTTATTACTTAAAATTCAACGTGAACGTATTCATATGGCCATCCTAATGGATGAATATGGTGGTACTTCAGGTCTTGTTACGATTGAAGACATAATTGAAGAAATCGTTGGTGATATTCGCGATGAATTCGACACAGATGAACTTCCCGAAGTTCAAAAGATTGAAGAACATCACTATATCATCGATGCAAAAATGTTAATCGAAAATGTGAATGACTTGCTCGGTATCAATATTGATGAAGAAGATATAGATACAATCGGTGGATGGTTTATGACAAAGAGTTTTGATGCTGTTAAAGGCGAAAAAATTGTCGAACAAGGATATGATTTTATGATTAAAGATATTGATGGGCATCATATTCAATACTTAGAAATCATAAAAGCCGCTCCAGTAAATAATGAGTTAGAAATAACGGAAGAACAATAGAAAACGATGCAATTATATGAAACGACTCTCAAATTGAGGGTCGTTTTCGTATGCCAATAAATGTTGAAAAGAGGAAACAATTTGGAGCTGTATACAAATTTACGTGAAGGGGAAAAGGGTGCTTGGGTGAGTATTTGCATTTACTTACTGTTAAGTACTTTTAAACTTAGTGCAGGTTTTCTCGGTTCTTCTGAAGCGTTAAAAGCAGATGGATTAAATAACTTCACAGATATTATTGCATCTATTGCTATACTAATCGGGCTTCGGATTTCACAAAAACCACCGGATGATCATCATCAATATGGTCATTTACGCGCAGAAACCATTGCCTCATTGATTGCTGCTTTTATTATGGCATCCATTGGGATTCAAGTAATTGTTCAAGCGACTCAACAGATTGTAAACCCAGTACAGCAAGCTCCCTCTATCTTAACTGCAATTGTTGGGTTTATTAGTGCGCTTGCCATGTATATCGTGTATAAATACAATTTAAAACTAGGTACTCGTATAAATAGTGCGGCATTAAAAGCGGCCGCATATGATAATCGTTCAGATGCATTAGTTAGCATTGGTGCAACAATCGGTATATTAGGTTCTATTTTTGGTTTCCCTATATTAGATGGTATTACGGCATTTATCGTTGGAATCGTTATTATTTATACAGCTTATACTATTTTTCATGGAGCGGCTTTTACATTATCAGATGGGTTCAATGTGGAAGAGGCGGAGACTTTATCAACTGTTGTAAAATGCGTACAAGGGGTAGAAACGCTACAAAATTTTAAAGCAAGAATGCATGGAAATTTAATGTTTGTAGATTTAACTGTTACGGTAGACCCACATCTTAATGTAATTGATAGTCACCGAATAACAGAAGAAATCGAACATCGAATAATGAAGATAAAACCCTTCTCCGTAGTGCTTGTGCATATTGAGCCGCATCTCTGAGAAAAGTAAATACCTTATGTTCAATCGATTCCGACTTTTTTACAGTAATAAAGGAAGTTCGCATATATTTTGCGTACTTCCTTTTTACTTTATTGCCCACTTGGCTCAGTGAGCCCGTGTTTGACCGCATATAATGCTGCTTGCGTTCTATCTTGCACTTGAAGCTTAGTAAATATATTCGATATATGGGTCTTCACCGTTTTTTCCGTGACGAATAGAGAAGATGCGATTTCACGGTTACTTTTACCTTTTGTTAATTCTGCTAATACGTCTTGTTCTCTAGGTGTTAATGGATGTTCTTCGTGGGGTGAAGCTGGTCTTATTTCAACCTCTCTTTGTAGCTGAGAAGTTGCTTCTGGATGTAATGTATTTTCTCCTCGCATTAATGCACGAATAGCCTCTGCCAAATCGTCGGGCTCAATATCTTTTAACTGATATCCTGCTGCTCCCGCATTTAATGCTGGGATAACATGGTCACGATCAGAAAAGCTTGTCAGCATTAATATTTGAATTTCTGGATATTTTGCTTTTATTCGTTTGGTCGCTTGGATGCCATCCATTTCTGGCATAACCAAATCCATTAGTACAACATCTGGTTTTAAAGAAGTCGTCATTTCCACTGCTTCTTTTCCAGTCGTTGCTTCTCCGACAATATCCATATCTTTTTGTGTTTTTAAAAAGAACATTAACCCTCTTCTTACGACATGATGGTCATCAGCAATTAAAACGCGTATCATCTAATCCCCCCTAATACGGTAAACGAACTAAAATTTCCGTTCCTTTATTCCATTCCGTTACCCAATCAACCGTTCCTCCAACCGCATGTGCTCGATCTCGCATGCTTTGTAATCCAATTGATCGAAGACGTTCCAATTGATTCAGATGAAATCCACAGCCTTCATCTTTCACAACTAATAGTATATCGGTTGAAGTAACCGTCAAATAGAGCTCTGCTTGTAAAACTCCTGCATGTTTACGCACATTATTCAAGGCTTCTTGCGCTATGCGAAAAAGTGTTTCTTCTACACTAGCTGGTAAATTAATAACCCCTTTGACATTCACATCTAGTGTCAATCCTAGTATTTCGCCATATCCTTTTAAGCCTTCTATTATACCGGTTTCAAGACCTTTTGGACGAAGTTGCCATATTAGTGCGCGCATTTCGGTTAGAGCTTCTTGCGTTAAATATTGGATTTCTTTAAATGTATCTCTTATATCTTGCTGCTCGGTCATTTCTATCCCGCCACGAGCAGTTAATGTGACAGAAAATAGTAATTGATTGACCGAATCATGTAAATCCCGTGCGAGCCTATTTCTTTCCTGGACTAATGCTACTTGCTGCTCTTGTTTCGTTAATAAAATTCGCTTAATCGCGGAGCCAATTTGAAAGGCTACGGACTCTAGTAGTGCAAGTTCTCCTTCTGAAAAACGAATCGTATTCGGTGTCGCTACATTTAAGAGACCAAATTGTTCTTGCCCAGATTGTAAAGGAACTGTTGCATGATGTGTAATTTTATTATAATCTTTACTGCTTAGCTTTCGAGTATGGACGATTCTTTTACATTCAATAATATTAGAAGCTTTTTCTAATTCGCCATTTTGAAATCTCGAAACACACCAGCAACCGCCTTTTTGCAAAAGCCTACACTCATTTTGTTGTAATGCATCCGGCAAATTTTCATGTGCGATTAGTTCTTGTTTGCCTTTATCATTGATAAAAAAAATCCAACCTGTCTCGAATAGAGTGCCTTCTAAGAGCTTGCGAAGCGCACCTTTCAACATTTGTTCCATTTCTGTTTCTTCGTTTAGAAACTCCGCAATTTCTTTTAATAATTCAATATTTGAGCGTTCGTTTGCTTGCACTAAAAAAACTCCTCCAACTCTAGTACGATTACTTTCCATCATATCATTTATTCCGCGTTTTCTGTGCTTTAGTGATATCATACTTTTGACTGAAAAAGAAAAACCGGGAAAAGCGAATATGCTCTTTCCCGGTACTTATTTATTAGTTCTCTAAATAAGTATTCATTGATGCTGAGAATGCTTCTTTTAATACTTCTAGCTTTTCCAAGCTTTCTGCTTCTGACCCGCTTGTCACACCAAAATAATATTTTATCTTTGGTTCAGTGCCACTTGGTCGTACACAAACCCATGATCCATCTGCTAGAAGATATTTTAATACATTCGATTTTGGCAATAAAATCTGTTCTGCTTTCCGACCATCCGTAAATGTTCGAAGTGACGTCGAATAATCTTCTTGTGACAAAACTGCAATTCCTGCAACTTCCATCAACTGATGTATACGAATTTGTTCGAGTAAGTTTTGAATCGCCTTCGCCCCACTTACTCCTTTTTTTGTAACTGATACAAGCCCTTCTAAATAATAGCCATGTCGCTCATATAATGTATTTAAAACATCCACTAGTGTCATGCCTTTTTCTTTATAGTAAGCAGCTGCCTCTACGATCGCTAGCACACTTTGTATCGCATCTTTATCTCTCGCAAAGCTTTTGACTAAATAACCATAACTCTCTTCATAGCCAAACAAAAACTCGTACTCTTTCGTTTCCTCATATTGTTTAATCTTTTCACCGATAAATTTAAAACCAGTCAATACATCTTCTGTACTTGCTCCGTGATACTCCGCAATCACTCGTCCTAAATCAGATGTCACAATCGTCTTAAACACACGGCCGTTTGCAGGCATTGTCCCTTTGTCTTTTCGCTGTGTCAATAAATACTCGATTAAAATAGCACCGGTTTGATTGCCAGATAATAGTTTGTATCCTTCTGCTGTTTTCACTGCTAGTCCAACTCGGTCTCCATCTGGATCTGCAGCAACGAGAATATCTGCATCGTATTTTTCTCCGTATTGAATTGCATATTCAAAAGCGCTCTGCTCTTCTGGATTCGGTGATTTCAATGTAGGAAACTCACCATTTGGTTCCATTTGCTCTTCTACATAATGAATATGCTCGTATCCAACTTCACTTAAAATACGCTTGACGGTTTTACCAGAAGCACCATGAAGCGGGGTGAATACTACTCTTACTTTCGATTTGGAAGCTAATCCTGGATTTTCTTGGACTGTTATTAATTCGTTTATATAAGCGCTATCCATATCTTCATCTAACTGAATAACTAAATTTTCATCAAAGTTGCTACGTTTAATTTGGAGTGCATCTCCTGCTTCATTAACGTAACGAATAACAGCATCCGCATCTTCTAGATTTAACTGTGCCCCGTCTTCCCCGTATACTTTAAAGCCATTATATTCAGGGGGATTATGACTTGCTGTAATGACAATTCCCATATAGGCATGTAACTTTCGGACGGAATAAGAAAGTTGCGGTGTTGTTCTAGGTTCACGATACAAATACGCTGTAATCCCATTAGAAGCAAGGGTATTTGCTGCTTCCTGTGCAAACTCTGGGGAAAATCGACGGCTATCGTAAGCTATGACTACCCCGCGATTCATCGCATCCTTGCCGGCTGCTTTTATGTAGGAAGCTAGTCCAGTAGTAGCTTTACGAATTGTATATGTATTCATACGATTCGTACCAGCTCCTATTTCTCCTCGCATTCCACCTGTACCAAATTCTAAATTACGGTAAAATGCATCTTCCATTTGCTTTTCATCGCTAGCTAAAAGCTGAAGATTTTCTTGCCAAACAGGCTCTAATTCCGAAAAGCTATTCCATTGCTCGAACAATTGTTTATATGACATTAGTGAAACTCCCATTCCTCATTTTTTGTATTCTATACCGTAAACGTCATGTCGACGATCTTTTAAATGCTTAACTGTACCGTCTTGTCGTTGGCGTCTTAATATTTCTAGATCTACATCTCCTATTAACACCATTTCAACATTCGGTTCCGTTTCCCCCACTATCCCGTCTCTTGCAAATTCAAAATCAGATGGAGCGAAAATAGCAGATTGTGCATACTGAATATCCATATTTTCGGTTTGTGGTAAGTTTCCTACGGTACCAGAAATAACCGTATAAATTTGATTTTCAACTGCGCGTGCTTGTGCGCAGTAGCGAACCCGTAAATACCCTTGTCGATCCTCTGTACAAAACGGTGTGAAAATAATATTGGCACCCATATCTGTCGCAATTCGTGCAAGCTCTGGGAATTCGATGTCGTAACAAATTTGAATCGCAATTTTTCCACAGTCGGTATCAAATACTTGCACAGAATCTCCCGCACTAATACCCCACCATTTACGTTCGTTTGGGGTGATATGGATTTTATATTGCTTATCAATCGCACCATCTCGGTGAAATAAATACGCAATATTATATATTTCCTCATTCTCTTCTTCTACAAAATGAGAACCAGCGATAATATTAATATTGTAGCGTACAGCTAAGTCTGCAAATAATTCCATGTACTGTGGTGTGTATTCGGTTAATTTACGAACTGCTTGGCTTGGAGAAGGCTCATCTAGGAAAGACATAAGCTGCGTCGTGAAAATTTCTGGGAATACGACGAAATCTGATTGTGCATCGGATGCAACATCCACAAAATACTCACATTGATGGGCAAATTGTTCAAACGAATTAATTTTGCGCATCATATATTGTACCGCACAAATGCGAACTGGATAGCTCGTTTTAAAATGACGTTTCGATAATGGAATATAGTCTACATTATTCCATTCCATTAAAGTAGCATATTTTACGGAAGCTTTATCGTCCGGTAAATAATTTGGGTTAATACGCATTAATGTGAACCCATTCATCAACTGAAATGTTAATACTGGGTCATATATTTTATGGCGTGAAACAGCTGTTACATATTCCCTCGGGGACATTTCATTTGCATGCTTATGATAATTCGGAATCCGACCACCGATAATAATGGACTTTAAATTAAACTGTCTAGCAATATCCTTTCTGCCTTCATACAGACGTTGACCGACTTTCATTCTTCTATAGTCAGGATGTACCATCACTTCTATTCCATATAGATTATATCCATCTGGATTATGATTCGTAATATAACCTGCGTCCGTTACGTCAGACCAAGAATGACGATCATCATACTCATCAAAGTTAATAATTAGACTAGAACAGGAGCCAATTACTTTCCCGTCCAATTCTGCTACTAATTGGCCTTCCGGGAAAATCGTTAAGTGACTGCGTAAATGGGCTACTTCCCAAGGATCCATTCCTGGAAAACAAAGACGTTGTATTTCTAAAATAGATTCAATATCTGAAAAAGTCGTTTGTCTAATAACCATGCTCTTTTCAAATTGAGATAGATCAAATTCTTCCGACATATTATCCACTCCTCAAACTTTTCACTACCTTCTATTATATAACTCTTTTCCTGGCAGTTAAAATGTTTTACATGTTTTACAAGAACCCTTATACTTTGATTTGAGTTCAAATTAGAAATGCGTAAGCGCCTATGTCTTCCCTGACAGGCAAATGTGGAAAAGCGAGGAGGCAGCTTCCCAGCCACCACAAGCGATTTTGTTTGCGACGAGCTTGCGCAGGAGCAGCTTTTTCACATTTGACCCCGAGGGGCAAGGCGCTGAAGCTGGATCGATACTAGATAGGAAAGTTTTACTTTCCTATCTAGTTAAAAGGAGAAACCTATGACAAAAAAAGTCGAAAATCTAATGCTATTCATGTGGGTAGTAGCTTTTACTGCAACACTCGGTTCGTTATATTTTTCCGAAGTAAAACAGTACGAGCCTTGTGTATTATGCTGGTATCAACGCATTCTTATGTACCCACTCGTATTAATAGTTGGAATAGCTTACGTTCAAAAAAATGCAAAAATCGCGTTTACTTCTCTTGCTTTTTCCATTATAGGAGCTTGTATTTCCGCATACCATTATAGCATTCAAAAGTTTAACTTTATGCAAGATTCTGCTCCCGCTTGTGGTAGAGTACCCTGTACTGGTGAGTACATCAATTATTTAGGTTTTATAACGATTCCATTTTTAGCACTTATTGCATTTATCTTAATCGCAATTAGCAGTGCCCTTATTTTAAAAAGCTTGAAGGAGGAAAAATAATTATGAAGAAATTAGCTATATTCGGCGGAATTATTGTCTTAGTTTTTGTGTTAATTTTCGTATTAAATAGCCAAAAAAATAAACAAGCATTAACGGACAACCCTTATGACAAAGAAGTCTTAAACCAGTCAACAATCGATTTAATAAAGGACCCAAACTATCAAAACATCATCCTCCCAGATGATTTAAAAAAGAAGATTGATAGCGGTAAGCCTGTTACTGCTTATTTCTTCAGCCCAGAATGTGTGCACTGCCAAGAAATGACACCAAGACTTACGCCACTTGCAGAGGAAAATAGTGTAGATATCGTAAAATATAATGTACTTGAGTATGAACAAGGTTGGGATGATTATTTAATCAAAGCTACACCGACAATTATTTATTTTAAAGATGGAAAAGAAGTAACTAGAATGGTCGGAGCACAACCTAATGAAAATATTCAAGCATTTTTTGATCAAGTTGTATTGAAATAATTAGAAAGGTCGTGTCATATAGGCATGACCTTTTTTAAAGGAGAATGAAGGATGTTACATACTTTAACATATACCGTACCTGAAGATGGTCTAACGATTGAAACAATTTTACAAGACAAATGGAAGCTAGGAAAAAAACTGATCCATGATTTACGTATGCAAAAAGCAGTGAGTGATACTAGTGGGGAACTATTACAATGGAAATTGCCAAACAAAAAAGGGGACGTACTCGTGTTTAAATGGGAAGGAGAAACATCCAATTATCTTCCTTCCGATCAAATTCCTTTATATGTAGCATATGAAGATGAGTACTTATTAATAGCGTCTAAGCCTCGTGGTGTTGCAACTCATCCGAACGAAGATGGGCAAAATCATACATTCATGAATACCGTATCCCACTACTTATCAGTTAAAGGCAAAAATTATGGGGAACATGTTCACCGAATTGATGAAGGCACGAAAGGTTTAGTCGTTGTTGCGAAAAACCCGATTGTCAAAGGGATGCTCGACCGTATGTTGGAGAATAAAACAATCATTCGCACATACGAAGCAATTGTAGAAGGACAAGTAAAAAACCAGCATGGCACGATTCGCGCTGCAATTGGTAATGATCGTCACCACCCTACGAGAAAACGCGTATCGCCGTCAGGTCAACAAGCGATTACGCATTATGAAGTAGTCGGTAGTCATCCGCAGTTTACTAAAGTACATGCTACTTTAGAAACGGGTCGTACTCACCAGATTCGCGTGCATTTTGCCCATTTAGGTCACCCGATTGTTGGCGATGATTTATATGGCGCGAAAAAAACACCTACTAAAACGTATGAACTGCATGCGTTTAAAGTACAGTTTGTGCACCCGATTACTGGGGAAATGATTATCGTAGAAGATAAAAGATAAATTGAAACGAGCTACTCACTAGTTATGATTTTGACTTGTGAGTAGCTCGTTTTTTATGTTTGTCGCGTTGGACTCATGTTTTGTCGCGTTCATATCTCTTTTTGTTTTGTTCAGGATTTATACTTAGAATGTATCTGGATCCATACCAGTTCTTTCATCTAAATTTAGTGCATCGATATGTTTCATAACTTCAGTTGATAATTCAAAATCGAACACATCAACATTTTCTATTATTCTAGCAGGTGTCACTGATTTTGGAATAACGATTAAATCATTCTGCAAATGCCAGCGAATAATTACCTGTGCTGTTGACTTACCATATTGGGCACTAATTCTATTCAAAGTAGGTTCATCTAGTAGTCCGCCTCTTGCTAGGGGCGACCATGAAGTAACGGCGATCGCTTTTTCAGCACAATATTCCCTAAGATCTACTTGCGTAAGTCTTGGGTGACATTCAATCTGATTGACCATTGGTTGTATATTTGCTTTTGTTGCAATGGCTTCTAGATGATGTTGATGGTGGTTAGAAACACCCGTTGCCCGAATTAGTTTTTCTTCATATAAACGTTCGATTGCGCGATATGTGTCAACGAAAGTTTCTTTTACTGGCCAATGGGTCAAGTATAAATCTACATAATCTAACCCAAGAAGCTCTAGTGATTTTTCGAAAGCTTTTAGTGTTTGATCGTACCCTTGGTCAGTATTCCACACTTTTGTTGTGATGAAAATATCTTCTCTTGCAAGTTTAGAAGTTCGAACTGCCTCTCCTACTTCTTTTTCATTTGCATATAGAGAAGCTGTGTCGATATGACGATAACCATTATCTAAGGCTGTAGAAATAGCTTGCAGTGCAATATCAGGTTCAGTCATTTTATAAACACCTAAACCCATCCGTGGCATCTGTATACCATTTGCTAATTGTTTTGTTGAATCAATATGTAATTCCATGTCCCTCATCCTTTCTTTAAAAGAAAACGACTGAAAAAATCAATCGTTTTTCCTTTGTTTCATAGAAGAAGTGTCATCAGATTGCGCTGGATCAGATACTCGATGATCTTTTTCAAGTTCGTTGTCATCTCGGAGCTTCTCCATTTGTTTTCCTAGTTGCTTTACCTCTTCCATATTTGTTGCCATCGAACCGTTTTCTGGACCATTTTTCAAATTACTCATTTAAAAAATCACTCCTTTTCTATATCCTAGTAAAATTATGTGGCAGATGCAACTCTTTAGATGAACCATTTTAGCCATAAATTCAATTTTAACAATATTTCCTTTTAACCTGAAGTAAGGTATACTTAGTACAGAAAATACTGGAGGAGGCGCTTAATATGAGATTAATCCTAGTTCTTGGCGTTATTGTGTCGTTCCTAGCTGCAATTTTCAAAGCAGGATACGACGACAAACCAGGTGCACCTAACAAGTAAGTATGTTAAAAACGGACGAGTCTTTTATGACGTCGTCCGTTTTTTTAATGTAAGCCAGGGTAATTTTGTTGGCGTAAAGCTTCATATATTAATATTGCAGCCGTGTTTGATAAATTTAGTGAACGAATATTATCATTCATCGGAATTCTGAGCGCTCGGTCTGGATGTGCATCAATGAGTTCACGAGGCAATCCTTTCGTCTCACGTCCAAAAATAAAGAAATGGTCCTTCTCAGCGTCACTAAAGTTATAAGTCGTATGTGGTTTTGCCCCAAACTTCGTGATCAAATAATATTCCGCTTCTGGATGCACTGCAAAAAACTCATCTAACCCATCATAATACGTAATATCTACATGCTCCCAATAGTCTAGTCCAGCTCGTTTTAACATTTTATCATCTGTCGAAAATCCAAGTGGTCTGATTAAATGTAACTTTGCCCCTGTTCCTGCGCAAGTTCTAGCGATATTCCCTGTATTAGCTGGGATTTCTGGTTGATATAACACGATATTAATACTCAACGATTCCACTTCCTATTTCTCTATTGTATAAAACTCTAATCCTTTTCGAATTTCTTCTAGTACCTCTTCTACTGTTTCTGTTTGCTCCGCTTTCTTCAATGCAGTTAGACCTTCGTCTGTACAAATTTTTCCGATTGCCCAAGCTGCTGTTCCTCTTATAACTGGACGAGGATCATTTTCCAACAGTTCGATCAAAGTAGGAACTGCTGACGCTTCTTTGAAGTGGGCAAGCGCTAATATTGCATTTCGTTGTATCGGGTTTTTCCCTCTCCAAGCACCAGACATATGCCCGTAAGTTTCCTTGAACGAACGATTTGTCATATTCAATAATGGCAACAGAAGTGGTTTCACAAGCTCTGGGTCTGGCGTAAATGCTTCTTGGTGCAAATTCGCCTTTCCTTTATTTTTCGGACAAATTGTTTGGCAAGTATCACAGCCATAAACTCGATTCCCTATTTTAGCGCGAAACTCATCTGGCACCATCGTTTTTGTTTGTGTAATAAATGCGATACAACGCTGCGCATTTAACTGTCCGCCTTCGATTAAAGCACCTGTTGGACAAATATCTAAACAAAGTCTGCAATCGCCACATTGATCCTCCATTTGTTCGCTTGGAGCAAATGGAATCGAAGTGATCATTTCCCCTAAATACACATAAGAGCCAAATTCTTGCGTAATTACTGCACAGTTTTTCGCACTCCATCCAATTCCAGCGCGTTCTGCAACAGCACGATCAGACAGCTCACCTGTATCTACCATAGAACGTAATTTAGCATCCGGTATATGCGTTAATATAAATAACTCTAAAAGGGCGAGTTTCTCCCGTAAAACGGTATGATAGTCCATACCCCAGGATGCCCTTGCGAAAATTCCACGTCTTGCACCTTTTACACTTTGAGGAGCGTCTTTCATTTTGGAAGGGTATGCGATTGCAATCGAAATAATACTCTCTGCTTCCGCAAGCAAAAACTGTGGATGCGTTCTTTTTTCAATATCTGGTTCTTCAAAACCGGAAGCATATCCTAACTCTTGTTGACGAATCAATCTATTTTTCAATTCCTTGAATGGAGAAGCAGACGTAAATCCAATTTTATCAATTCCTATGCTCGCTGCGTATTCTAATAGTTGTTGTTGAAACTGATTGATATTCACGATTGATCTCCTTTCTTATGATACACTTAAGAAAATAGTTATAAGGATGGTTGCTATGATTGTTACATTAGATGAATCTTTATTGGAAATCGAACCTAACTTTAAATTAGGTATTATTCATTATACCAAAATTGTCGTTTCTTCTTCGCCTCAAATGCTTAAAGGTCGCCTCCAATTATTTCAAGAACAGCTTTACTTTGAAATGGAAGAGAAAAAAATAACCGAATTTGACGGCATAAAAGAATGGCGTGCATTATGGAAAAAGTTTGGTGCTGATCCAAACAGGTACCGTCATTCGGCTGAAGCATTATATAGAAGAATTGCAAAACAAAATTATATCACACCGCTGCATTCCGCAGTAGATTTAAATAACTTTTTCTCGATGCAATATGAAATACCTATGGGCATATATGATTCAGAAAAGATTCAAGGGAATATAACGATCTCTATCGGCCATGAAGAGACGACTTATGAAGGGTTAAATGGGCGAGAAAACAAATTGCACAACTTACTTACACTTCAAGATACAACCGGTGCTTTTGGAAGTCCATTTGTCGATTCTGTGCGGACAGCAGTAACAGAAGATACAACCGACACAATCCAAGTCGTCTTTCTTCGTCCTTCGATGGATATTGAAGAAGGGCAAGAACTCTTGCAATCAATAGGTGACATGTTCCATCAAATACATGGTGGATATGTAAGTTCCACGTTACTGTCCAGTCACAATAAAGAATGGTTAAATGTATAAACGAATAAAGGTTTTAAAAGTTTTCGGTTCGCTTAGACAAAATGTTTTCCTTAAGCGAACCGAAAAAGCATGAGCGTAAAACAATAACAAAGAGTTCGAATACTTTTTCATACTAATTCTCAAATAGTCCCGTTTGTTCTCCATCAATAAGGAGCTTCCACGTTCCGTGTTCCTTCCATGTAATTTTGCCCTTGTAATAATAGATTGTTCCTAACCCTCCACCATCTATCGCGCTACTTTCCAGCTTAAAAATGGTATTTTCTACTACCTTCCCTTTTTTATCGAGCAACTTCACCTCAATTATTTCCTTATCTCCAATTACGCTTTCTAAATATACTTCATATGGTTTACCGATTGGAATCTCCTTTGGAGAGTCAACCATTGTATAGTGTTCCGTTTTAGGAAATGGTGGGAAGACATTAACTGTAAATGCTTCGAATAGAACATCCTCTACATAAAAGGATAACTGCCATACCCCTTCTGATGGGAATGGAATAAAGCTAGTTAATGTATGAGCATCCTCACTATAAAGACCGCTTGAAAGAACTCCTTCTGTTAAGTTGATTTTTTCTCTTTTTGTATTTTCCGCTTCTACTCGGAAATTTTTGTCCACAAGCGCATGCTCATCTCCCCAGAAGTAAAGCATTAGCTTTGCTCCTCTTCTCCTGTCCTCAGCAACAAATTGTTCATTAAAAACAAGAACTCCTATCCTATCTACAACTCCAAGCACTTTTTGATTACTATCTGGTAATGTAAATACTGTTCCTTGTTGTGCACTTAATTTGTAATCATTTTCATGCGTTAAAAAAAGAAAGAAAAGAATAGAGCATATTCCAACAATAATAAGAATTGGTGTTAAAAAGACTGTTTTCTTATGTGGATTCTGCTTAGATCTTAACATATATAATACTTTCCTTTTTTGTTCGTTCTCAAGAGAATATTTAGGAAGGTTTTTTAAACGATTTTGCAGTTTTTTATAATCCTCCATATTCATACCCCTCCTTTTTCATTAGTGTCCTCAACTTTTTTAAGGAGCGGTGATACATTACATTTACATTATTCTCGCTACTTTTCATTACGCTACTAACTTCCTTGGACGACAGATCCAAAATTCCTTTAAGAATAATTACTTCTTTATAATTTGCTGGTAGTTTATTAATTGCATTGTATAAATCGCTCTTTTCTTGATGAAGGATAATGTGTTGCTCCATATCAATTAAAAAATTCTGCTCTTGCGAAAACATATGCTTGATTTTGCTCCATACTCGATTCCTTCGATAATGATCAATCACCATATTCCTTGCGATGGATATGAGCCATGTTTTTGGCTGAGCGCTCTTGTTAAACTTTTTTATTTTGCCGATCGCACGAAGAAAGGTTTCTTGGACAAGATCTTCTACATCCATTGATCCTGTATAGTATATTAGAAAGCTCGTAATATCCCTTTCATATAACTCAAACCATTCTTCAATCATTTTTTTCTCCAAGCGATCCCCCCTTCCTTTATTAATTAGACGAATGTATTTCTTTAATCTTACAGGAAAAAATAAAAAATCAACCATTAAACATGCAATGGTTGATTTTCTATAATAAATTTTACTTTTTAATTAATATGCACGACCGAACCAAACTGTATGCTTCGATTCTTTCCCACAGTTGATACAAGTAGACTTTTCAGTCGGTGGATTGAAAGGAATATTACGTGTAGTAAATTTCGTTTCATTCTTCACATTCTCTTCACAAGAGTCATCCCCACACCATCCTGCAAGAATCCATCCTGGGATTTCTCCTTTTTCAGTTGAATCCGCAAGATGTTGTTTTAACTCATCTAATGAATTTACATGTGTATGAGAGTGTTGATCGCGGAATGCACGTGCCTTTTCTAGTAAACGTGTTTGCATTGTTGTTAGCTCTTCTTTAATACGCTCTACTAAATTAGGGATGTCAACGGATACTTTATCCGCTTCGTCACGCGCTTTGATTAACGCTTGGTTATTTTCTAAATCACGCGGTCCTAATTCAACACGAACTGGAACACCTTTTAACTCCCACTCATTAAATTTAAAGCCAGGAGATTGATCGGAATCATCTAGACGAACGCGAATACCTTCTGCTTTTAATGAAGCAAACACTTCATCTAATTTTTCCATAATTGCAGGATTCTTTTTCCAAGGGCCTACTGGTATTAATACAACTTGAGTTGGCGCAATACGTGGTGGTAATACAAGCCCTTGCTCATCCCCATGAACCATAATAACAGAACCTATTAAACGTGTAGATGTTCCCCATGATGTTGTATGCACATGTTGGTGTTTGTTTTCTTTATTTAAATACTTAATATCAAATGCTTCCGCAAATTTTGTTCCTAAGTAATGAGATGTACCCGCTTGAACCGCTTTTCCGTCTTTCATCATTGCTTCAATGGAATACGTATCTACAGCCCCTGCAAAGCGCTCAGAAGGTGTTTTTTGGCCATCGTAAACTGGAATAGCCAAAAGCTCTTCTACAACCTCTTTATAAATGTTAAGCATTTGCATTGTTTCAGTGCGTGCTTCTTCTTCATTCGCGTGTGCTGTATGCCCTTCTTGCCATAGAAATTCAGAAGTACGAATGAAAGGAAGTGTTTTCTTCTCCCAACGGAATACATTCGCCCATTGGTTGATGAGTACTGGAAGATCACGATAACTTTTAATCCAATCCGAATACAAATGGCCAATCATTGTTTCCGAAGTTGGGCGAAGTGCTAGACGTTCTTCTAGCTTCTCACCAGCAGCTTCAGTTACCCATGGAAGCTCAGGAGAAAACCCTTCAATATGATCCTTTTCCTTTTGGAAGAACGATTCTGGAATGAGCATTGGAAAATAAGCATTGCGATGTCCCGTCTCTTTAAAGCGTCGATCCATTTCAGCTTGAATATGCTCCCAAATTTCATAGCCATCTGGTTTAAAAGCGATGCAGCCACGAACAGGCGTGTAATCCATTAAATCTGCCTTCTGAATCGTGTCGATATACCATTTTGAAAAATCATTTTGTTGTTGACTTGTCATTTAAAAAAAACCTCCTTAAAATAATAAAAAGCACAGAGACATCCTCCTGAAAGGACGTCTCTGTGCTGAATAGACGTGGTACCACCTTAGTTTAGCTAAAATTACTTTTAGCCCTCTAAACGTTTGATAACGATAACGACTCGGTTATGTTTGCATAACATCTCCGTGGTAGGTTTCAACAAGAAGCAGTGATATAGCTCTCAGCACTCGCTATATTTTCTGTTTCACAATTCTCATTTACTTGGCCACTTCAAAGATTAGATATACTTAATAATATACCAAATAGATTAAATTAATACAATCCGAATCAATAGGATTTCGCTTTGGACTACGTTCATTAGGAAACATTGTGGTAACTTTTCCATTCCCTAACAACATTTTGGTACATAACTTCGATATCAAGTGCAAAATGCACTGCGGAAAATTTTTCAACAGATTCGCTTGCCCTAATAGACATCAATTTTTTATTACGTTCATCATCTAAGATTTTATTTATTGACTGTAAAAAAACATCATTCCCTTGAAACGTATAACCATTTACACCGTTTTGAAGAACACCATCTAAACATCGGTCCGCTTTTGCTACGACTGGTAGCCCTGATGCTAGTGCCTCGATGTAAGTAAGTCCCTGGGTTTCACTTTGGGAAGCACTAACGAATACATCTCCCAATTGATAATACATACCAATGGAATCCCATGGTCTCTCCCCTGCAAAAATTGTTTGATTGGTTATCCCCAATTTTTTTGCCAGTTCTTCTAAATTACTTCTTTCTAGACCATCGCCTATTAGCACAAATTTCATATTACTGTTACTACTTAATAAGGGGCTCATCGAAAATAGTAGTTCCTCAATGTTTTTTTCCTCTGAAATCCTTCCGATGTATAAAAGCACTTTATCCTTTTCTCTAATGTTTAATTCAGTACGCAAGTTTTTCACTTCATTGGATGTTTTATTGAATGCTGAGAACTTACTAAGCTCAATACCTGTTGGAATAACCGATATATGTTGCTTTACTTTATATGAACGAAGTAATTCTTTCACTTTTTCAGTAGGAACAATGACCTTGTCTACAGAATTACAGAAATTAGCGCTGATTTTCCTAGCCGTATTCTTAGCAATAAAATCAAATATTTTAAACTTTACTATGTAATGCGTGTAATCCTCGTAAATTGTATGGTATGTATGGAGAAGTGGAATATTTAATTTTCTTGCCATAGATCTCCCGAAAACTCCTAGCGAAAATTCGGTATGCGTATGAATAATATCTAGCTTTAGTCTTTTTATAAACTTTACTAATCCAGTGTGATAGAACATTCCTAAGCGTCTTGCACTTGCGAATGGAATGCTAGGCATTCTGTAAACATTACGCTCATTTTCTGTTGCGTTCGGATCGGTTGTTGTAAATACATACACTTGGTGTCCG
Source organism: Psychrobacillus sp. NPDC096426 (assembly GCF_044762745.1). Taxonomy (NCBI): domain Bacteria; kingdom Bacillati; phylum Bacillota; class Bacilli; order Caryophanales; family Bacillaceae; genus Psychrobacillus; species Psychrobacillus sp. NPDC096426. The sequence continues at coordinate 4,996 of NZ_JBIWEX010000030.1, read as the reverse complement.
AGTGTTTCCAGATTTTTTTTTAGAATTAGGACAGAGGTCGCCACTCCATTAATTTGCGGAAAATATGTATCGGTAAAAAGTCCAATTTTCATTTCAAAGCACCCTCTTTTTTAGCTGATCGTCAAATCATACTGTAGAAATGTAGAGTATAAATAGCTGCTTAATAAATAATTGTTAATTTCTTCCATTTATTGGAGTTAAAAAGTATCACCTGCATTGAGATTTTTTGCTTTCTCAATGGTATACTCTATTTCTGAAGCGGCGATTAACTTCCTATATTCTTGTTCTAATTGTTTTCCTATGAATCTAATATCTCTTTCCTTTGCTACCTCATAACCTTTCTCCACTAAAGACGGGAGTTCTTTATTTAATATTCCTTTAATTGACACTTTAAATTGGTCAAGACTATTACTTTTATACACATTTTCATTATTAGTAAGCCAGTCTTCGTAAATTGGAATATCACGAATCAATACTGGTATTTTCATAGCCAATGCTTCCAGTAATACAATTCCTTCAGTTTCTTCGTGCGTAAGAAATAAAAACAAGTCACTTCCGCTATATGCATCCCGAAGTTCTTCACTATTAACATACCCAGGGAAATATAAATTGGGTAAAGTAGTTTCAACTGCTTTTTTTACTTTAGTTGAAACCGCATTTAGATTTGTATAACCAAACCAAATAAACGTATATTCTGGCATCGATTTTGCTAGTTCTACAAAGTCTAATATTCCTTTTCTTTCTATATAAAGTCCAACAGAAATAATAACCTTATCACTTTCATCTAATTGATACTTTTCTCTGAACCTCTTACTATATTGATTATTTTTCGCAAAATAATGTAAATCAATCCCATTAGATATATTTACAATAGGATTCGTTAAACCGTATCCTTTTAACAGCCTTTTAGAATAAGGCGTCGGGGTAATGATTAAATCGCCACTACTATAACACTTCATAATCCATTTTTTAAAAAATGGTGCTAGAAAGTTAGAGCCCCGGAATGAGTTTTTAAAATCTTCTTCTGTGGAGTGTGCATGATAGACAACTTTCTTTCCCTTTGCTTTCGCAAACTTACTCATCCATAATGAACTTGGGAAAACGGTATTAATATGAACGATATCAAAATCATCCTTTTTATTTATTGTATAAGATAAGTTATTTTCTTCTAAAGCTTTTTTTTGATGATTAATCGCTCTACCCACACCACTTTTTTCCACTAACTTTAAATGCTCCGAATACAATAATATTTTCAAAATGCATTTCGCCCCTTTGTAATTACTTAACAAATCCAATCAGGTATTGTAAGAGAGCAGTTAATCCCCAGCTATATATAGCAATAGACAGAGGTTTTCCTAATAAAATAATGACGAAGAATTTTTGCAGTTTCATTTTTGTTAAACCCGCAATATAACAAAGTAAATCATCGGGAGCTATTGGAAAGAAAATAGCATATGCAAACATTTTATCGAATGTATTTCCTCTATTTAACCAACATATGCATTTTTCAAAAGATTTTTCTCCTACGATCCTTCTAACAAACTGTTTACCGTATTTTGGGGCAAGTAAAAAAACAATAATAGACCCTATACAAATACCGATATAATTATATAATAAGCCAACCCAAGGTCCAATATGATAATTCCTACAACACAACTTATAGCACCATACCCATAAATAATAAAAGCTCCAATTATGATTATTCCAAGTAGGGTAGAATAATTCAATAAATAATTCACTATCTTTTTTGTACCTTTAGCTTTTATCTCTTCCATTGATCCACCTTCAGTAAAAGAGTCTTGCATCAAGTGTAAACTTCTATATTATTTGGAACAATGGCATTTTTGTAAAAGTAATGTTATGTTATTGTGTTGAAATGTAAATATGATAACAGCGAAAAATGATATAATGAACGATACAAACATTCTTGAAGGAGTACGAATACATGCAAACATTACAAAAGCTTTCCAATCGCCTCTTCTACCTACCTCCATATCAAAAAACAGATCGCCCAATATTAGCAGCTATTGTAGGGGACAATCAGACACTGTTGATTGATGCTGGGAATTCTTCTAATCACGCTAAACAATTCAAAGAGCAATTAGCTTCCTATCATATCACCGGAGATATTCTGGCTCTTACACATTGGCATTGGGATCATGTATTTGGCTTGTGTGAAATGAACATGCCTTCAATCGCCAATTTCATGACCTATGATAAAGTAAAAGAACTACAGGAGTTATCATGGGAAGACAAGGAGTTGGACGAACGTGTCAAAACAGGGATTGAAATTCCGTTTTGTGCGGACGCGATAAAGCTAGAGCTTGGAAGTAAGCGAGAGGTTATCATACCAGATCCCACTATCATTTTTGAAAAGCGAATAAAACTCGATATCGGTGGGGTTGCCTGTATCATTGAACATGTAGGTGGAGATCATTCAGCTGATTCGAATATCCTCTATATACCGGAGGAAAAAACGCTATTTCTTGGTGACTGCCTCTATGCAAATATGTACGCTGAAAAATGGCATTATACCATTGAAAAGATGTGTAAGCTTTTGGAGAAAATCGAAGGTTATAATGCGGAAATCTATTTCCTATCTCATCATCCAGCACCTTTGACAAAGGATGAATTTGCTTCCTTTGTTTTATTATTGAAGACAAGTGCTGCACTTACGAAAAAACATGAGGGGGAGCTAGAGCCAATTGCTGCAGAGATATCCTCGCAATTCCAACGTGAATTGACTGAAGACGATTTAGAAATAATCAGTTACTTTGTGAATGGGTATGCGTAACATGTTATTATTGTATTAATTACTAAAACTTGTTCATCTCCAAATGCAATTAGCCATATTACAATAGATTTATTAAACCACAGTGGATAGAGCCTCTTTATGAAGCTCTATTTTTTTACCTTCTTATAAATTTCCTATTATTTCTAATTGATTCGAATCAAACTCACAAAAACTATTGCTGTTTGTTTCTGTTTAATGTATCTCTAATATTTTTACTAATTCTTTGCTTTCTACAAAATTTTCTACAATAAAAAAAGAATCCCTGATATATCAAGGATTCTTCGCTGTTTATGATACCGGTGGTCGGGGTCGAACCGACACTCTCGAAAGAACGGGATTTTGAGTCCCGCGCGTCTGCCAATTCCGCCACACCGGCAAATAATAAGAGTCAAAATGTATTTATAAAATTGGAGGCGGCAACCGGATTTGAACCGGTGATAAAGGTGTTGCAGACCTGTGCCTTACCACTTGGCTATGCCGCCGAAGGAAATAATGGAGCGGAAGACGAGGTTCGAACTCGCGACCCCCACCTTGGCAAGGTGGTGTTCTACCACTGAACTACTTCCGCAAATAAACTGGGGTACCTGGATTCGAACCAGGGCATGACGGAATCAAAATCCGTTGCCTTACCGCTTGGCTATACCCCAATGGGGCGACTGATGGGAATCGAACCCACGAATGTCGGAATCACAATCCGATGCGTTAACCACTTCGCCACAACCGCCATTATTAAATAAAAAAAAGAGCTAACTCAAAAGGAATATGGGGCGACTGATGGGAATCGAACCCACGAATGTCGGAATCACAATCCGATGCGTTAACCACTTCGCCACAACCGCCATTATTCAAGTTAACCTATAAGTTGGCAGGGGCAGTAGGAATCGAACCCACATCAAAGGTTTTGGAGACCTCTATTCTACCGTTAAACTATGCCCCTAAAAACTGGTGGAGGGGGACGGATTCGAACCGCCGAACCCTAAGGAGCGGATTTACAGTCCGCCGCGTTTAGCCACTTCGCTACCCCTCCAAGTGGTGCCGGAGAAAGGACTTGAACCCTCAACCTACTGATTACAAGTCAGTTGCTCTACCAGTTGAGCTACTCCGGCGTTAATAAAAACATGGTGGCTCAGGACGGAATCGAACCGCCGACACAAGGATTTTCAGTCCTTTGCTCTACCGACTGAGCTACTGAGCCTTCTTCGATTTGTGCTAAGCGGCGAATCTCTTCGTCAGCTTCATTCGTTCAATCAGTCACGTACTCTAGTACGCTCCTTCTTTCACTCATTCGCTTCCTCGACCTTCTTGCTTATCTCAAATCTCAAACTTAATAAATGGCGGTCCCGACCGGGATCGAACCGGCGATCTCCTGCGTGACAGGCAGGCATGTTAACCGCTACACCACGGGACCATTTGGTTGCGGGGACAGGATTTGAACCTGTGACCTTCGGGTTATGAGCCCGACGAGCTACCGAACTGCTCCACCCCGCGATAATAGTATTAAAATTTATGGTGGAGGATGACGGGCTCGAACCGCCGACCCTCTGCTTGTAAGGCAGATGCTCTCCCAGCTGAGCTAATCCTCCGTAAAATGCTGGTGTTGTTATTTAAAATGGTGACCCCTACGGGATTCGAACCCGTGTTACCGCCGTGAAAGGGCGGTGTCTTAACCGCTTGACCAAGGGGCCATTATGTATAAGAGAAGTTATCTGGCGGAGAGCAAGGGATTTGAACCCTTGAGACAGGGTTACCCGCCTACACGATTTCCAATCGTGCTCCTTCGGCCACTCGGACAGCTCTCCATTAATGGCTCCGAAGGTAGGACTCGAACCTACGACCAATCGGTTAACAGCCGATTGCTCTACCACTGAGCTACTTCGGAATATTACTATGTCTAGCGACGTCCTACTCTCACAGGGGGAATCCCCCAACTACCATCGGCGCTGAAGAGCTTAACTTCCGTGTTCGGTATGGGAACGGGTGTGACCTCTTCGCCTTCATCACTAGGCATATTAATTTGAAAGACAAGTATTATTATATCATAACTAGAGAAATTTGCAATAGTTTTTTTAAAATAATTTTTTATTCTTTCAAAACTGGATAAATGACATTTTACAATAAATACATTTGGTTAAGTCCTCGATCGATTAGTATTCGTCAGCTGCACGTGTCGCCACGCTTCCACCCCGAACCTATCTACCTCAT
>NZ_JBIWEX010000029.1:0-52920 GCF_044762745.1 Psychrobacillus sp. NPDC096426 | reverse complement strand
ACACGGAAGTTAAGCTCTTTTGCGCCGATGGTAGTTGGGGGTTTCCCCCTGTGAGAGTAGGACGTCGCTGGGCACAAATAAGAAGTCGTTACCGAGTAATCGGTAGCGACTTCTTTTTATTTGTAGAATAATTAATCATTGGTGAGAATAATCACTATTAAAAATAAGCCATCTCTATTTGATTACTACCATAGGGAGTCCGGTTGCTCTCAACATAAATCAGTGGCTTATAAGGTCGGTTTGATTGCCCTAAACTGTTTATTTCCAAACTAGCCCCTATTTTATTAGATAATTGACTTGGATAGTAGTCTAATCTCATTTCGTTGCTAAAATCTATTATCCATGCAATATTTTATAAAGGAGTTTCATCATATAAGAAAGAGGGAAACATAAAAAAGCTCGATTCATGTATAATAAAAGAAGAGAATTAGAAACAATATTGTGAGGTAGTATAACATGCTGGAAAAAAGGCCGTTAGTCGAGGCATTAGAGAACTTTCATAAACAGAGAAGTATTTCTTTTCATGTACCAGGACATAAAAACGGACTCTTATCAAACTTGCCAAAAGTAATGAAAGAAACCATGCGATATGACTTAACCGAGCTATGTGGATTAGATGACTATCATCATCCAGAAGATGCAATCAAAGAAGCAGAGCGGCTACTTTCAGATACATATGAAACGCAGAAAAGCTTTTTTTTAGTAAACGGAACGACTGTAGGAAACTTGGCTATGATTTATGCTACTTGCCAGTTTGGCGAGCAAATTATTGTACAAAGAAATGCTCATAAGTCTATTTTTCATGCGATCGAATTAGTCGGAGCGGAGCCTATCTTTGTATCACCAGAATGGGACGAGCGAACGAAAACCGCATCTTATGTTCCATTGGAAGTGATAAGTAAAGCAATACATCAATATCCTATGGCTAAAGCTGTTATACTCACCTATCCTAGTTATTATGGTGTTGCATCTTCTGAATTAAAAGATATTATTGACTTGTGTCACGTGAATAATATACCGGTATTAGTCGATGAAGCTCATGGAGCACATTTCCGTGCGAATAAGGGATATCCGAAATCTGCATTAATGTACGGAGCAGACGTAGTTGTTCAATCGGCTCATAAAACATTACCTGCATTAACGATGGGCTCTTTTTTACATTTTAATTCGAACTTTCTCGAAGTGAGTACGATAAATAAGTACCTGAGAATGCTACAATCTAGTAGCCCCTCCTATCTTTTACTTGCTTCACTAGATGATGCAAGAAGTTATGTGGACAGCTACAATGAAGTAGATTTTAAATATTTTATGGATAGAAGAACGTTATTTATGAATTCGTTGGAAACCATTCCTTGTCTGGAAGTAGTACAAGTAGATGATCCACTTAAACTGTTAATACGAGTAGGAAAGTATGCCGGTTTTCAAGTACAAAAAGCATTTGAAGCGCAGAATATTTATGTAGAATTAGCCGATACACATCAAGTATTATTTATTTTGCCTTTATTGAAGGGAGAGCATGAATACCCTTTTGCAGATATTAGGAAGCGTATAAAGTACGCAGTAGATGAATTACGAAAAGAAGAACCAAATAGTCCAAGTGAAGTCCAACCAATTATTCAACACTCTATTTCAACATTACATATGAGTGTAGGCGTATTAAGTGGAAAGCGAGGAGAATGGATTCCTTATGTCCGTTCAATCGGAAGAATAGCAAAAGCGATGGTGATTCCCTACCCGCCTGGAATTCCGCTTATAATAGCAGGAGAGAAAATTACTGTTTCCATGCTAACTGAATTAGAAGAATGGTTAGAAAAGGGTGCGGTATTTCAAGGAGAACATCGACTTGCGGAAAAGTTAATATATGTAGTGGAGGATTGATTGTGCAAAAAAGAGGGTATTTTATAACTAGTGAAGGTCCTGAGGGTGCTGGAAAAACAACAGTAATGAATTTACTTGGAGATAAATTAACAGAAGAAGGCTATGATGTTGTGATGACAAGAGAGCCAGGTGGGATTATGATTTCTGAAAAGATTAGAAACATAATTTTAGATAACGAGCATACAATGATGGAGAGTCGTACGGAGGCTTTACTATATGCTGCAGCTAGGCGACAGCTTTTAGTTGAAAAAGTACAGCCTGCTATTGAGGCTGGTAAAATAGTTATATGTGATCGTTTTATAGATAGTTCACTTGCTTATCAAGGTTTTGCAAGAGGGATCGGTGTAGAACAAATACTAGCTATAAATAAATTTGCAATTGGTGATACAATGCCAAACAAAACGATTCTTTTCGATATTGAACCAAGCGAGGGACTCGCCAGAATTAATGCGCATAAAGCTCGCGAAAAAAATCGTTTAGATGTAGAAAGTCTATCGTTCCATGAAAAAGTGAGAGAAGGGTATTTATCGTTAGTTGATCAGTTTCCAGAACGTATTGAAGTAGTTGACGCTTCCCGTTCTGTGGACGAAGTATTAGAAGATGTCTACAAATTAATAAAAAGTGAATTAGAAATAATTAGATAATTAGTGTTATAATAAAAAGAATAAAATATAAAATAGGAGTGAGTATCGATGAAATTGATAGTAGCGGTAGTACAGGATCAAGATAGTAATCGGTTGTCTAATGCTTTAACGAAAGCGAAGTTTAGAGCGACAAAACTGGCGAGTACAGGTGGTTTTTTACGATCTGGAAATACTACATTTTTAATCGGTACAGATGACTCATTAGTGGCTTCAGCTTTAGAATTGATCAGAGATAATTGTCGAGCACGAGAACAAATGGTTGCGCCAGTCTCTCCAATGGGAGGAAATGCAGATTCATATATTCCATACCCTGTTGAGGTTGAAGTAGGAGGAGCTACAGTATTTGTTCTACCGATTGAACAATTCCATCATTTTTAATAATGAAGGAAGGGGTAGAAACAGTTGAAGATAAACCAAGATTTACGAGTAGGGATAGATAAAGTTAGAAAAGATTCTATACAAAATGGCCCACGCTCTGCAAACTTCGGACAAATGGTTTCTAGGCATGAGCAAAGAATGCAGACTGAAACAATAACTAAACTACTAGGAGATATTTCGACGGCAGGAGATCGTCTTGCACGATCTAGAAATTTACGGGATATGGCAAAGTTTAAAATGCTAATTCGAAAGTTTCTACAAGAAGCCGTAGATTTTGGGATGGGATTAAAACAATCTCATACATGGAATCGTTATGGTGAAGGTAGAAAGTTGAAGATTGTTGAAACAATCGATGAGAAGTTAGTGGAACTAGCCGAAGAGATTTTAGACCAAGAGAAAAACTCTATTGATCTTTTAGACAAAATTGGAGAGATAAAAGGTCTACTTATTAATCTTTACACGTAAATTACCCGTGTTTTCGCCACCCGCGAGACACGGGATTTTTTAGAGGAAGATAAAGAAAAGATAAAAGCATTTGATAATAGAGAAGGTGAGATTTATGGAAAACTGGTCAATTGATGGAGTGGATAAATTACAACCCGTGGCAATTAAGCAGATACAATCAATTGTTCAGAAAAACCGTATTGGGCACGCATATATTATTGAAGGGGCAAAAGGTACTGGAAAAGTAAAGGTGATGCAATTTTTTGTCCAACTCATATTATGTGAAAACCCGATCGAAAATGTTCCATGTGAAACATGTCGAAGTTGTAAAAGATTAAAATCAAATAATCATCTTAACTTTAAGGAACTCGAGCCAGATGGACAATTCATTAAGCGAGGTCAAATAGATGATTTAATTCATGAAATGAGTAAAACTGCCATTGAAACTGGACGTAAAATATACGTTATTCATCAAGCAGATCAACTGAATGCTAGTGCTGCCAATACATTACTGAAGTTTTTAGAAGAACCGCAAAGCGAAATAACGGCAATACTTTTAACTGATAGAATGCATGCACTAATTCCAACCATTCGTTCTAGATGTCAGCATATAAGCTTAGCAGCCATGCCGCAATCGCTTTTAAAACAAAGGCTTGTAGAAGAGGGGATTACCGATTCAATGGCTTCAACTGTTTGTCGGATGACGAATCAAGTCGAAGAAGCGATTAGATTAGCGAAGGATGAGCATTTTGGACTTGCGAGGAAATCAGTGTTAAAATTGGTTGAAGCGAGTGGAAAAAGTGTTCAAGATGCATTAATGTGTATTCATGAAGATTTTGGACCATTGTTAAAAGAGAAGGAACATGCAGAACAAGCATTAGATTTACTACTATTCGCTTATCGTGATATAGTAGCTATAAAAGCAAGTAACGTCGCAGTCTGTACTTATCCGGATATGATACATTATTGGAAACAAATTGCTTTACATACTACGTATGAACAATTATCCAAGCAATTAGAAATAATTTTACATGCAAAACAAAACTTGCATAAGAACATGAACCGGACACTGATGATGGAGCAGTTAATGCTAAACTTGCAGGAGGTATTTACTTTTGTATAATGTTGTAGGAGTTCGCTTTAAAAAAGCGGGTAAAATATATTATTTTGATCCAGTTGATTTTGCGTTAAAGAAGGACGATTACGTTATTGTAGAAACTGCTAGAGGGGTCGAGTACGGTAAAGTTGTTGTGCCAATCAAACAAGTAGGCGAGCATGATGTTGTTCTTCCTTTGAAACAAGTAGTAAGACCTTCTACGGAGAAGGATCGTATCCAAGTAGAAGAAAATCGCTTAGAATCTGTACAAGCCCTAGCTTTAGGAACGGAGAAAATCTTAGAAAGAGCTTTAGAGATGAAACTGGTGGATGTTGAATATACATTTGACAGAAACAAAATTATTTTTTACTTTACTGCGGAAGGTCGGGTAGATTTCCGCGATTTAGTAAAGGACTTAGCTTCTGTATTTAGAACTCGTATTGAACTTAGGCAAATTGGAGTTCGCGACGAAGCTAAAATGCTAGGGGGCATTGGTCCATGTGGACGTATGCTCTGTTGTTCTACGTTTTTAGGTGACTTTGAACCAGTATCTATTAAAATGGCAAAGGACCAAAATTTATCGTTGAACCCTTCTAAGATATCAGGTTTATGTGGACGTTTGATGTGCTGTTTAAAGTATGAAAATGATGAATATGAAGAAGCAAGAGAACAGATGCCGGATATCGGAGATAAGATCGAAACGCCGGATGGTCTTGGAAGAGTAGTAAGTATGAATATTTTAGAGCGGGTTTTGCGTATAGAGTTAAATGATCCCCAAAGAGTATTAGATTACACGTTAGAAGAAATTATTAGCCATACGGAAAATCCGGTACAATGGTCGAGGTAATGAGGTGAATGTGTGATGGACCGAAATTTTTTAGATACAATTATAGAATTTGAAAAACAATTAGAGTCCACGCAGCTGCAATTTCGAGCTTTAAAAGAATTTGTGGCGATAATGGTAGAGGAACGTCAAACGCTACAACAAGAGAATAGCCATTTGAGACAGAGACTCGATGAAATGCATGAAAAAGAAGCATTAAATGAGAAAGTTCGAGAAGAAAGATTAAACAAAGCAGATATCGGAGAAGGTCATGATAATTTAGCGCGACTTTATCAAGAAGGCTATCATGTTTGTCATGTGCATTTTGGAAGTTCTCGTAAAGAGGAAGATTGTCTATTTTGCTTATCATTTTTAAATAAACAAAACGTATGATCAATTGACTGATGCCACTCCAAAAGTGGGTGTCAGTCTTTTGTTTTGATAGAAGAAAGTATAAACTTTTTTTACTCAGTATCGATCTAGATTCAGCGCCTTGCTCCTGCGCAAAGCTCGTCGCAGAAAAACCGTTGCTCCTGCGCAAAGCTCGTCGCAGAAGAATGCAACCCCTCGGGGGCAAATGTGATAAGGTTGCCTTCTAGGCCTGCACGATGCGGGTCATGTCTGCTTTGCCACAGGATGTGGCGCACTTTGCAGACCTACCCCTTCCCCATTTACCGGAAGGAGCAGACATAGGCGCTTACGCTTTTCTAATGCTTGGAGGAATCAATTATGGAACAATGGTTAAAGGATGACGAACGACTCGATTATTTATTGGCAGAGGATTTACGGATTATTCAAAGTCCTTCTGTATTTTCTTTTTCATTGGATGCTGTTTTATTAGCAAGATTTACATATGTACCGATTAAAAAGGGAAAAATTATGGACTTATGCACAGGAAATGGGGCAATCCCATTATTTTTAAGTGCAAGAACGAAAGCGGAAATAATAGGGATAGAATTGCAAGAAAGACTAGCCGATATGGCCACAAGAAGCGTGGAATACAATCAGCTTTCAGAACAAATTACGATTAAGCAAGGCGATGTAAAAGGAATTGCTGCACAAATTGGATCGGAGAAACATGATGTTGTCACTTGTAATCCCCCTTATTTTCCAGCTCATGAAGCAAGTGAACGCAATTTAAAAGAGCATTTGGCTATTGCAAGGCATGAGATCCACCTTACGCTAGAAGAAGCAGTCGTTTCTGCAAGTGAATTGTTAAAACAAGGTGGGAAAGCTGCATTTGTTCATCGACCTGGAAGATTACTTGATATCGTAACGGCGATGAGAGCAAATCGACTAGAGCCTAAGCGTATTCGATTCGTCTATCCGAAAGAAGGGAAAGAAGCAAATACACTTTTAATAGAAGGAATTAAAGATGGAAAGCCTGATTTAAAAATTTTACCGCCTTTATATGTATATGGAGCAGATGGACAATATACAGAAGAAGTAAAAGAGATGCTTTATGGAAAAGAATGAAAAAGCTCATACTTTTTACGTTTTAGAATGTAATGATGGTTCATATTATGCAGGTTATACGAATGATTTAGCAAATAGAATTAAGGTGCATAATGAAGGAAAAGGGGCAAAATATACACGAGCAAGACGCCCAGTTGCCTGTATATATAATGAAATATTTGAAACAAAACGTGAGGCAATGCAGGCAGAGTATGCTTTTAAGCAGTTATCGAGGAAGCAAAAAATTTATTATATGGGAGTACAAATAAATGATGAAATCTCAGAAATCGACGGAACACGAACAAAGTAGTTGTCTGTACTTAGTCGCAACGCCAATTGGTAACTTAGAAGATATGACGATGCGTGCGATTCGAATATTAAAAGAAGTAGATATAATAGCAGCGGAAGATACGCGCAATACGAAAAAGCTTTGTAATTACTTTGAGATATCAACGCCACTAATGAGCTACCATGAACACAATCAGCTAGCTGGGGGCGAAAAGATATTAGATTTATTAAGGGGGGGAAAACGTATTGCTTTAGTGAGTGATGCCGGACTTCCTTGCATTTCAGATCCTGGAGCAGATATTGCAGCAAAAGCAGTCGGTGAAGGGTTTGCAGTCATTCCAATCCCCGGAGCAAACGCAGCACTAAGTGCATTAATCGCATCAGGATTAACAACACAGCCTTTTTTCTTTTATGGATTTTTAAGTAGAAATAAAAAAGAAAGAAAAGCAGAGATTACACAACTCCAAAAAAGACAGGAGACTATTATTTTTTATGAATCTCCACATCGGTTAAAGGATTCCTTAAAAGATATGCAAGCAATTATGTATGGCACTCGTCAAATTGTATTAGCTAGAGAGCTGACGAAAAAGTTTGAAGAGTTTATTAGAGGGACAATTGATGAAGCAGTAAGCTGGGTAGAGCAAAATGAAATTCGTGGTGAATTTTGTATCGTATTAAATGGGAATGATGAAGCGCCATTAGATGAATTAGATGCTCCGTGGTGGGAAAAACTAAGTATAGAAGAACATGTGAATAATATTATAGAAGAAAAACAATGTACCACGAAGGAAGCTATTAAAGAAGTGGCGATCCAAAGAGGTTTACCAAAAAGAGACGTTTATCAAAACTATCATGTAGAATAAGTAAAAACATCCATATTCTAAAAAGAATACGGATGTTTTTATTATTTTAAGTTATTTTGTATCTCTTTAATTAGTAATTCTGCACCTTCAGCGCTTAGAATTAATTTACCACCAACAAGACGAAGATTGTCATCTGACACTTCACCAGTAACAGCGCAAGTCATGTTAGGCATGTATTTTTTCAGGATGATTTTGTCGTCATCTACATAGATTTCTAGTGCATCCTTTTCTGCAATACCTAATGTGCGACGAAGTTCAATCGGAATAACTACGCGTCCTAATTCATCAACTTTACGAACAATACCTGTAGATTTCATAATAGTTTTTCTCCTCTCAAGAGTAAAAATTTTTCATCAATATTCGACATAAATCACTTTCATACATATAATTATACCAAGTACTACCATTTTCGTCAATAATTAAATCATAAAAATAGTTGCGCTATATATTAAAAATTTGATTATTTAATAGGTAAATAGATAAAAAAGTGATTAATAAAATTAAAAATAGTTATTATTTTGAAATATTAACCGTTTTATTTAATAATTTAGTTAGTTAAATAATATTGGATAACTTATGCATTGGATTTATTAATTATTTGAAACAAATACTTTGTTTAGATAGAATAGAATATAAAGCAGATTTTCGCATTGGAGGCAATTTTACATTGAAAGATCAACAAAAAACATTTTATTTAACAACGCCTATTTACTACCCAAGTGGCAAGTTTCATATTGGTACTGCATACACAACAGTAGCATCCGATGCAATGGCACGTTACAAAAGACTAAGAGGCTATGATGTCAGGTTCCTTACGGGAATGGACGAGCATGGTCAAAAAATTCAAGAAAAAGCACAAGAAGCTGGTATGGAGCCCCAAGCATATGTAAATGAAATTGCGGATACAGCGAAAAAAGTATGGGCTTTAATGGACATTTCGTATGATGATTTTATCCAAACAACAGAGGAGCGTCATACAAAAACGGTAGAAAAAATATTTCAACGTTTTTTAGATAATGGAGATATTTACAAAGGCGAGTACGAAGGTTGGTATTGTACACCTTGTGAATCGTTTTTTACAGAAAGTCAGTTAGTAGATGGAAACTGTCCAGACTGTGGCCGACCTGTTCATAAAGTAAAAGAAGAGTCATATTTCTTTAATATGAAGAAATATGCAGATCGTCTATTAGCTTATTATGAAGATAATCTAGAATTTATTGAACCAGAGTCTAGAAAAAATGAAATGATTAATAATTTTATCAAGCCTGGTTTAGAAGATTTATCTGTTTCCAGAACATCATTCGATTGGGGAATTCGTGTACCTGGCGATCCGAAGCATGTTATTTACGTATGGGTAGATGCTTTAACGAATTACATTACTTCACTTGGTTATTTATCAGAAGACGATACGTTATTTAAAAAGTATTGGCCAGCAGATGTACATGTTGTAGGAAAGGATATTGTAAGGTTCCATACAATTTATTGGCCAATTTTCTTGATGGCATTAGATTTACCACTTCCTAAAAAGGTATTTGCACATGGCTTTATCATGATGAAAGACGGCAAAATGTCTAAATCTAAAGGAAACGTTGTTTACCCGGAAATGTTAGTAGAACGATACGGGTTAGATGCAACGCGCTATTTCTTACTACGTGAGCTACCATTTGGACAAGATGGCGTATTTTCTCCTGAATCGTTTGTGGAACGTACAAACTTCGATTTGGCAAATGATTTAGGTAACTTGTTAAATAGATCGGTTTCGATGGTTAATAAATATTTCAATGGAAAAATTCCAGCAAATCAAAGTGAGCCTACGGAATTCGATGCAGCTCTTCAGGAATTTGCAAAAGAAACAATAGAAAAGTATGAAGCGAGCATGGAGAAAATGCAGTTTAGCGTTGTATTAAGCGATTTATGGGCTTTCATCTCTCGTACGAATAAGTACATTGACGAAACACAACCATGGGTACTTGCAAAAGAAGAGGCACTTCGAGGTCAGTTGGCAGCGGTAATGACCAATTTAGCAGAAAGTTTGCGTCAAATTGCAACACTAATCCAACCTTTTATGACGAACAGTCCAAAAGAAATGATGAACCAGCTTGGATTGACAGAAGAATATTTGGAATGGGATAAGCTAGGGGATTTCCATGTAATTGGAGATGGAATAGAAGTAATCCAAACGGGCGTGCCAATATTCCCTCGTCTAGATGTAGATGTGGAAGTAGCATATATTCGTGATCAAATGCGCGGATCAGTACAAACACCACAAGAAGAAGTAGAAGAGGAAGTTCAATCGGAAGAGATTACAATCGATGATTTCTTTAAAGTTGATTTGCGAGTAGCTACTGTTATGGAATGTGAACAGATTCCAAAGGCAGATAAATTATTAAAGCTTCAACTGGACATGGGCTATGAAAAACGTCAAGTTGTATCAGGAATAGCGAAGCACTACAAGCCAGAAGATCTTATTGGAAAGAAAGTAATTGTAGTTGCCAATTTAAAACCAGTTAAACTTAGAGGAGAGCTATCCCAAGGGATGATTCTCGCAGGTGAAAAAGATGGTTATTTGACATTAGCAACAGTAGACGAAAAGCTTGAAAATGGCGCACAAGTGAAATAACTAGTTAAAATAAACCTGTCGCTTAAAAGTGACAGGTTTATTTAAGTTAGCGTCTGTTAGGTTAGTTGAATACTATTTAAAAATACTATCTAACGCAATGTTTGTGGTAATAAAGGAGGAAATTAGGATGTTTATAGACACACATGTACACTTAAACGCCGATCAATACGACGAAGACTTACAAGAAGTAATTGATCGCGCATTACAAGCAAACGTAAAGAAAATGGTTGTGGTTGGTTTTGATCGTAAAACAATCGAGCGAGCAATAAAGCTGGCAGAAGAATATTCATTCATTTATGCGGTCGTTGGTTGGCATCCTGTAGACGCAATCGATTGTACGCCCGAAGACTTAAAATGGATTGAGGAACTTGCTGCACATGAAAAAGTAGTAGGAATTGGAGAAACCGGCCTGGATTATTACTGGGATAAATCACCAAAAGATGTTCAACAAACATTATTTCGAAAACAAATTCGCTTAGCTCAAAAAGTAAATTTACCGATTATTATACATAATCGAGAAGCAACTGAAGACGTTATTCGCATTTTAAAAGAAGAGGATGCTTATCTAACAGGTGGAATTATGCATTGTTTTGGTGGAAGTGTCGAAACAGCCCGACAATGTATTGATATGAACTTCATGATATCCCTTGGGGGACCCGTAACATTTAAAAATGCAAAAAAGCCGAAAGAAGTAGCTACTGAGATCCCTTTAGAGCATTTATTAATTGAAACAGATGCACCCTATTTGGCACCTCATCCTTATCGAGGAAAAAGAAATGAGCCTGCACTTGTACCACTTGTTGCGGAAGAAATTGCACGGTTAAAAGGGCTACCGATTGAACAAGTAGCGGAAGCAACAACGAATAATGCAGAACGATTTTTTCGCATAGTAGATCAGAAAAAATAAACTTTACTATACCTTTATCATTGTTGGCTTAAATTGTGTTTGAATAGTGTGAAAAAACACAAACGGTTGACAAGATGTCGAGTACTCTATATAATCACTCGAGTGAACAAGGAGGCGTTTTTCATGTCAAATAATACCATGAAAAACCTGTTCTTTCATTCATTGAGGAGCAAGCAAACATTAGTAACAGTTGCATCTTTACTATTGTTTCTTGCAGTCGTTTCTTTCGTTTTATTCGAAGGAACTAAGAAAACTGTTGCTTTAACAGTTAACGGTGAACAACAAGAGATTTTAACACATGCAAATACAGTCGGAGAACTACTACAACAACGTAATATAGTAGTTGCAAAGGAAGACTTTTTACAACCCTCAGTGAACACTTCAATCAAAAATAATATAGCGATTGAGTGGGAGCAGGCTAGACAAATAGAAATTACAGTAGATGGTGAAATTCAAACAATCAACACTACTGAACATTTAGTTTCAGAAATACTCGCAAAAGCGAATGTTCCAATAAATGAACACGACGCTATAACACCTGCTGCGGATGCAGAGGTTGGACCGAATAACAAAATTGCGATTGAAAAAGCGTTTGAAGTCACGCTTTTAGATAGTAACGAAGAGAAGAAGGTATGGTCCACTTCGACTACGGTCGCTGACTTTTTAAAACTACATAACATTCAATTGAATGAATTCGACCGAGTAGAACGGCAAATGGAAGACTTAGTAGTTCCAGATTCCGTTATAAAAGTGGTGCGAGTAGAAAAGGTCACCGATGTAGTTGAGGAAGCTACAAACTTTGCAGTAGAAACGAAAAAAGATGACTCGCTATTAAAAGGGAAAGAAAAAGTAGTGCAAGCAGGTGAAAAAGGAACTGTTTCACGAACCTATAATGTGGTAAAAGAAAATGGGGTAGAGGTATCCCGAAATATCATCAGTGAAAAAGTGATAAAAGAGCCCACGAAAAAAGTAGTTGCGGTTGGATCAAAAGTAGTAACTGCTAGTGTATCTCGTGGAGAAACAGATAGTGCAGAAAAAGAGTTTTATGTAACAGCGACCGCTTACACGGCTTATTGTAATGGTTGCTCTGGTGTGACTACAACTGGAATTAATCTAAAGTCTAATCCAGATGTGAAAGTAATTGCGGTGGATCCTAAAGTAATTCCACTAGGTTCTAAGGTGTGGGTAGAAGGCTATGGTTATGCGGTAGCTGGAGATACTGGTGGTGCCATCAAAGGAAACAAGATTGACTTATTTATGCCTTCCAAATCGAAAGCATATGACTTTGGGCGTAAGAAGGTACGCATTAAAGTACTTAATTGATATTGAATAGCTTCCCTTTCGTTGATAGGGGAAGCTTTTTTGCGTTATGATAAGGAGTAATAAAGTAGAAAAGAGGAAGTACCTTTGCGAATAAAAGAAGTAATTGTTGTAGAAGGTAAAGATGATACAACTGCTATTAAGCGTGCTGTCGATGCAGATACGATAGAAACGAACGGATCCGCTATTTCTAAAGAAACACTGATGAAAATTCAACATGCACAGGATAAAAGAGGGGTCATCGTATTTACCGATCCAGATTACCCAGGGAGACGTATTCGTGCAATTATCGAAGAGCATGTTCCTGGTGTGAAGCATGCATTTTTATCAAAAGAAAAAACGATTGCTAAAAATGGAAAAGGACTAGGGATTGAACACGCAAAAGACGAAGATATTCGAGTTGCACTTGCAAGTGTTTATACCCCTAAGTCTGATACAGATGCAGGAGAGGATATACCAATAGATATCTTGGTAGAAGGAAAATTGATCGGACATCCAAATTCCAAAGAGCGAAGAACAAAACTTGGTGAACAATTGAAAATTGGTTATACAAATGGGAAGCAATTGCAAAAGCGACTTTCCGTTTTTCAAATAAGTAGACAGCAGCTAGAGGAAGTAATTTCACAGCTGGATATGGAGGATAAATAATTTATGCAAAAAGATATAGCTACCCCAGTTCGGACGCAAGAAATATTAAAAAAATATGGCTTTTCCTTTAAAAAAAGTTTAGGTCAAAACTTTTTAATCGATCCGAATATTTTACGAAATATCGTAGGACATGCTGAGCTAACAAAAGACTCTGCAGCAATTGAAATTGGACCTGGAATTGGTGCTTTAACAGAACACTTAGCAAGAGCAGCAGGAAAAGTAATTGCTTTTGAAATTGACCAACGCCTGCTACCAGTATTAGAAGACACGCTATCCCCTTATGATAATGTAGAAATTGTCCATTCGGATATATTAGAAGCAGACGTGAAACAACTATTTGCAGATAAGCTAGAGGACTATAAAGACGTTATGGTCGTGGCGAATTTACCTTACTATGTAACAACACCTATCTTGTTAAAACTGTTAATGGATCGTCTTCCCATTCGAGGAATGGTTGTTATGATGCAAAAAGAAGTAGCGGACCGAATTACAGCAAAACCTGGAACAAAAGCATACGGATCACTTTCTATAGCCATTCAATATTATATGAAGGCAGAAGTAGCCATGATCGTTCCAAAAGCAGTTTTTATGCCACAACCTAATGTAGAATCTGCTGTTATTAAGCTAACGCGTCATGAAACACCACCGGTACATGTAATTGATGAAGATTTTTTATTTAAAGTATCAAGAGGATCGTTTGTGCAAAGAAGAAAAACGATTATCAATAATCTGCAATCGTCTTTACCAAATGGGAAGGAGAAAAAAGAGTTAATCCTACAATCTTTAGAAAAAGTAGGTATTAATCCGACTAGAAGAGGTGAAACTCTATCTATCGAAGAGTTTGGTCGTTTAGCGGATGAATTATATATCCATTTTCATTAATGCTACTTGTTACAATATTAGTAATGTTTATAAACGAAAGTAGTCGTAGGATGAAATAAAAACGTTGACAAATAGTGCTTTCGGTTGTTAAAATGTTTTGTTTGACAAAAAAATAAATAGATGGTATAGTAATATTCAGTGAGGTGTAAGCGGAATGCCAAAAACTTTAGCTGATATTAAGAAGTCATTAGATCATCATTTAGGCAAGCGTTTGCAGTTAAAAGCAAACGGGGGACGCAAGAAAACAATCGAGCGAGCTGGTGTATTAAGAGAAACTTATCACGCTGTATTCGTTATCGACTTGGATCAAGATGAAAATTCTTTTGAACGTGTATCTTATAGTTATGCAGACATTTTGACAGAAGCAGTAGAAATCACTATTTTTGATGAAGCAAATAATTTAATCGTTGTAAAATGAGTATTTAGAACTTTTATTTTTATTTTTATATTAGAAAAAACTCTTTCTCTGTTCTTTTGGAACGGAAAAAGAGTTTTTTTCTTTTTTCAGGACATACTATAAAAGCTAGTTGTTAAAAAGGAGGATTCACCACATGGCTAGAAAAGGTATTATGTCTAATGAATTAAAAGAAGAGATAGCAAAAGATCTTGGAATTTATGATGTAGTCAAAACCGAGGGCTGGGGTGGAATTAAATCACGCGATGCAGGTAACATGGTGAAACGAGCAATTGAAATGGCCGAACAACAAATGAAATCACCAAAGTAAAGCGAGATTCTCAAATGAGAACAATTAGCAACTAGAAAAGGCAGAGAAATCTGCCTTTTCTTTTTTCGAAAGTTAAGAATGTAAGACCCTTTTACTCAATATCGATCCAGCTCCTGCGTAAAGCTCGACGCAAACCAAATCGCTTGTGGTGGCTGTGGAGCTGCCTCCTAGGCCCGCATGATGCCTACCATCCCCATTTGACTATCGGGGTAGACATAGGCGCTTCCGCTTTACTTATGTCCTGTGGTAAAATAGGGGACAGCATATGTTGGAAAAGGAGCAGATGGGATGTACTATGTAAAAGCACCTGCCAAAATAAACCTAACCCTTGATGTATTACATAAACGACCAGACCGGTATCATGAAGTCGAAATGATTATGACGACAGTTGATCTAGCAGACCGTATTGGATTGGAAGTAAGAGAAGATGGAGAAATACATATTTTATCGGTCGATCGATTTGTTCCAAACGATCATCGTAATCTAGCGTATCAGGCTGCGAAGATATTACAAGAAATGTATCATGTGAAAATTGGCGTATCTATAAAAATTGAAAAAAACATTCCGGTTGCGGCTGGACTAGCTGGAGGAAGTAGTGATGCAGCTGCAACGTTAAGAGGCTTAAATATTGTATGGGATTTAGGTCTTACACTAGACGAGCTTGCGCAAATAGGTACTAAAATAGGCTCGGATGTAGCTTTCTGTGTTTATGGTGGAACGGCACTTGCCACAGGTAGAGGAGAAAAAATTCAAGCGCTACCGTCTCCTGCCAATTGTTGGGTCATTCTTGCAAAGCCAACACTCGGTGTTTCGACTGCCGATATTTACGGAAACTTAAAAATAACCGACATCATGCATCCAAATACAGAGCAAATGATCCAAGCCATTAAGAAGAAAGATTTTAATCTAATGTGTGCATCTGTAGGAAATGTGTTAGAAGAAGTGACATTGAAACTATATCCGGAAGTAGCTGTACTAAAAGATCAAATGCAAAAATTTGGGGCAGATGCAGTATTAATGAGTGGTAGTGGTCCAACTGTATTTGGGTTAGTAAATCAGGAATCGAGAGTACAACGAGTGTATAACGGGCTTCGTGGGTTTTGTGATGAAGTATATGCTGTTCGACTTATCGGAGACAGAGACACACTTGCTTAAATACGGATGATTGTGTTAAGTTTTTTATAAAATATTCGTATTTGGAGGTGATTGAATGAAATGGAAAAGAAGTGAACGGCTAGTAGACATGACGCAATACTTAATGGAACATCCTCATAAATTAATCCCTTTAACATTTTTTGCTTCTTTATATGAATCGGCTAAATCTTCCATAAGTGAAGATTTAACGATTGTGAAAGAAACATTTGAAGAAAGAGGAAGAGGTTTACTTGTAACTGTACCAGGAGCAGCTGGTGGAGTGAAGTTTATTCCAACGATGACCAATGAAGATGTAAAAGTAGTAGCGGAAGATTTGATGGAACAACTTTCTAGAGCTGAACGGTTATTACCGGGTGGTTATTTGTATATGACCGATTTGTTAGGGAATCCAACCCTGATGAATAAAGTAGGGAAAGTGTTTGCCTCAGCTTTTGCAAATGAAAAAATAGATGCGATTATGACGGTTGCGACAAAGGGAATTCCTATTGCACATGCTATAGCGAGACACTTAAATGTACCGGTAGTCGTTGTTCGAAGAGACAGTAAAGTAACAGAAGGCCCAACAGTTAGTATTAATTATGTATCTGGATCTGCAAGACGCATTCAAACGATGGTTCTTTCTAAGAGAAGTATGGAAAAAGGGCAACGCGTGTTAATCACAGATGACTTCATGAAGGTCGGAGGAACAATTAACGGGATGAAGAGTTTGCTCGAGGAATTCAATTGTGAGCTAGCAGGTATCGCTGTATTGGTAGAAGCAGAGCATGAAGGTGAGCAGTTAGTGGATGATTATTTGTCTCTTGTGAAACTACACGAAGTAAATGAAAAAAGTGGTACAATTGCTTTATCCGAAGGGAACTATTTTGTGAAGGGTGGAAGTTTAGATGAAGGTAGTATCAACAACTAATGCACCAGCAGCAATCGGGCCTTATGTACAAGGAGTTATTGTAAATGGAATGTTTTATAGCTCCGGTCAAATTCCATTAACTCCGGGGGGAGAAGTTGTAGAAGGTTCTATTACAGAACAAACAGCACAAGTATTTGAGAATTTAGAGGCAGTGTTAACAGAAGCGGGCTCTTCCTTATCTAAAGTCGTAAAGACATTGGTGTTCTTAAAGGATATGAATGATTTTGCAGAATTCAATGATGCTTACGAAAAACATTTCGCAGGTCATAAACCAGCTCGATCTGCGGTAGAAGTGGCAAGATTACCTAAAGACGTAAAAGTGGAAATTGAATTAATTGCAGTAGTTTAAATAAGTATGTTTTCTTCGGAAAACATGCTTTTTTTATATTTAAGTAATTAGAAAATGCTGTTCCAATAAAAGTGGAGCATTTATTAGGATAAAGTTTGCGTTTTTCTGCTGATTATTAAAATATCCCTAGTGATTATTTTAGTTCACTCTAGGTAAACTTGTTATTTTTTTAAGAATTGATTGCTTTCACTACAATTAGGTCTCTAGTGTTAGTTTAGTTGCTTTCCAAGTAGAACTGATTACTATCAGTGACTGGTTTGTTGCTCTGTCACTTACTGGATTTATTGTTAGAAATACTACATTAGATTGAATTGAAGTAATGACGTTGATCAGTCAGCAAATAATGTAGATTTTCGCGGAAGGACGGCGACTCTAGCGGGATCAGGTGAGACAGATGAAACTTCACAGCGTATGCGTAGCGTCGGTGAAGGTTCATCGCTCACCCCGCAGAAAACGTCCGTCCTGTAGTGAAAATCATTGCGGACACTTTATTCAACTTACTATGACGCATTATTCTTTTATAGTGGTGATATTTGTTTTAAAATATTAAAAATATTCTTATATAAAAGAAGGAAAAATGATATTCTTGTGGAATAGTAATTGAGAGAGACTGTTGCAACTATGGAAAAGGGGTGATTAAATGGAAGTAACTGACGTGAGGTTACGCAAAGTACTAACGGATGGTCGTATGCGGGCTATCGCTTCCATTACACTGGACAACGAATTTGTTGTGCATGATATTCGAGTGATAGATGGGAATACAGGGTTATTTGTTGCGATGCCTAGTAAAAGAACTCCAGAAGGTGAATTTAGGGATATTGCCCATCCGATAAATCCTGGAACTAGAAACAAAATTCAAGAAGCGGTATTATATGCATATCATTTAAGTGGCGACGCAGATGAAGAGAAACTGAAAGAGGCAAGCATATAATAATATAAAAATGCACAACAAAACCATTTCTATACCAGAGATGGTTTTTTTTGTGCAGGAAAAATGCCTATAATACTTGCTTTGTCATGTATTTGTCAAGAGATATTTCCTTGAAAAATCGCTCCATTTCCGCTATAGTCAAAAGAGGAAATTAGCCCACTGGAGGGAAATCGGAAAATGACAAATACTTTTGCGGTTGTACTAGCAGCTGGTAAAGGAACTCGTATGAAGTCAAGTCTATATAAAGTACTACATCCTGTCTGTGGAAAGCCTATGGTGGAACATGTTATCGATAACATGGAAAAACTAGGCGTTGAAAAAATCGTGACAGTCGTTGGTCATGGTGCGGAAGTTGTGCAAAGTGAACTTGGAGATAGAAGTGAATATGTACTTCAAGCAGAGCAACTAGGAACAGCGCATGCAGTTTTACAAGCAGAAACAACACTTGCAAATCAATCTGGAACGACTATAGTGATTTGTGGGGATACGCCACTTATTACGGCGGAAACAATGAATGATTTATTGAATCATCATAAACAAACAGGAGCTAAAGCTACGATTTTAACTGCAATTGCTAATGATCCAACCGGGTATGGAAGAATTATCCGTGCAGAAAGTGGAAATGTAAAAAGCATTGTAGAGCAAAAAGATGCATCCGCAGAAGAACAGCTTGTAAATGAGATTAACTCAGGTACTTACTGTTTCGATAATGAAGCATTATTCAAATCGTTAAAATTAGTGAAAAACGAAAATGCACAAGGTGAATATTATTTACCTGATGTAATTGAAATTTTGCAAAAAGAAGGAGAAGTAATTTCTGCTTTTGCAGCAAAAGACTTTGATGAAATTCTTGGGATAAACGATCGAATCGCACTTTCTCAAGCAGAACAGATTATGCGATCCCGTATTGCTCATCATCATATGCGTGAAGGTGTAACGATTATTGATCCCCAAAATACATACATTAGTAGCAATGCTATCATTGGGGCGGATACAATTATCCAACCAGGAGTGATGATCGAAGGAAAAACAACGATCGGAGACAACTGTACGATCGGTCCAAATAGTCATATCGTAGGTAGTATTATTGGAAGTGGAACGACTATTCATTCTTCCGTTGTATTATCAAGTGAGGTCGGTGATCAAACCACAATTGGCCCATTTGCACATATTCGACCACAATCTGAAGTTGGAAATGATGTGAAGATCGGTAACTTTGTTGAAGTGAAAAAATCGACCGTAGGAAATGGAAGTAAGATTTCTCACTTAAGTTATATGGGGGACGCTTCGATTGGCTCAAATGTTAATATTGGGTGTGGAACGATAACGGTAAATTATGATGGGAAAAATAAATTTGTAACAACAATTGAAGACGATGCTTTTGTTGGTTGTAACTCCAATTTAATTGCACCAGTTACGATTGGCAATAAAGCATACGTTGCTGCAGGCTCTACTATTACAAAAAATGTGCCTGGAGAAGCTCTAGCCATTGGACGTGCACGACAAGAAAATAAAGAAGGCTATGTAACTAGATTAAAATTAAAATAACCCACTATCCAGGAGGATTATCATGCCAGAACAATACGAAAACTCGAAGTTGAAAATATTCACGTTAAATTCCAATAAAGAATTAGCAGAAGAAATCGCAAAAGAAGTAGGCGTTCCACTTGGAAAATCTACAGTAACTAGATTTAGTGATGGCGAAGTCCAAATCAATATTGAAGAAAGTATTCGTGGATGTGACGTCTTTATCGTCCAATCAACTTCTGCACCTGTAAATGAACATATTATGGAATTATTAATCATGCTAGATGCTTTAAAACGTGCGTCTGCTCGTACAATAAGTGTGGTATTACCGTACTACGGATATGCTCGTCAAGATAGAAAAGCACGTGCTCGTGAACCAATTACAGCTAAACTTGTAGCAGATCTTTTAACAACAGCAGGTGCAACTCGTGCAATCGTATTAGATTTACATGCTCCTCAAATTCAAGGATTCTTTAATATTCCAATCGATCATTTAGTAGCAGCACCGATTTTATCAGATTATTTCTTAGAAAAAGATATCGATCCATCTGAATTAGTTATCGTATCTCCGGACCACGGTGGAGTTACTCGTGCTCGTAAAATGGCAGATCGCTTAAAAGCGCCGATTGCTATTATCGATAAACGTCGTCCACGTCCAAATGTTGCAGAAGTAATGAATATTGTCGGAAATGTAGAAGGTAAAACGGCTATTTTAATCGATGATATTATTGATACTGCTGGTACTATTACCATTGCAGCACAAGCGTTAATGGAAAGTGGCGCGAAAGAAGTATACGCTTGCTGTACGCATGCAGTATTGTCAGGTCCAGCTATTGAACGTATCGATAACTCAGTGATTAAAGAATTGGTTATTACGAATTCTATCGAATTGTCAGAAGAAAAAACGTCTCCAAAAATTAAAGAATTATCTGTAGCAAAATTATTAGGTGACGCAATCGTACGTGTTTTTGAAGAGAAATCTGTTAGTACTTTATTTGATTAACTATAACTTAAACAGCAGGGAGTCCAAACTCCCTGCTGTTTTCAATTATACTGTTGCGAAATTAATATGTTTGAAAACTTCCGGTAGTGGGTATAAATAGTGATAGAACCTATCGGGAGGATGAGAATAGATGAGTACAATTGTAAAAGCGCAAACAAGAACGACAAAAGAGAATACAAAGTTAAGAAATAGTGGACATATTCCGGCAATTGTTTATGGTTTTCAAATGGAATCGCAACCAATATCGGTTGACGAGAAAAACTTATCCAAAACACTTCGAGAAGTAGGTCGTAATGGAGTTATGAAGCTAGAAGTTAATGGGAAAACGATTAACGTTGTAATGAGTGATTATCAAATGAACATACTAAAAGGTCAAATGATTCATGCAGACTTTTTAGCGATTAACATGAAAGAAGAATTAGAAGTAAATGTTGTCATTCATGTTATAGGTACTTCAGTAGGCGTTTCGGAAGGTGGATTATTGCAACAGCCAAATAGAGAAGTGACAATTACAGTAAAACCAACGGATATTCCTGAGGCTATCGAGGTGGATGTTTCAGAAATGGCGATTGGCGATACATTGACCGTTGCAGATGTTCGAGACAAGATAGACTACACCATTACCAATGAGGATGATTATACGTTAGTTACCGTATCAGCTCCTAGAACAGAAGTAGAACCAGAAGAAACGGATACTGATGCAGGCGTAGAAGATACAAAAACAGAAGAATAATAAAATGAAAGAGATTGTCTCAAGGCAATCTCTTTCATTTTTTTTAAAAGATAAAATGTCCTTTCAAATATTTTTTCATTTTGCCACGAGCTTTGCGTAGGGTCACTACGACGTCGAGAACTTAGCCTGTATTCCTCTAATACAGGCGCTTGCGCTTTTCTTATGATAAAATAAAGGAAATACGTATTAAAGGAATGGAAATGAATGAAAATTATTGTTGGTCTAGGAAATCCGGGTAAGCAATATGAAGCAACGAGACATAATATTGGTTTCCATGTAATAGACGAGCTTGCAAATCGCTTCAACATACCGCTCACACAATCAAAGTTTAATGGCATGTACGGTATTTCCCATGTCGGTACGGAAAAAGTAATGCTCTTGAAACCGTTAACATACATGAACTTATCAGGTGAGTGTATTGTACCAATGATGAACTATTTTGAAGTAGACGACGATGACCTCGTAGTTATTTATGATGATTTAGATTTACAAGTAGGAAAGCTTCGACTACGTCAAAAAGGAAGTGCTGGAGGACATAATGGCATTAAATCGATTATTCAACATCTCGGCACGCAGGTGTTTAACAGAATTCGTATCGGAATCGATCGACCTATGAACGGGATGAAGGTTCCAGATTATGTCCTATCCAAATTCAGTGACGATGAAAGAGTCGAAATGGGAGCAGCGGTGAAAAAAAGTGCCGATGCATGTGAAGATTGGTTATCGAAAAGTTTTTTAGAAGTGATGAATACATACAACGGTGCATAAATTTTAACGAAAAGACCTATACTTCCTAAAAGGAGGTTGATGGTTATGCCGATTCATTATAAATGTCGCCATTGTGAAACAGAAATTGGTCAATTACCATTTGATAATATAGATGAGCAGTTTCTAACTAAACATGAAATAACAGCAGAAGAACAACATGAATACATAGTAAATGGAGCTGAGGGAGAGTTTACCGTACAATGCATATGCGAAGAATGTCAAAATTCTCTTCAAGCATTTCCAAATTATTATGCATTAAAAAAATGGATACAGTAAAGATGCTTTGGCACGATTTCGTGCGCAAAGCCTTTTCTATTTTGTAATCATCCGAAGTTCTTTTGTTTGTTGGATAGGGGAGGATTGAATGGAACTTTTAAGCAATCTATTAATCGAAGATACACATATTAAAAAACTAGTAAAAGAATTAGAGAGTGGAAATGATAAACAACTAATAACTGGACTTACTTCTAGTGCAAGAGCTGTCTTCACAGAAATGTTATATAAGGCTCGTCAGAAAGCTATTTTAATCGTTACTCCAAATTTGCTGCATGCTCAAAAACTGACGGAAGATTTAGTAAAGTTAGTTGGAGAGGATTTAGTCCGACTATATCCGGCAGACGAACTTATAGCTGCTGATATATCCATTACGAGCCCAGAGCTTCGTGCACAACGTTTGGAAGCATTAGATCATATGCTAACGAAAAAAAATGGAATTTATATAGTCCCGATCGCTGGGATGAAAAAGCATATGCCGAACATAAGGGATTGGAAAAAAAGTACAATCTCAGTTGTAGAAGGTGAAGAGATTGTACTGGAAGCATTACTCCAAAAATTAGTCGATATGGGATATGTGAGGCAGCCAATGGTTACCGCTCCGGGTGAGTTTGCTTTAAGAGGTGGAATCATCGATATTTATCCCTTGTATTTAGAAAACCCGATTCGTATCGAGTTATTTGATACAGAAGTGGATTCCATTCGAACTTTCTCTGCAGAAGATCAACGTTCTTTAGAAAAGTTGAAGGATATTCGAATATTACCAGCTACCGAGTACGTTTTAACAGAAAGTAAAAAGAAGTTACTTGCACAAAAATTAGAGCAATCTTTAGCGGAAAGCTTAAAAAAAGTGAAAATACAAGAAATAAAGGACCAATTTTATCAAAACATTCAACATGATATCGACCTTTTAAAACAAGGCGAGCAACCAAAAGAGTTTATGAAATACGTTTCATTATTAGATGAAGATAATAGCTTCTTAGGGAACTATTTCGATCAAAATGGGATGGTTTTATTTGACGAGCTTGGAAGAATTCAAGAAGTAGCAGAAACGTTAGAAAGAGAAGAAAATGACTGGTTCTTATCGCTACTGGAAGAAGGAAAGACAGTTCATGATGTAAAGCCTTCGTTTCATTTAAAAGAAATTATTCAAATGCTTCTGAATGAAAAAGTCTATTTTTCTTTGTTTTCACGTACATTTTCAGGCATTACAATTAAAAAAAATGTAAGCATTTCTTGTAAACCAATGCAAAACTTTCATGGACAAATGCATTTATTGAAAAATGAAATGGAGCGGTTTATGCAAGGGAAGTTTCGCGTTGTTATTCTAGCGGACGGAAAAGATCGCGTTCAAAAAATTCATACCGTTCTAGAAGATTATGAAATAGTTTCCAAGATAGGAGCCTCTACGCAAGATCTACAAAAGCCCGGTATATTTGTCGTAGAAGGGGATTTAGATGCAGGTTTTGAGTTACCTCTTCAACGAATAGCTGTCATTACAGATGCTGAATTGTTTAAACAAAAGCATAAGAAAAAAGCAAGAGGACAAAAAGTTTCAAATGCAGAAAGAATTAAAAGCTATTCCGAAATAAAACCTGGAGACAGTGTCGTACATATACACCATGGGATAGGGAAGTATATCGGAATAGAAACGTTATTAGTTAACGGAATTCATAAAGACTATTTGCATATTCGATATCGAGGCGAGGATAAATTATTCGTACCGGTAGACCAAATAGATCTCATCCAAAAGTACGTTGCTTCCGGGGAAAAGGATCCAAAGCTTCATAAACTAGGTGGAGCGGACTGGAAGAAAACAAAAACAAAAGTATCCGCTGCTGTTCAAGATATTGCAGATGAGCTCATAAAACTATATGCAAAACGAGAAGCAGAAGTAGGATATGCGTTTGAGCCAGATGGTGAAATGCAGCAATCATTTGAGGCAGCCTTTCCTTATGAAGAAACCGAAGACCAACTTCGTACCATTCGTGAAGTGAAGCAGGATATGGAGAAAGCCCGTCCAATGGATCGTTTAGTATGTGGAGACGTGGGATATGGGAAAACAGAAGTAGCTATTCGTGCGGCATTTAAAGCAGTAATGGAAGGAAAACAAGTTGCGTTTCTCTGTCCAACAACTATTCTTGCGCAACAGCATTATGAAACGATGCTAGAACGTTTTCAAGACTTTCCGATTGAAGTCGGTTTACTTAGTCGTTTCCGTTCGAAAAAACAACAAACCGAAACAATCAATGGATTAAAAAAAGGGATGGTAGATGTCGTAGTAGGAACGCATCGAATTTTATCAAAAGACGTTGTATACCATGATTTGGGACTACTTGTTGTCGATGAAGAACAACGATTTGGTGTAAAGCATAAAGAAAAGATTAAACAATTAAAAACAAATGTAGACGTTATGACGCTTACAGCTACACCAATTCCGCGTACATTACATATGTCGATGATTGGGGTACGAGATCTATCTGTCATTGAAACACCACCTAAAAACCGTTTTCCTGTACAAACATATGTCATGGAATTTAATGGTGCACTCGTCCGGGAAGCAATTGAAAGAGAGCTTGCAAGGGGAGGACAGGCATTTTATCTATATAATCGCGTGGAAGATATTACGCGAAAAGTAGATGAAATTCAAATGCTTGTGCCAAGTGCAAGAGTAGGATTTGCACATGGACAAATGTCAGAGACGGAGCTTGAATCGGTTATTATTAGCTTTTTAGAAGGCGAATACGATGTTTTAGTAACGACGACGATTATTGAAACGGGTATCGATATACCAAATGTTAATACACTCATCATCCATGATGCAGATAAAATGGGGTTGTCCCAGCTGTATCAATTACGGGGACGTGTAGGGCGATCTAACCGAGTAGCATATGCTTATTTAATGCATCAAAGAGATAAAGTGCTAACAGACGTAGCAGAAAAAAGATTACAAGCGATTAAAGAATTTACCGAGCTTGGTTCCGGCTTTAAGATTGCCATGCGCGATCTTTCTATTCGGGGAGCAGGTAATTTACTTGGATCTCAGCAACACGGGTTTATTGATTCGGTTGGGTTCGATTTGTATACACAAATGCTAGAAGATGCAATAGAAGAGAAAAGAACAGGAATTAAAAAAGAAGAAGTCCCAGACCTAGAGATTGTATTATCAACCGATGCTTATATTTCAGATGAGTACATTCCAGATGGGTATCAAAAAATTCAAATGTATAAACGTGTGAAAGCCATGGAAAATGAAGAAGAGTATTTGGATCTAGTGGACGAACTACAAGACCGTTTTGGTGATTTGCCGCTTGAGGCAGAGAAATTATTACGCATTGCACGGATGAAGGTTTATGGTAAATCTGCCGGAGTTGAATCCATTAAAGAAACAAATAAAATTGTTTCTATTCGTTTTAGTGCAGAAGGTACACAAAATATAAATGGTGCCTTCCTTGTAGAAAATTCAATGAAATACGGTCGTGCAGTTGGGTTTACAATGGATAACGGTAATTTGGTTATTACGATAGATGAACGGAAAACAGGGAAGTTTAATTCATTTGATGTATTAGAAGAAATGATGATGGTTCTTCCAGAAGCAAAAAAAGAAATAGCGTAAGCTAAATCCCGCTTTGCATATTTTTGGGTAATGTGATGCATACTATGGCAGAAATGAACTTTAGTTTCCAATCTGTCGAAAGTGAGGCAAATTACATGAAAGCAACTGGCATCGTACGTCGTATTGATGATTTAGGTCGAGTCGTTATTCCGAAAGAAATACGTCGAACACTTCGCATCCGAGAAGGAGATCCGTTGGAAATTTTTACGGATAGAGATGGGGAAGTAATTTTAAAGAAGTATTCACCTATAAGCGAGCTTGGAAGTTTTGCAAAAGAGTACGCGGAAACTTTGTATGAAACGTTAGGAACTCCGGTTCTAATAAGTGACCGTGATGAAATGATTGCAGCAGCTGGGTTATCGAAAAAAGATTATTTAAATCGTAGGTTAAGCCCAGATGTAGAGGAAATAGTAAGTAAGAGATCTGTTGTGATGGAAAAGCATGAAAACTCTGTAGAGTGGGTACCGGGAATTTTTGAAACAGTGAAGTCCTATTGTATCGCACCAATAATTGCATCTGGAGATCCAATTGGAGCAGTATTTTTAATATCAAAAGTGCATTTTATCGGGGAAGCGGAATTAAAAGCAATTGAAACCGCTGCAAATTTCCTCGCAAAACAAATGGAAAGCTAAAAAGATCTTCCTCTTTTACAAAAGAGGAAGATCTTTTTGGCCTGTAGGAAATTATAAAGTAGATGGTATGCCATTAGTTATGAATACTGCGTTCTTAAGGATAGGATCTTCGGATTTGTCGTGCTCGGGGTAGTCTTTGTCGCGTTCGCAGTGGATTTTGTCTCGTTCGACCATATACTGTAAAACTCGAAATTGATTAGTTAGGGCGGCGACTCCACTCCAGTGGGATCAAGTGAGTAAGATGAGTCTTCACAACGTACGCGCAAGCGTCGGTGAAGGCTCATCACTCACCCCACGGAAAGCGTCCGCCCTGCAGCGAAAATCATAGTGGTCTGCGCAGCTTCCCCGAGGCTTGGGAGAACAAGATACCTATAAAGGTTATTTATATTTTTTTATTGTCCAGCTTCGGCGTCTTGCGTTTTTCTTGTGTATAATAGATGCATTGCTGGATGGAAGAAGGATTTAATAATGAGTAATGATTGGAATATGAAGACGTATATGAAAGGCGCTGCGATGCTCACTGTTGCAGCAATTATTGTGAAGCTGCTAAGTGCAGTGTACCGAGTACCTTTCCAAAACCTAGTAGGCGATGAAGGATTTTATATTTATCAGCAGGTGTATCCGTTTATTGGCATTATTACAACGTGGACTTCCTATGGTTTTGCCGTAGCATTATCGAAAATATTATCCGACTATAAAGCAACAGGAAAAGAACATGCAATACCGCAAGTTAGGCAAATTGCTTTTTTTTATATTGGGATATTATCTATATTATTTTTTATTGGTTTATATTTTGGAGCAAATTTTATTGCGGAAGCGATGGGGGATGCAAATTTAGCTTACTTATTAAAAGCTGGCTCGTATGTCATTTTATTAATACCAATGCTTGCAGTATTAAAAGGACAATTTCAATCTAACGGCCACATGCAGCCTGTAGCGTATGCACAAATAGTAGAGCAAGCAACCCGAGTTGCCGTTATATTACTCGGTACATGGATTGTTATATCTAAGAGCTTCGACTTATATAAAGCTGGAAGTATGGCAATGTATGGTGCGGTAGTAGGTGAACTTACAGGTGTGTTATTTTTGGCATATATTTATTGGAAAACAATTGGACGAAAGAAAAAGCATAACAAACAGAAAGATGTGCAGCTTTGGCTAATAATAAAAGATTTAACGATGATTAGTATTGGTGCCAGTATAAGTGCGTTACTATTTTTGCTGTTACAGCTGGTAGATTCATTTACCGTTTTTCAAATACTACTAGAAAACGGTATGGAGAAGCAAGAGGCGATGGAGACAAAAGGGATCTATGATCGTGGCCAACCGCTTGTGCAGCTAGGTATTGTTATTGCTTCTACATTATCATTAGCGATCGTCCCACTTGTGGCGCATCGAATGAATAAAGAAAAAGGTCGAACGGCAATTCCATTTATGCAGCTTACGTTTCGCGTAGCTTTCACATTTAGTATTGCTGCAGCATTAGGTCTAATTGTAGTACTCCCATTTGTGAACGAAATGCTTTTTCAAACAAGAGAAGAATCGATCACTTTAATGGTATTTTCTTTTCAAATTGTATGGATGTCTTTAATTCTCACGTTGATGGCGATGCTTCAAGGAAGTGGAAGAGTAAAGCTGCCTACACTGTTTTTATTGCTAGGTGTGTGTAGTAAATGGCTCGTAAATGGTATGCTTGTACCAGTATATGGTGTATTAGGGGCTGCTATAGCGGGAAATATTAGTTTAGTAATTGTTTTTGTATGCATGTTTTATTATTTTAAAAGAAGTTGGAAGATACGTTTTGCTTCTTTCGCATTTTACAAAGGAATTGCCATTTCGTCTATAATGATGGTCGTGGGCGTTGCGGTTTACAGTTTAGTAGCGGATGCGTACTTATTTGATTGGTTACCTAGTCGCATAGAGGCACTAGTGATATCTCTGAGTGCCGTAACAATCGGAGCAGCCATTTTTTTAATTATTTTAGCGAAAAGACGTGTTATAGCGGAGAAAGAGTGGTTTTTATTGCCATTTGGTAGAAGAATGGCCACTTTCCAGCTGTGGTTAAATAAAGAAAAATAAGGGTGTGAGCAGATGAATGAAATAATGATTATTGGACTTGGAGCAAGTGATTTAGATCAGCTGCCTTTAGGTATATATAAAAGACTAAAAATAGCAGAGCATTTATATGTTCGTACAGAGCAGCACCCAGTATTGCAGGAGCTGAAAACAGAAGGTCTCACTTGGACGAGCTTTGATACAATATATGAAAAAAATGATGAATTTGAAGCGGTTTATGAAGAAATAGTACAAACGTTACTAAATCTAGCAAAGGAAACACCCGTTACATACGCAGTGCCTGGGCACCCTCTAGTGGCAGAACAAACAGTTCAGTTATTAATCGAAGCGGAGCGAAAAGGAAATGCAAAGATTCGAATCGAAG
Organism: Psychrobacillus sp. NPDC096426; assembly: GCF_044762745.1. Classification (NCBI taxonomy): domain Bacteria; kingdom Bacillati; phylum Bacillota; class Bacilli; order Caryophanales; family Bacillaceae; genus Psychrobacillus; species Psychrobacillus sp. NPDC096426. Next base: position 23,615 of record NZ_JBIWEX010000029.1, on the reverse strand, counting down.
GTGGACAAAGCTTTTTAGACCCAATTTTTGCGGCTTTACGTATTGATCCGATTGAAGGGTTTCAATTAATTGATGGGACTAGTTTTAAACGAGACGAAGTTCAAATGGGATCGCATGTATTAATCGGACAGGTGTATGATTCATTTAGTGCGTCTGAAGTAAAGTTAACGCTGATGGAAAAGTATCCAGATGATTATGAAGTGATTATTGTAACAGCTGCAGGATCGACGCAAGAAAAGCTAACAAAAGTACCTTTATATGAATTAGATCATGTTATGGAACTTGATAATTTAACGACTTTGTACGTTCCACCAATTCAAGCCAAGGAAAAACGATTGAAGGAATGGCAAACGCTGCGTCAAATCGTTGCAGATCTACGGGGTCCTAATGGATGTCCATGGGATAAGGAACAAACGCATGTAACATTGAAGAAATATGCAGTAGAAGAAGTATATGAGTTATTACAAGCAATAGACGAGGAAGACGATGATCATATTGTAGAAGAGCTTGGGGACGTCCTTTTACAAGTGTTTTTACACGCCCAAATTGGAGAGGACAGTGGATACTTCAGTATGGAAGATATACTAAACTCCATTTCGGATAAAATGATTCGAAGACATCCCCATGTATTTGGTGATGTTATTGCTAATAGTACGGAAGACGTAATGCGCAATTGGCAGCAAATAAAAGCGGAAGAGAAAGGTGAGTCCGCAGAGTCATTATTAGCCGGTGAGATGCGTTCTGACTCCACGCTTCTTACATCTTTCAATTATCAAAAGAAAGTGGCGAAAGTTGGTTTTGATTGGCCAGATGTTTCTGGTGCTTGGGAGAAGTTCACAGAAGAGCTAGCAGAATGGAAAAAAGAATTACTATCGGGCACAAAAGAAACTCAGGTGGATGAGCTAGGGGATGTGCTATTTACAATTGTTAACTTAGCACGTTTTTACGGATTATCTCCAGAGCAAGCAATGATACAGGCAAACGAAAAATTTAAAAGAAGATTTCAATTTATCGAATCAAGTGTTAAAAATGGCAAAGGTAACTTTTCAGAATATAATTTAGAGGAGCTCGATGGGTTTTGGAAAGAAGCAAAGAAACTAGAGAGGTAGTGTGGATATGAGATTAGATAAGTTTTTAAAAGTTTCGAGATTGATTAAACGAAGAACACTTGCAAAAGAAGTCGCAGACCAAGGTAGAATTACGATTAACGGAAAAGTGGCAAAAGCAAGCTCTGATGTCAAAGCGGGCGACGAGTTATCTATACGCTTCGGCCAAAAAGTCGTAATTGCTACAGTGGATATGATCAAAGATTCAGCGAAAAAAGAAGATGCTGCTTCCATGTTTACAATTATAAAAGAAGAACGACTAGAAAAAGTAGACCCAGCATTTATAGATGATGAAGATTAATATGAACAATAATTTATAAAAAAAGCATGACGCATTTGTCATGCTTTTTTTTTATGAGCATACAATGAATTAGGACAAGGAGAGGAGAGGGCATATGCAATATCAAGCAGAAAACCAAACAATTACTATTCCAACGGGGGACCACTTAATATCACTAAGAAATCGAAAAAGAATGGATTTAACTTCTGTAAAAGCAATTGAACGATTCGACCAACAAGAGTTTTATGTAAGAACTTCACAAGGATTACTTCTTATTAAGGGAGAAGAACTGAAGATTGTCCATTTAGATGTAGACAAAGGCCTGCTAACTCTAGAAGGAGTTGTAAAGGCAATACAGTATGACGAGGAACAGAATTCAGACGGTGCTAGAGGGTTACTTCATAAATTATTCGGATGACACTTTCTCTGCAATTTTATAGCTTATTATTAATGGTTTTAAGTGGGGTAGTAATTGGTGCGATAATTGAGGGAACACGCTTTGTAACAAATAGTTTTCCGAAGCGTACCTATGTTAATAAATACAGTATCGCTATAGAAATAATCGTTTGGATTTTGCTAGGATTAGGAACATTTTATATTCTTTTTAGAGTACGAGATGGTATATGGAGAATTTATGACCCACTAGCACAAGTGGTAGGTATTCTGTTATATGAACAATTGTTTCAGCCTATTTTTCGATTAGTTGGAAGGATTTTTTTACACATCGTTATCCAACCGATATGGTTTATTTTTCGCATATTTATATTAATCATTCATAAAATTTTTATATTAATCGGGATAGTTCTTGCAACTATAGTACGACCGTTTTATTTTTTGTATAAAAAGATATGGCATTTGGCCCTTAAGAAAATACCAAACTTCCGTTATAATAAAAAGTACACGAAAAATTGAGAAACTTTGACGGGAGAGAGCGAAATGGGAGAAAAACAAAGAAATGAATCCGCTAGGAAACAAGTTGCAGCAATTAATGCAGATTATGTTCGCTCTATTGAACGTCAAGAAAATCGTAAAAAAGCAAAAAAGATTCGTTTATTTAGACGTTTAGCTGCTTTTGGAATTATGTCCATGGCGCTTATAGGATTTTTGATATCAACTTTACTAAACAGTAATCATACATTAGAGGAAAAACGATTACAAAAAGAGAAAGTATCGGAAGAGTTAGCGAAAGTCCAAGAAGAACAAGAAATGCTAAAGCTTCAAATATCAAAATTAAATGATGATGAGTACATTGGAAAATTATTAAGAAAAGAATATTTCCTCTCAGAAGAAGGGGAAATCATCTTCACATTGCCGGATGCTAAAGAGAAATAAATTAAAAAAACAAGTGATAAAAGAGTAGTCTTATTGACACTCTTTTTTTGTTAGCTATAATAAAGGTAGGGTAAATATGAAAAATTCATATTCACTCGTTAAAGAGTCGCTTAAATTTTAAGGAGGAGCATTTTTTTTATGTCAATTGAAGTAGGCAGCAAGGTACAAGGTAAAGTAACAGGAATCACTAACTTCGGAGCATTCGTCGAGCTGCCAGGAGGCTCAACAGGTCTAGTTCACATTAGTGAAGTTGCGGATAATTATGTGAAAGATATTAATGAGCATTTGAAGGTTGGAGATGTTGTTGAAGTTAAGGTGATGAATGTTGAAGCGGATGGCAAAATCGGATTATCTATCCGAAAAGCAAAGCCTCAAGCTGAAAGACCAGAGAGACCAGAACGTTCTCAGCGTCCACGTAACAACAATCGCCCAAATGATCGTGATCGTCCGAGTAAAGAGAATTTTGAGCAAAAAATGGCACGATTCTTAAAGGATAGTGAAGATCGTTTGTCTACGTTAAAGCGTGCAACAGAATCTAAGCGCGGCGGCAGAGGCGCAAAAAGAGGATAATATGCTGTCTGTTTTATCGGTAGAAAAAATGTTTAATAGATGGAAGGCGTTCAGCGTAGCTGGCGCCTTTTTTGTACAATTTAACGTGATTTAGCAAATGGTTTGACGAGAAGCTTGGCTTTGACGAGGCGAAATGGATTTGTAAGTAAAGTAATATGGGAGGATAGAACATGCGCAAAGAGGAAATTTTAACATCACATTTAAATTATTTGCATTGGATAGACTCTCTTTATGAATTTAGTGAAGAAGAGGGAAATACGCCATATAGAATAGGAAAGTGGTCGCCAAAAGAAATAATTATGCATTTAGCGGAGTGGGATCGATTTACTTTAGAACAGCGTATGCCAAAAATGAGGGAAGGTGAAAAACATGAAGCATTTCCGAATTTTGAATCCTTTAATGCGAAAGCCGCAGCCCTTGCTCATGAACAAACATTTAAAGAAATCCTTGCTTATGCAAAACAGCAACGTAAAGCTATTATGGAGAAACTTGAACAAATAAATGAAGTAGAATGGGATCAAGTTTTCTTTATCGGACAACATCAAGTTACTATTCGTAGTTACTTTACTGATTTCATTGATCACGATAAACATCACGAAATGCAAATTTCAACGAAATAGAAAAGACAGTATGCCTTGAACTCTGCGTTCATGGTTTTTTTACCGCTAGGATGAAGTTGATAAACGTATTGCTCTATTTGTGTTCATCTTTATTCGTCCCTTTTCGATTATAAAAAAGCAGCTCCAAAAGATTTAACTTTTGGAACTGCTTCTAATTTGATGACCCCTACGGGATTCGAACCCGTGTTACCGCCGTGAAAGGGCGGTGTCTTAACCGCTTGACCAAGGGGCCATATTAAAATGTACCATTTTTAATCCGATAATTATGTAAAACATCCGACATTATCTGTGTATGTATAAGACAATAATCAATTAAAAGGGTATGGCGGCAGAGGGAGTCGAACCCACGACCTTTCGGGTATGAACCGAGTGCTCTAGCCAGCTGAGCTACACCGCCGTTTTAACGAACAATTAACATATTACAATCCTTTCGTTAAAGTGTCAATACTTCTTTTAAAAATTTATAAAAAGATATAATAAGAAAGTTTATTCTGACAAATTGCGTTTAGTTATTATCCTTCTATTGTGATTGCTATGGAGAAGTAAGAGATCTAATAAAGTCTTCTTTTACATCCATCAAACGGTGCTATCATTACATTTTGGCGCAACTCAATTTGACTAAAACATCCCCAATATAAATTCTGCAAGTAGATTTGCAAGTTTCAATTCATGACCGAAAGCGTCGAAAACTTTTTAACGGAAGATGTCAGAAAGAGACATACTTTTTGTGCGTGCTGTAGGTATACTTCCATCAATAGTTGAATACGGGGAGGTATATAATTTGAAAACAATGTATGAGCAAGAACAAAAAAGAGGTTTTTCTTTTAGAAAGGTAATAGAAAGTATACTAGCACGCAAAGTATCCATTTCACTAGCGATTATTTTCTTTGTTCTTTCCTTTTTTCTAGCACAAGTTGTATTATTCGAAGCTTCTGTACCATTTTTTCTTCCGATTTGGGCACTTGTTAGTTTACGATTTCCACGTTTTCTTCCATACACGATAGCGGGAGCTTTACTGGGTAGTATGACGTTAGGATTTGGACAAGTGGTGATCCATGCATTACAGGCACTTTTATTTCCTCTTTATTCGAAAAGGATTTTAAAGAAAATACCTGTACCCCTCTTTGTTTTAATGGACGTTGTAATCATCCAGTCTATATGGCAATACATTTCGTACGGTGGGGATATTCCTGGTACGGTTTGGTTAGCGATTGCATATGAAGGAGTTCTTGCTTTATTTATGACTATATTTTTGTTCCAACTTTTCCTTCCTATGCCGGATTTCATCCACAAAAGATGGACGGCCGAAAGAATGGGGGCGGCATTACTAATAGGGGCATTGGTATTAACTGGGATGTCTTCGTATATTTACGGATATGTTTCTGTTCCACTAATATTTACTCATTTAGTCATTGCGATATCAGCAGCGGTAGGTGGTGTTCAACTTGCAACGGTAGTTGCAGTACTCGCCGGAACGGTATTAAGTATTTCCAAGCTTAGCTTTAGTGGAATGATCGCTGTGTATGCACTAACTGGCTTTTTTGCGGGACTTCATAAACCTTTTGGTAGGTTGTGGCAGGCATTTGGTATGCTCGGGGCGACCTTTTTCTTTATACTATACGATAGGACCTTACCTTTAGATGCGGTTTATATTGGATCTTTGGTTACTGCTTCATTATTGTTTTTTATCATTCCATCTAGCTGGATTAAAACTTTAAAGGAACAACTATTTCCGGATACTTCAAATGTCCTTTTAAGAAGGCAAAAGTGGATGACGGAAAAAGTGAATCATCAACTTCAAGAGTTTCAGCATTTTGTTGACTTCATCACACGGTTTATATCGGATCGATTTGAACCGAAAGCTGCGGCTAAAAAAGGACAATCCTCCCCGTTACCCATCTGTCAGTCCTGTTTTCGTTATGAAACATGCTGGGGAGAAAAATCAAACGGAATTCCGGCATTGATGAAACAATGGGAGGAGCAACCTAATAAGACGAGATTCCAGATAGAAAAGAAAATGCAGTACAAGTGTATAAAGCCTGCTCAAATTATGAAAGAGCTAAAAGAGAAGGAAGCGAAAAAACAATTATCATATGAGATGCAACATGGCAAAAAAATGTTCGCACTAAAACTCAGGGATATGGGTAATCATATGGGAGAGCTCATGAGTAATTTAGAAAGTGATGTGACATTATATACATCACATGAAGAGGAAATTAAACAAAAGTTTCAGCAATGTAATATCCCGTTCTTCCAAATTGATGTATTAAATATTGAAATAGGTCAGATGGAGGTAGTATGTTGTTTACCGATAGAGTCAAAAGCAAAAATGACTGGCGAAAGATTGATTCTACCGATTTTATATGACTTGTGGAAAGAACCTTTCGAAATTATATCAATGAAAGAGATGCATCATCCGTATGAACACATTCAAATGACATGCAAATCATCTGTGCGCTTTGAGGTAACACATGATATTTATACTTCTTCTAGTAGAAATACCATTTATTCAGGAGATGCGCATGCTGTTTTCCAACTTCATCCTGGTTTACTAGCGGTTATTTTATCGGATGGAATGGGAAATAATGTAGAGGCGCACCGAGAGAGCAGAAGAGTGATGCAATTCATGCGTGAATGTTTGAATAAAAAAATGGATCCGGAAACAACTATGCATACGCTTCATTACATGATGAGCTTACAAGACGATACGGATAGTTATGCGACGGTGGACTTGGCGTTAATTGATTTACAAAACGGAGAACTTTGGTCTTGGAAGGCGGGAAGTATGTCAACGTATCTAATCAGAGGAAATGAAATGCGAAAAATAGAGAGTCAGCACGTGCCATTTGGATTTTTACCGACTTTTTCAATCGAAGCAAGAAAAGTGGATGTAAAAGATGGCGATGTATTAGTAATGCTTTCGGATGGAGTCTTCTCTACGAATACTTCGATTGAAAAACAAGAGATGTATTATAAGAAAATACTACAGGATCCAACGATGAATGCAGAGCGTTTTGTGAAAATGCTAGAAGAAACATACTCTTTGCCAGGAGACGATCGAACCGTTATTTTTATGCAAGTGAAACACGCTGTTCCAGAATGGTCCATTTTTTCACCACGCCAAGCAGCAAAATACCAAGAAAACATGGTACACTAAAAAGAAAAGCGGAAGCGCCTATGTCTGCCAAATGGGAAACAAGGCGCTAATTTAACACTAAGTAAAAATTTATTACTTTCTTACAATCAAGAAAAAAGGTGAGAAGATGCATTCATTCGTTCGGAAAGTAAAAGAATATATAGACAAGCATCAACTAATAAAAGCAGGCGATCGTCTCCTTGTTGCTTGTTCTGGCGGAGCAGACTCACTAGCTTTGGTTCATGTTTTAAATACTTTAAAAGAAACATATCATGTCGAAATAGGAATCGCACATACAGATCATCAGTTAAGAGGAGCAGAATCAGCAGAAGATAGTAAATTTGTCGAGCAAGTTGCGGCAAGTTTACATATTCCATTTTATGCAGCAACACTGGAAGTACCAAAACGGGTTGCTGCAGAAGGTGGAAATGTACAAGTAATATGTCGAGAAGAACGATACTCCTTTTTCGAAAAAACGATGAAAAACTTCCAATATCAAAAGTTAGTGCTCGGTCATCATGCTGATGATCAAATTGAATCTGTAATTATGTCATTAGCAAGAGGTTCTAATTCCTCCACGATCACAGGAATTCCTAGATCAAGACCTTTTGCGGAAGGGCACATCATCCGTCCATTTCTATGTGTAACGAAAAAAGAGATTTTCGAGTTTATTCATTCCAATGAGCTATCATTTAGACATGATCCAAGCAATGATAAACATACATATACTAGAAATCGTATTCGTCATACCATTGTTCCGCTTTTAAAAGAAGAAAACCCCAATATTAGCGACAGTATTCGCACATTTGTGGAGAAACAAAAGCAGGATGAGGACTTTCTCCAAAACATGGCGGAAAGAAAGTATGAACAGCTTGTGACAATTGATCAGGATGGCGTTTTTTTTCTAGATACAAAGTGCTTTATGGAAGTGCCCATCGCTTTACAAAGAAGAGTGATTCTACTACTATTAAAGTATCTATACAACAACTCCGAAATACTTCTTAATGATCACTTAATCGATTCCATTTTGGCTGCTTGCATTAAGGATGATGGCAATATTGTTATTTATTTGCCTCAGGGTTATTTCCTCGCACGTCATTACAATAAAGTTCAGTTTTTCTCTGGCAAACAACAACCTATCGTTACTAGGAATGTCGTAGAAGAGGATAGTTGGATCCATATTGGTGCTGGTTATTCCATCTATTTATCGAGAAACTTGACCAATGCTATGGCTGGTGAAAAGTGGTTTGTCCAACTGGAAAACGATTCTCTCCCATTATTGACACGTCAAAGAGAGGAAGGAGATCGGATCCAGATAAAAGGGATGATTTCTCCTAAAAAAGTATCTAGAGTATTTATAGATGAAAAAATTTCAGCACAGGAAAGATTAGAGTGGCCACTACTTGTGACATCAAAAAAAGAAATAATAGCAGTAATTGGACTTCGTTATGGAGAAAAATTTTCAAAGCAATATCACTCGCAAAACTATGTTTTATACATAAAGCGAGACTAATCATTAGGGGGGACTTAATATGTTAGAAAAAGACATACTTAACGTTTTAATAACAGAAGAACAAATTGAAGAAAAAGTACGTGAACTTGGTGAAACATTAACAACTGAATACAAAGATAAGTTCCCACTAGCTATTGGTATTTTAAAAGGGGCTATGCCTTTTATGTCAGATTTGATGAAGCGTGTAGACACGTATATTGAAATGGATTATATGGATGTTTCCAGTTATGGAAACGCTACCGTCTCTTCAGGAGAAGTGAAAATTATCAAAGACTTGAACACTAGTGTAGAAGGTCGCGATATATTAATCATTGAAGATATTATTGATAGTGGAATGACTTTAAGTTATCTAGTTGATTTATTCAAATATCGTAAAGCAAAATCCATCAAGCTTGTTACATTACTGGATAAACCAACTGGAAGAAAAGTAGATCTTAAAGCAGATTATGTCGGATTTGAAGTTCCAGATGCATTTGTTGTTGGTTATGGATTAGATTATGCAGAAAAATACCGTAATTTACCATACGTTGGCGTGTTGAAGAAGGAAGTTTATTCTTTTTAATTCAAATGTTACTCTAAAAGGCTTTTCATTGTACGTTAAAAAATTCGTGTGATAAGATTATCATTAGTTTTTCTGTTTACCTTGTGAGGAGGCTGGGAATGAATCGAGCATTGCGCTACGCTATATTATACTTATTGATATTTTTTGTAATTGTTGGGATATTTGCAACGTTTAATTCGGGCAATCAACCAACTAAAAATATTCGTTATGACGAATTTATGACTTCTCTTAAAAATGGAGAAGTGACAAGCTTTAGTATGCAGCCTGAACAAGGAGTCTACTTTGTTGAAGGTAAGATGAAGGGTTATAAAGAAGGGGAAACTTTCTTAACAAAGCTCCCACATGACTTTCAAGAAGCACAAACGAAAGTTTTATCATTAGCGGAAGCAAATGCAGTTCAAGTTGAAGTCATAGCAGCTCCGAAAACGAGTGGCTGGGTTCAATTTTTCACTGGATTGTTACCGTTTCTAATCATCATTATTTTATTCTTCTTCTTACTAAGCCAATCACAAGGCGGTGGTAACCGTGTGATGAACTTCGGTAAGAGTAAGGCAAAATTATATGATAATGAAAAGAAAAAAGTAAGGTTTACAGATGTTGCTGGTGCAGATGAAGAAAAAGCTGAACTAGTAGAAGTAGTTGATTTCTTAAAAGATCCACGTAAGTTTGTAGAAATCGGAGCGCGTATTCCGAAGGGAATTTTGTTAGTAGGTCCTCCGGGTACTGGTAAAACATTGCTTGCTCGTGCTGTTGCAGGGGAAGCTGGCGTACCGTTTTTCTCTATTAGTGGATCGGATTTCGTAGAGATGTTTGTCGGTGTCGGGGCTTCCCGAGTACGTGACTTATTTGAAAACGCGAAGAAAAATGCACCATGTATTATCTTTATCGATGAAATTGATGCGGTAGGTCGTCAACGTGGAGCTGGTCTTGGTGGTGGGCACGATGAGCGTGAACAAACACTTAACCAATTGCTAGTTGAAATGGATGGTTTCGGTGCAAACGAAGGTATTATTATTATCGCTGCAACGAACAGACCAGATATTTTAGACCCAGCACTTCTTCGTCCAGGTCGTTTTGACCGTCAAATTACAGTAGGTCGTCCAGATGTTAAAGGGCGTGAAGCGGTACTTAAAGTACATGCTCGTAATAAACCACTGGATGATTCAGTAGATTTAAAAGCGATTGCACAACGTACGCCAGGCTTCTCTGGTGCGGATTTAGAAAACTTATTAAACGAGGCTGCACTTGTTGCTGCTAGACGTAATAAGAAAAAAGTAGATATGAGTGACATTGATGAAGCAACAGACCGTGTAATTGCAGGTCCTGCTAAATCAGGTAAAGTTATTTCTGCGAAAGAGCGTAATATTGTTGCATTCCATGAAGCGGGACACGTAGTTATTGGATTGACACTAGATGATGCGGAAATCGTTCATAAAGTAACAATTGTTCCTCGTGGCCAAGCGGGTGGATATGCAGTAATGCTTCCAAAAGAGGATCGATACTTCATGACAAAACCAGAATTACTAGATAAAGTAGCGGGGTTACTTGGTGGTCGTGTAGCAGAAGATATTACATTCGGTGAAGTATCCACTGGCGCACATAATGACTTCCAACGTGCAACGGGTATTGTTAGAAGTATGGTTACCGAATATGGTATGAGTGACAAACTCGGTCCTATGCAATTTGGTCAAGCGCAAGGAGGTAACGTCTTCCTTGGACGTGACTTCAATTCAGAGCAAAACTATTCCGATGCCATTGCTTATGAAATTGACCATGAAATGCAAACAATGATTAAAGAGCAATATGAACGTACAAAACAAATTTTAACGGAAAGACGCGAATTATTAAATTTAATTGCGAATACGTTATTAGAAGTGGAAACGTTAGATGCTGCGCAAATCAAGCATTTAGAAGAACATGGCACTCTTCCGGAAAGACCATATGAAAAGTCGAATCAGGAAGCGGAAGTGAATCTTGAAAAAGAAGAAACAGCTGACGCGGTAGGGGCTCCTGCAGATCCATCTACTGGTGACTTACCAAAAGAAGAAGGTACTGCAAGCTTACCGGAAAACGGCATTCAAGAAGAACGAAGAGATTAATAGAATGTAAAAGCTGATTGTCTATCGCATATGTGCGAGGCAATCAGCTTTTTTTATTACCCTAGGAACTTAAATTTAGAGATAATGCATCATAAGGAAGTTTCCGCTCGGATTTCCGCTGCAGGGCGGACGCTTTCCGCAGGGTGAGCGATGAACCTTTACCGACGCTACGCGTGCGCTGTGAAGTTTCATCTGTCTCACTCATCCCGCAGGAGTCGCCGCCTGTTCGCTTCAATCCACTTAAATTGCTAGCTAGTTAGAATTACTGTTAAATTTAATCTTATGTAGTATTTCTTGAAAATAAAATCCAATAAATGGTTTAACGTGACATAACATGCTGTGAACGCGACAAACTACCTTCCGAATACGACAAAACACATCTCGAAAGTGACAAACAGGACGCTGAACACGACAAACAAGTCTAGCGGAGATGCTATATATAGCAATTCTGTCTTAATGATGCGATTACAAAGATTAATTTTACGTATATGCTCTTGATGTTGTGCTTAATTATATAATGTGTATAGGATGATTTTAACTCAGTCATGGCTAGGAGGATGTTGATAAACGTAGTACTTTATTCGATTTAGTTATTGATTAATCAGCAAGTTCTGTTGATTGAAGCGGAAATCGTCCGCCTGCAGCGGAAATCCTAGCGGTAAATTCTTTAAGACGCATTATCTCTAGATTGCGCAACATTACATTCAGCATTCCAAGTTGTTTGTCGGGGGAGGGACAAGCTACTGTGCTTTTGTTCGTGCCCCTATATATGGTATGATGTTTTGGAAAACTTACGAGAAGTGAGGACAAGCTAGATGATACTTGTGTTAGATACAGGGAATACGAACATCGTTTTAGGGGTATATGAAAACGATACGTTAATCCATCATTGGCGGATGGAAACAGATCGCCTGAAAACAGAGGACGAATATGGAATGCAAGTGAAAGCATTATTTTCACATGCAAATATTGCTTTTGAGCAAATAGAAGGAATTATTATTTCTTCAGTAGTACCTCCTATCATGTTTTCTTTAGAAGCGATGTGCAAAAAATACTTTGGTATAAAACCATTAATAGTAGGTCCCGGTGTTAAAACCGGCTTAAATATTAAATATGAAAACCCTCGTGAAGTTGGAGCAGATCGGATTGTAAATGCGGTTGCTGCTATCCACGAATACGGTGCTCCACTTATTATTGTAGATTTTGGAACTGCAACAACCTATTGTTATGTCAACGAAAAAGGAGACTATATGGGTGGTGCTATTGCTCCGGGTATCGGTATATCAACAGAGGCATTATTTACGAAAGCGAGTAAACTTCCTCGAATCGAACTAACGAGACCAGAACATATTATTGGCAAAAATACTGTATCGGCTATGCAAGCAGGTATTGTATATGGTTATGTAGGGCAAGTCGAAGGCATCGTGAACCGTATGAAAAAAGTCTCGAAGAAAAACCCGAAAGTAATTGCGACAGGGGGCATGGCTTCCTTGATCGGTGAAGAAACAACCGTAATGGACGTTATTGATCCTTTTTTAACGTTAAAAGGATTATATTTAATATATCAACGAAATATAGATGAAAGAGGTATGAAATAAATGAATGATTATTTAGTAAGGGCATTAGCTTTTGAAGGAAGTGTTCGTGCATTTGCTGTTCGAACAACAGATACAGTTGGAGAAGCACAACGTCGTCATGGGACATGGCCAACAGCATCAGCTGCACTCGGAAGATCGATGACTGCTACTGTAATGATGGGGGCAATGTTAAAAGGAGAAGACAAGCTTACAGTCAAAGTAGAAGGAAATGGTCCTATTGGTCCGATGGTAATTGATAGTAATGCAAAAGGGGAAGTACGTGGATATGTTACAAACCCGCAAACTCATTTTGACTTAAATGAAAAAGGAAAATTAGATGTTCGTCGTGCAGTAGGGACGGAAGGAACACTTACAACAGTAAAAGACCTAGGAATGAGAGATTTCTTTACAGGGCAAGTACCGATTACTTCTGGTGAAATTGCAGAAGATTTTACGTATTATTTTGCTGTATCAGAACAAGTCCCTTCGTCTGTCGGACTTGGCGTTTTAGTTAATCCAGATAACACAATTTTAGCTGCAGGTGGATTCATTATTCAATTGATGCCAGGTACGGACGATGAAACAATTACAATTATCGAAGAGCATTTAAATAAAATGGAACCAGTTTCTAAGTTAATCGAAAAAGGATTAACTCCAGAGGAATTGCTATTTGAAATTTTAGGGAAAGAAAATGTACAAATTTTAAGTACAATGCCAGTTGCATTTGAGTGCAATTGCTCCAAAGAAAGATTTGGAAGTGCAATTATCAGTTTAGGTGAAAGTGAAATTCGTGAAATGATTGCAGAGGATGGAGGCGCAGAAGCACACTGTCATTTCTGTATGGAAAAATACAACTACTCAGTAGACGAATTGGAGTCGTTTATCGATGAAATCAACGCGTAATAACGAAGATTCTCAACCAAAACGACGTTTAAAAACGAAACCAGTACTTCTTATGCTAGGCATCCTTTTACTAGGTAATTTACTATGGTTTATTGCTTGGTTAATACCGAATGAAAAAACTAGTGAAACGGAAGAGGAAGTTGCTTCAGTTGATGGTAGGGTTATTACGAAAAAACAATGGATGGCTTCGATGGAGTCGATGTATGGAAAAGAAGTTTTGCTAGACATGGTAAATGCAGCGGTAATGGAAGCTGCAGCAGAGAAAAACAATATCAAAGTAAGTGATGCAGAAATAGATTTGGAGCTTGCACTTATCCGGTCCACACAAGAAGGAGTGGATACATCATATCAATCATTCGATGAAGAAGTGATGCGTAAAAAAGTTCGTGCTCGATTAATTTTAGAAAAAGTATTAGCAAAAGATATTGTTATCCAAGATGCTGACATTAAAGCATTTTATGAGAATAATAAAAGTTTATATAACATACCAACTTCTTATCGTACAAGTGTTATTTATAGTTCAACAGAAGCTGAAGCGAAAGAAGTAGTAAAGGAACTTGAGAGTGGTTCCTCGTTTGAAGGGCTAGCAAGAGAACGATCCTCTGATATAAGTTCCGCAAGTTTAGGTGGAGATATTGGATATGTTGTGGAAGGTACAGAAACTGTAGATGAAGCGTTATGGAAAGCTTTACCGAAAATAGATGCAGGTAAATGGAGCGATGTTATTTCTTTATCGGATGGTCGTTTTGCAGTTGCTCAAGTGAATAGTATATTCAAGGGGCAATCTTTTTCGTTTTCTGATGTAGAAGATCATATTCGTAGAGAACTTGCACTAGATCAGTTGTCGCAATCAGTTACACAAGAAGCGTTCTGGGAAGAATTTAACGCGGATTGGTTTTATAGTGAAAAATAAAAGCATACTCTAAAGGGTGTGCTTTTTTACTTATTATCGATTCTTTTGTTGTTTGGAGAGCGTCCGCTGACTCCTGCGAAAGCTTCGGAAAACAATTTAGTGGACTACAGGTATCGCTTAACGGTAACTGCTAGATTTCTCGTTATTTATTTTAGAAGTATTATTGACAATGCTTCTCTATCATTGGTATGATAAAGAAAATAAAACCTATTAACTAAGTAGGGATTAGGAGTGGAACTATGACGAAGTTAGCACAATCCGTATTAGATTTAATTGGAAAAACACCGATCGTAAAATTAAACAGAGTAACGAACCCGGAAGATGCAGAAGTTTACGTAAAACTTGAATACTTCAATCCCGGTAGTAGTGTAAAAGACCGTATTGCATTTGCGATGATTGAAGCGGCTGAAAAAGAAGGTAAGTTAAAAGAAGGTAGCACAATCATTGAACCGACTAGTGGTAACACAGGAATAGGACTATCGATGATCGCTGCAGCAAAAGGATATAATGCCGTATTAGTAATGCCGGACACAATGAGCTTAGAACGAAGAAACCTACTTCGAGCGTATGGTGCCGAGTTAGTATTAACACCTGGAGCAGATGGTATGAAAGGTGCAATTGCGAAAGCGGAAGAACTAGAAAAAGAAAATGGATGGTTTATGCCACAACAATTTAATAACGCGGCAAATCCAGAAATTCACCGTCTAACTACTGGTCCGGAAATTGCAGAAGCATTCGATGAATTACACGGATTTGTATCAGGAATTGGTACTGGTGGAACGATTACTGGTGCTGGTGGCGTATTAAAAGAAAAGTTCCCGGATATTCAATTAGTTGCAGTGGAACCAAAAGATTCAAACGTTTTATCTGGTGGTAAACCAGGTCCACATAAAATCCAAGGAATCGGTGCTGGTTTTATTCCGAAAGTATTGGATACGGAATTATATGATTCCATTACTCAAGTATCGAATGAGGACGCATACGAAACATCCCGCGCGGTCGCAAAATCGGAAGGAATTTTAGGTGGAGTTTCTGCAGGAGCAGCTATTTATGCGGCGCTTCAACTCGCAAAACAACTTGGTAAAGGGAAAAAAGTAGTTGCAATTATTCCTGATAACGGAGAGCGCTATTTAAGTACACCGTTATACCAATTCGAAGATTAATAAATGAAAGTGGAGAGGAGGCAATTATTGCTCGCTCTCTTTTTTTGTGGCGAAAAGGAGTGCTTTCAAGTTAAGATGAAAGCAAACCGTTTTTAGGGGGATTTGAAAAAGTGGATTTACAACTTCAAACGCATGCATTTCAACTATCAAAAGAAGCGTTTTTTTATGCATATAAAGAAATAACAAAAGAGGAATCTCATCACTTATTTTTCGAAAGTGGGCGAGGAGGTCATTTGTCTGTTGCTGCCTGGAATCCTTTTGCTATAACTAAATCTAACGAAACTGGACTACACATCGAATGGCGAGATGGAAAGGTGGAAGATCGCCAAGGAGAGGCGTTGGAGGAGTTAGAAAAACTAGTTGCTTCGTACAAACTTCCATTTCGAGAAGACTTACCAGATTTCCAAGGCGGGGCTACTGGTTTTATTAGCTATGATTATGCAAGGAAAATAGAAGTATTACCAACAATAGCGGTAGATGATCTACATGTTCCAGATTTATATTTTTACTTGTTTGATGTTTGGGCAGTATTAGACGTGGAAACGGAAGTCATTACACTTATGAAATTATCTACGAGTAACGTAGATTTGGTGAAATTAGAAGAACAGTATAGATTGGCTGCGGAAACGGGTCTTGCATCAAGTATTTTTCAATCCGAATCAGCAGTGGAAGTAGCGGAAGACCATTCAGAATTACATGTATCTGTCAGTTCCTCTGAATTTGAAGATGCTGTTAGAAAAGCACAGCAATATATCGCGCAAGGGGATGTTTTTCAAGTAAATTTATCCGTCCGGCAGTCAAAACAGTTGAAGGCCGAACCGATTGTTATGTACGAATCATTACGTGCCTTTAATCCATCTCCCTATATGGCATTTATTCATTCACCGGAATTTGCCGTTGTATCTGGATCGCCAGAGTTATTAGTGAAGAAAAAAGATATAGAATTATCCACTCGTCCGATTGCAGGGACAAGACCACGTGGTAAAAGTGATGCGGAGGATATCAGTTTAGCAAATGAACTAATAGAAAATGAAAAAGAACGGGCAGAGCATGTAATGCTTGTAGACTTAGAGAGAAATGATTTGGGAAGAGTTTCTGCATATGGAACGGTCGAAGTGGACGAATTCATGGTTATTGAACGATACTCGCATGTTATGCATATCGTTTCGAATGTAAAAGGAATGCTGCGCTCAGGTACGTCGAATGCAGAAATTATTCGCGCAATGTTCCCGGGTGGAACGATTACAGGGGCACCTAAAATTCGGACAATGGAAATTATCGAAGAGCTTGAACCGGTTCGTAGAGGATTATATACAGGATCTATTGGCTGGTTAGGATTTTCAGGAGATTTAGAGCTAAATATTGTTATCCGCACTGCATTTATTCAAGAGGGGATGGCACATATTCAAGCTGGTGCCGGTATTGTTATTGATTCGATTCCGAGCGCAGAATATAGAGAGTCGTTAAACAAAGCAAAAGCGGTTTGGCAAGCGAAGGCAATGGCAGAGGGGGAAATCAGATGATTTTAATGATTGATAACTACGATTCTTTTACATATAATCTCGTTCAATATATTGGTGAAATAGGAGTAGAAGTAAAAGTTTTTCGGAATGATGCTGTGACGCTAGATACAATTGAACAGTTAGCCCCTCAAGTTATTGTTGTGTCTCCTGGACCTTGTACGCCAAACGAAGCGGGTATAAGCCTAGACGTAATTACGCATTTTGCCGGGAGAATTCCCATCTTCGGTGTTTGTTTAGGACATCAATCGATCGGACAAGCTTTTGGTGGAAAAGTTATTCGTGCTAAAAAGTTGATGCACGGGAAAATTTCTCCTGTTTTTCACGATGGAAAAGGAGCAAACGAACAGATGCCGAACCCTTTTCATGCGACAAGATACCATTCTCTACTAGTAGAAAAAGAGTCGCTGCCGGATTGTCTGGAAGTAACTTCTTGGACGGAAGAAGGAGAAATTATGGGATTGCGCCATAAAGAATTTGCGATTGAAGGGGTGCAGTACCATCCAGAATCCATTATGACGGAAGAAGGGAAAAAACTCATCCGAAATTTCATCGAAAAATATAGCATTGCTGCTAAGGAGTGTATATAAATGGATGCCTGGAAGAATGGTAAGTTATATCGCTCGGAAGAATTGACAGTTTCTGCTTATGATCATGGCTTTTTATATGGACTTGGTTTTTTTGAAACGTTTCGCACGTATGATGGCCAAGTGTTTTTATTCGATGAGCATTGGAAGCGTCTTTCTCACGCTTTGGCTGATTTTCGTATGGCAATGCCATATGATAAAGAGACTATTTTAGCTGCTATCAAAGTATTAACAAAAGAAAACGACGGGGAAGACGGCTATTTCCGATTAAATATCTCTGCTGGTATACACGATATTGGACTTCAGCCGTCTCATTACGAAAAACCTACCGTGATTTTATTCCGCAAAGCTTTGCATTTTGCACCTAGGGGGACGGAAAAAGCAGCCGTATGGTTGAAAACAGCTCGAAATACTCCAGAAAGTGCAGATCGTCATAAATCCCACCATTTCGCAAATAATATACAAGCAAGGTTTGAAGTAGAATCAATGGCGATGTATGAGGGAGTTTTTCTAACAGCCGACGGGTTTGTTGCAGAAGGAATTACATCCAACGTATTTTGGGCGAAAGACGGAAAAATTTATACACCGTCACTTGCAACTGGGATACTTCCTGGGATAACACGGGAATGGATAATACATAAGTTCCAAGTGGAAGAAGGCTTATTTACGAAAGAGCTACTTGAAACGGCGGATGAGGTATTTATAACAAATTCGGTACAAGAAATTGTCCCTATTAAAGAGATAGATGGTAAACCATTTTTAGGAAATAACGGATCTGTATATACGATGGTACATAATGCGTATGTAAAGTGTGTGCAGGAGGAAAGGACAATAAGATGAACTTACATTATCATTCCGGAGTCTTTGAGGCTGGAGGAGTTACATTAGATTTTAAAAAAGAAACGATTGTCATGGGGATCTTGAACGTCACCCCTGATTCTTTTTCAGATGGTGGGAAGTTTAATGAAATAGAAACAGCTGTTGCTCGTGCGAAGCAAATGGTCGCAGATGGAGCGAAAATCATTGATGTGGGCGGCGAATCAACTAGGCCAGGACATACAGTCATTTCAGACGAAGAGGAAATCGCACGAGTTGTTCCAGTTATCCAAGCAATTCGAGCGGAAGTGGATGCGGTTATATCCATCGATACGTATAAATCAGCAGTAGCTCATGCTGCAGTTCTTGCAGGTGCACATGTAATTAATGATATTTGGGGTGCCAAAAAAGATCCGAAAGTCGCACAAGTAGCTGCAGAACTAGGTGTTCCGATTATTTTAATGCATAACCGAGATAACGAAGAATATAGCGATTTCTGGTCAGAAGCTAAGCAAGACTTAGAAGAATGCATCCAAATAGTAAAAACTGCTGGAGTTCCCGACGAACATATTTGGTTAGACCCAGGTATAGGCTTCGGAAAAACGACCGAACAAAATATTTGGATGATGCAACATTTAGGTGACTTAGTCGATATGGGGTATCCTGTATTACTTGCAACATCTCGTAAACGTTTAATCGGCAACGTGTTGAATCTCCCCGTGGGAGAACGAATGGAAGGGACAGGTGCAACCGTTTGTTATGGTTTGCAGCTCGGTTGCCATATGG
Organism: Psychrobacillus sp. NPDC096426; assembly: GCF_044762745.1. Classification (NCBI taxonomy): domain Bacteria; kingdom Bacillati; phylum Bacillota; class Bacilli; order Caryophanales; family Bacillaceae; genus Psychrobacillus; species Psychrobacillus sp. NPDC096426. Next base: position 4,132 of record NZ_JBIWEX010000029.1, on the reverse strand, counting down.
TACGTGTGCACGATGTGAAGGAAATTGCGCGCATGACGAAAATGATGGATGTGCTGACAGGAAAACAGATATACGAGGAAAGGGAGGATTAACTGTAGTGGATTACATTCATTTAAATGATTTAGAGTTTTACGGGTATCATGGTGCCTTGCCGGAAGAAACAAAACTTGGTCAAATTTTTCGAGTAACGATTACGCTAGCTTGTGATCTAAAAAAAGCGGGCGAAACCGATAATTTAGAAGAGACAGTAAATTATGCGGAAGTTTTTGAGTTATGCAAGGAAATTGTAGAGGGCAAACCATATTTATTGATAGAGGCAGTTGCCGAAAAAATTGCTTCGCATATTTTAGAGAACTATCAAGCGAAAGTTAGCGGTTGCCGTGTTCAGTTAGTGAAGCCTAATCCGCCAATTGCGGGACATTATGCTTCTGTTGCAGTTGATATTACGAGAGGTTCACTATGAATAGAGTGTATCTTTCATTAGGGTCAAATATTGGGGATCGCCTACTATTCCTTCAACAGGCAGTACGATCATTACAGGGTGTGAAAGGTGTAAAAGTGTCCCAAGTATCTTCGGTATATGAAACGGACCCGGTCGGATATGTAGATCAGGATGCGTTTTTAAATATAGTAGTGGAGCTCGAGACTTCAATGACCCCGCTTGAATTACTTAAAAAGTGTAACGAAATTGAGGCGGAACTTGGGCGTACAAGAGAAATACATTGGGGCCCCCGCACGGTAGACCTTGACATTTTGTTGTATAATGAAGAGGTTGTGGAAACGGAGAACCTCATTATTCCGCATCCAAGGATGTCCGAAAGAGGCTTCGTCCTCATACCATTAGTTGAAATAAACTCAGATTTAAGAGAACCTAGGACAAATCGTTCTTTCATAGAGCTTGCCCATACCCTAAAAGAAGGTGTCCATTTATGGCGACCCTCCAATGGAGTAGACGCATTCATGCGTTTTTGATATACGAATAGATAAATAGGAGGAAGGTGAATGTTATGGCAAATGCATCAACAAAACCATTTCAAATTGGTGATTTCGTGATGGATAACCGAGTCGTACTTGCCCCGATGGCTGGTATTTGTAACTCGGCTTTTCGTTTGACGGTAAAGGAGTTTGGAGCAGGACTAGTTTATGCTGAGATGATTAGCGATAAAGGGATTGTTTTAAAAAACGAGAAAACATTAAGTATGCTTTATATCGATGAGCGTGAAAATCCACTATCACTTCAAATTTTTGGAGGAGAGAAAGAAACGCTTGTAGCAGCTGCGAAATACGTGGATCAACATACGTCTGCGGATATCATTGATATTAATATGGGATGCCCGGTAAATAAAATTATTAAATGTGAAGCAGGGGCTAGATGGCTTCTAGACCCAGAAAAGATTTACGAGATGGTTTCTGCAGTAGTAGACAATGTGAAAAAACCAGTAAGTGTGAAAATGCGTACAGGTTGGGATGATGATCATATTTATGTAGTGGACAACGCTCGAGCGGTAGAACGTGCTGGTGGAGCGGCGGTTGCAGTACATGGTCGTACTCGTTTACAAATGTATGAAGGACATGCAAATTGGGATTTGATTCGCCAAGTGAAAGAATCAGTGAATATTCCTGTTATCGGAAACGGGGATGTAAATACTCCTCAAGATGCAAAACGGATGCTAGACGAAACAGGTGTTGACGCTGTGATGATTGGACGTGCAGCTCTAGGAGACCCTTGGATGATTTACCGTACAGTCGAATATTTAGAGACTGGTGAATTAAAGCCAGAACCAACTGTTCAAGAGAAGATTGATGTTTGTTTATTGCACTTTGATCGTTTAACTGCCTTAAAAGGGGAAGGGATAGCGGTAAGAGAAATGCGCAAACATGCTGCTTGGTATTTAAAAGGTATTCGTGGAAATGGGACAGCAAGAAATGTGGTTAACCAAACGGAAACCGCACAAGAGCTAAAGGATTACTTGCGTTATTTTGCAGAAGAAGCTTTGAAAGAAGATAGCGCTGTCGATTTAATTCTTGCTTAGTAGCAAAAGTAATAAGAAGGGCTGTCACGTTTAGTGACGGCTCTTTTAAGTTCCACTAGGTAATCTGAATAATGGAAAATATCGAACGATGAAGGAAAAAGATGAACAGAGCACAGAAATTGTGTACAATAAGTTCAATGTTATAAAAGATACTTGCGGATAGTAAGTAGTGGAGGAGTGACCGACATGTCTAATGTAGAAGAATTAAATGATCAACTTTTGGTGAGAAGACAAAAGATGACTGCAATACAAGAGAAAGGATTAGATCCTTTTGGTGGGAAATTTGAGCGTACACACTTAAGTAATCAAGTGATCGCTGAATTTGAAGAGTTTACAAAGGAACAATTAGAAGAAACAACACATGAAGTAGTTATAGCTGGACGTATTATGACGAAGCGTGGAAAAGGGAAAGCAGGATTTGCTCATATCCAAGACTTTGGCGGTCAAATTCAAATTTATGTGCGTAAAGATGCAATTGGTGAAGATGCATATGAATTATTTAACTCAGCCGATTTAGGGGATATTGTAGGAGTACGAGGAAATGTGTTCCGTACACAAGTAGGAGAGTTATCTGTTAAAGCGGTGGAATTCACATTTTTAACTAAATCACTACGTCCAATGCCGGAGAAATTCCACGGGCTTAAAGACGTCGAACAACGCTACCGTCAACGTTACTTAGATTTAATGACAAGCGACGAAAGCAAAACAACGTTTATCACTAGAAGTCGTATCATTCAATCAATGCGTCGTTACCTTGATGGACAAGGCTACCTAGAAGTGGAAACGCCGTTATTGCATTCTGTTGCTGGTGGAGCGGCAGCACGTCCATTCATTACTCATCACAATGCACTTGATATGGAACTATATATGCGCATTGCGATAGAATTACATTTAAAACGCCTGATCGTAGGTGGACTGGAAAAGGTATACGAAATAGGGCGTGTATTCCGTAACGAAGGCGTTTCAACACGTCATAATCCGGAATTTACGATGATTGAGTTATATGAAGCGTACGCAGATTATCAAGATATCATGAACTTAACGGAAAACTTAGTGTCACATGTTGCACAAGAAGTATTAGGTTCTACAACGATCATGTATGGTGACGATGAGATTAATCTTGCGCCAGGCTGGAGACGCTGGCATATGGCAGATGCAGTAAAAGAAACTACAGGAGCGGACTTCTGGAATGAGATGACGAAAGAAGAAGCGCACGCATTAGCGAAAGAACACGGAGTAGAAGTGAAACCATCTATGGAAGTAGGTCATGTATTAAATGAATTCTTCGAACAAAAAGTAGAAGAAACGTTAGTTCAACCAACCTTCATTTACGGACATCCAGTAGAAGTGTCACCACTTGCGAAGAAAAATCCTGAAGATGGTCGTTTCACAGATCGTTTTGAATTGTTTATCGTGCGTCGTGAACATGCAAACGCATTTACAGAGTTAAATGATCCAATTGATCAACGCCAACGTTTCGAAGCGCAGTTAGTAGAAAAAGAAGCGGGTAATGATGAAGCGCATGAAATGGATGAAGATTTCTTAGAAGCGTTAGAATACGGTATGCCTCCAACGGGTGGACTAGGAATAGGGATTGACCGTTTAGTAATGCTTTTAACGAATTCAGCTTCTATCCGGGATGTATTGTTATTCCCAACAATGCGACACAGAGATTAATTAATAATGATGTTGAAAAGGAGATGCTACTATATAGTAGCATCTCCTTTTTGTTCTTCTATATATAGTGTCTCAGAGAGTAATAGAAAATGATTTGAATTTTATTTCGAAAAGTACTTGTCAAAACAAATCCAAGGTGGTATAGTTATCAAGTTGTCATTTTCACTACTGATTTCACTTGAAAAATAAGTTGAAAAAAGTTGTTGACAAAGAAAAACAAAAATGTTAAGATATTAAATGTCGCTAAAACAAGACGACAACATGAACATTGAAAACTGAACATGCAAAACGTTAAGACATATAGCTTGATAGATTAACTTCAGTTAATCTGATAGCAAAACAATTTTGACATCATTTAATGATGATGCCAGCAAAACAAAATGAGCTTTTTAAGTTCTCTATTATGGAGAGTTTGATCCTGG